>CAYXWX010000115.1:0-6555 GCA_964468915.1 uncultured Pirellulaceae bacterium
TCATCATGTTCATCCTGTAGATCCTGTCAAAATGTAGGGTCACATATCACTCAGACGATCCAGACAAGCACCGATACAATGATTCCTGTTGCGGCAACGAAATACCAGTAAGCTGTGACGTTTTGTAGCGATATCATTTTTTTGGAATCGTCGAAGTCCTCGCGGCGAATGCTGACGGCGGCCAACAGGCAAGAACCGACCAAAAGTTGCAGGAACAGGAATCCGGTCAACAGCCAGTAGTTCGAGATCCACGTCGGACCTCCGGAAATGACTTTTGGCAGATACTGTTTCATCAATTCCTGAACCGGATTGTCTTCGTCAGAGATTGAATCAAGATAGCTCAGCCGTTGCCTCAGCCAATTGATCTCTTGCGTCAGGATTTGTTTCTGTGTTTCTTCGTCCTTACCCATCGCTTCCAGTTCAGCTTCGGCCGTTTGCAAGCGGTTTTCAGCATCGGCCGCTTCATCGTCGGCAAACTTCGCGAGGCGAGGATCAGGATTCGTTCGATAGATCTGGTCGGCCATCCCTGCCAGACTCAGCTCTCGCATCATCGGATCATCACTGCGTCCGACGGTCTGACGTGTCCACGTGATCAGGCCATCACGAACGACTTTCCAGCGTTCCAGCTGCCTGGCCGAAGTTGGTTCTGCCTCTGACGTTTGATTTGTTTCCAAAACCGCGACACGATCATTCGCGGCGGCTGAGACTGCAGAAAGGTAACTCAGGTCGGCCCGGTCATACACCATCGCTCGATCACGACTTGGAACGAGTCCCAGCGAAGTCTTGCTTTGAAGATCGAGTCCGACAACGCAAAGGTTCATCGCCGCACATGCCAAAGCAAAGGCTTTCCATGGAAGACCAACCGCGTTGCCTTGAGCATCGACCGCGGGGTGTTGCTTCGCCCTGGTCAAAAACCAGCAGATCAGCGTCAGCAAAACGATCGTCACCATCGCGATGCACCAGTGACTTTTCACCCACGACGGTTCAGGCCATCGTTCAGCAGGCACGCCAGATCTGAGCACACACGAAGATCCGATCACTCCGGCGAACATCATCATCTGAGCAGACAGCAGCAGCCACCAGCCAAACTGATTCGTGCTAATTGGTAATAGTTGATTGTCTCTTTGCAAAACGTTTTCGGTTTCAGACCACGATGCGTATCCATGAAACAACAGTATCACCGGTGTCGCACCGTTTGTGAACATCTGGACGCTGTCTCAGCATGCCGAGAGGCGGCCGGGTGGGGACTGCCGACTCGGTTGGCCGTCACTGTGGAAGGATATTTCAAAACCCAAGTCTGAGCGGCCTGTCGTGGACGAAGCCATGAGTCTCGCAACTGCTTTTCGGCGAAAAATGGGCTCGCAGCTTCGCCCGCTACGTCCAAAAGCCAGTTTTGAAATGTCCCCCAGTCAAAATTTCAGAAAGTCGACCGCGATAGAGGTTGCCCAAAGAGGCTCAATTCGTGAGCCAGCGTACCGGGGTAAGAGAATTCACATTGTCAGGTACACTTGCGATTGTCTTGAGTGTCGGCGACAGGCACAATCAAGTTCGGTTGTTTTTCACGGCTAAGGGTTCGATTGAGGCGAGGCAAAGGTAAGCTGACTCAACCGATGAATCGAATCTCGGGTTTCGTGCGGCGAGTGTGATATCTGATTGAAACGGACTGCAATGATATTTATTGTGATCGTGGTTGCGGCGTTGTGTGTTGCTTACGCGAATGGTTCCAACGACAACTTTAAAGGGGTCGCAACGCTTTTCGGAAGTGGAACGACGGATTATCGCAAGGCATTGTTGTGGGCGACCGTGACGACTTTGCTTGGTTCGGTCGCGGCACTGCTACTTGCTGGTAGTCTGATCAAATCGTTCGGCGGCAAAGGATTGATCGACGACGCCATTGCCGCCCAGCCTCAGTTCGCCGCGTCCGTCGCGCTGGCAGCCGGAGCAACCGTGTTGATCGCGTCACGGTTGGGAATGCCCGTCTCGACGACTCACAGTCTGATGGGAGCACTTTTGGGAACCGGCCTGTTCGCGGGATCGGCGGTGAATGTGGAAACGCTGTCTTCCAAGTTCATGATCCCTCTGTTGACCAGCCCGATCATTGCGGTGATTGTGACGTCGCTTCTCTACCCGCTGCTACGATGGTTGCGAGTTCGCTCGGGCGTGACAAGCGAGTACTGCTTGTGCATCGGATCAGAGACGGTAGAAGTTGTTCCAGCGGTTGGTAAAAACTGTCAGCTGATCGCATTTGAAAGGGCTGAAAAGTTGACAGCGTCTATCGGGCAGGTCGCGACGTGCCAGAACCGATACAGCGGTTCGGTAATGGGAATGGATGCCGCGTCTACTCTGGACCGGGCACATTTTTTATCGTCAGGCATGGTCAGTTTCGCTCGGGGATTGAATGACACTCCGAAGATGGCGGCCATGCTTTTGCTGGCTCCGATGTTTGAAGTGACCAGTTCACTGATTGCCATTGGCCTGATGATTGCGGCCGGCGGTTTGATCAGTGCTCGACGCGTTGCCGAAACGATGAGCAACAAGATCACCGCGATGAACCACGGGCAAGGATTTACCGCGAACGTTGTGACCGGCTTGATCGTGATCGGCGCCAGTCGATTTGGCTTGCCCGTCTCGACGACTCACGTCAGTTGCGGATCGTTGTTCGGTTTGGGTGCCGTGACCGGTGGAGCTCGAGTGAAAGCGATCGTCACGATTTTACTTTCGTGGGTCGCCACGCTACCACTGGCGGCAGTGTTTGGCGTGTTCTTCTATTTGCTGCTGTCCGCGTTGTGAGTTCAGCTCACATTACGTCCAGCAGGCGATCACCAAAGCCAGCATGTACAGCGGCAGGTAGAGCAGCGAGGAAAGCATCAACGAACGCGCGGTCTGATCATTGCGATTCCTCGCGAAGATGATGGACGCCTTCAGGTAAGGCCAGCCAAGTGCCACAGAGACCAGGCTGAAAATGACGATGTGCCAGATCGTCGGCAACAGAATGACTGGCACCAGGCTCGTCATGATCAGCAAGACCGCCGTGATCACCGACTTGCGGCCCGCACGCAGACCGCTTGGATCAACGACTGTCAACATCTGTAATCCACCCGCTTTGTATTGTTCGCGATACTTCCAGGCGATCGCCATGAAGTGAGGAAACTGCCAGAAGACCAAAACGGCAAACAATGACCATCCAATCACGCCAATCGTGCCTGTGGTCGCCAGTGAACCCATCAGGACGGGCAGGGCACCTGCGATGGATCCGATTTCCGTGTTGATCCAATGGTGACGTTTCAGTGGCGTGTAGATAAACACGTAAAGGATCCAGTTGACCAGTCCCAGAATGGTCGTTGGCCAGTTGGTGCAGGCCAGCAGAATCCCCAGCGAAGCACCCAGCGTCACGGCGCCAAAGGTCGCGACCTCGGTCGCCGACAACTTACCCGCAGGCAAAGGACGATCGGACGTGCGCGGCATCAGAAAATCGGTGTAACGTTCGATGTACATGTTCATCGCGTTACCGCTACTGGCCAGCAGCAACATGCCAACCATGGCGGAAAGCAAAACCATGATGTCCAGATTGGCGCCTGCTTCAAGAATTGCCGGCACAGCAAAGGTAAACAGAACCATCACCGAAATTCGGAGTTTGGTCAATTCAACGTACGCTTCGCGGCGCGATGTTTGGGCTGAGGATGTCATCGCAGGCGCGCCAGCAGTTTCAGAACCGGATTGAATGGACGTTTCCGTCATGGGTTTGATCGAATCTGTCGTATCAGGAATTGATGGCGGCAATCGGTTGGACGTCCGCTTGGTTGTGGGAGCTACCCACGCTGATATTCCCAGCCTTCGGGGCTGCCGAAAATCGCCGGTTACAACGAAACGCGTGGACGGTCCAGAACGCCAATATTAACGAACCGACCACGACATGAGCAGTGATCAAATTCATTTGCAGCAGACTTTTCTCAGGAACAATGAAATGAGCCGCAAAGTTGAACTGACGGAACCAGCCTGGCCAACCAAATTTGACCACCCAAGTGCCAAACCCAAGCGAAATCTGGCTCAAAACCAGCAGCATCAGCACGTTGGCGGATGCTCGGACACCTGCGCCACGGAATAGTGACTGCCGGGTAATCACCCACTGCATGAACGTGCCGAACGCGATCAGGATCGCAACCGAAATGTGTGCCACGATCAACCATTTGTACGCGTCAGGCGGAGCCGCTTCATCAATGTGTCGCAGGAACGCTCCGATGACCAGCTGGCCGTAAGAAATTCCCAGCATGATGATGGGCAACCAGATCCAGCCGCTTCGTAACCGGGTGTTCTGTCGAGTTTCCATCTGGCGATACCACCATCGTGAGGTCGCGACACAAAATGCGACGACGGCGGCGAAAAATGCCGGACCGACACAGCCGTGAATTCGAGCAATCCAGCGTGCGAAAAGTTCAACACGAAGACCTCCCAGCAAACCTTGAAAAATCACCAAGGCCAACAGGATGACCGAGAATCGCTTCACCCAGGTTCGCGGCTCGGTGCGGTAGGTGACCACGACCAGCGCGATCGCAATCAATCCAGCCAACGCGCCCAGTAACCGGTGTCCATGTTCGATGAACAGATCAAATGGACCGTAAAGCCATGTCTCGATTGGATACAGAAACATGTTGTATCCGTAGGTTCCGGGCCAGTCGGGGACGGCCATGCCAGCATCGGTTGTGGTCACGAGCCCACCGACCCAGATCAGGGGGAAGACAATCGCTGCCAGCAGACATGCCAATCGATGAGGCCAGCGGGGAGGTAAGTTTTCGGGTTGTTGAATCATTCCAGATGCAAAGGCTTTTGAGTTTGTCGATCGATCGCGGTTCAACCGTTTGGGTGACTTAGTCCGTCTGATGTTTCCCACTGCGGGAAATAATCGGTTTCCCGGTTGGGCGAGCCGTACTCATACGGCCATCGTAACACTTCCGGCGGCTCGGTTTCGTCTTCGACACCCACCCAATCCCCGCACGCCCATTCTAACCCGTTGGATCGCCACGGATTTGACTGCGACAAAGTGCCGAACCGCATGCTCCACAGAAAATTCCCCAGAAATATCAGCTGGCTGGCCGCCATTCCCATCGCACACCACGTGATCCACTGATTAAGTGGTAAAAATTCGGCCAGGGAACCCGCATACGGGTCCGCGTATCGGCGAGGCATTCGGCTGAGCAGATGCATCGGCAGGAACGTGCCATTGAGGAAAACAAACGTTGTCAGGAAATGCAATTTGCCCAGCCACTCGTTCATCGAGCGTTTGAACATCAGCGGGAACCAAAAATAAACCGCGCCGAATATCCCGAGGACGCTGCTACCGAACAGCACGTAATGAATATGAGCCACGACGTAATGAGTGTCGTGCAAAACCACGTCAACGGGCGGCACCGACATGACCACTCCCGACAACCCACCGATAATGAACATGGAAACAAATCCAATGCTGAACAACATCGGAGTGGTCAGTTGCAGTCGTCCGCCCCATAATGTGCCGATCCAGTTGAACACTTTGATGCCGCTGGGCAGTGCGATCAGCATCGTCGAAACCATGAATGACATGGCAATCGTGAAGTTCATGCCGGAGACAAACATGTGGTGTCCCCAGACGATAAAACCGAGCGACGCGATGGCGATGTTGGACCAGACCATCGAGGTATAACCAAACAGCGGCTTGCGAGCGAAACAGGAAATCATGTCGGAAACCATTCCCATCACTGGCAGAATCATGATGTAGACCGCAGGATGCCCGTAGAACCAGAAGAGGTGTTGCCATAGCAGAACCTGACCGCCCGCAATCTCATTGGCCGATCCCGCCGGAATAAAGAAGCCAGTTCCCAACACGATGTCGGTCCACTGCATGACCGACGCGAGGATCAGAATCGGTAGCGAGAACAACTGCATCACCGACGTGACCAGCATCGCCCAAACCGTTGCCGGCAAGCGGTACATGCTCATGCCGATGGTTCTCATTTGCAGAATCGTCGTGGCGTGGTTGATCGCAACCAGCAGCGACGAAATGCTGGTCAGGAAGATACCTGTCAGCCACCAAGCTTGAGCAATCCTGCTGCCGCTTGCTTCGCTCATTCCGGCGTCGCCTCCGAGAATGCTCAGCGGTGCGTAGGCTGACCACCCGGAAGCGGAACCTTGCCCGGGTGTCAAAAAGGAAAGCACCATTGCACCGAACGCAATCCAAACTAACCAGAATGCAAGCTGAGTGATCCGTGGAAAAGCCATCGATCTGGAACCGATCATCGCAGGGATCAGAATGTTGCCGAAACCTCCGGTCAGAATTGGAATCAGCACAAAGAAGATCATCACCGACGCGTGCATCGTGAACAGCACGGTGTAAAACTCAGGAGTGATCGTGCCGCCGGTGTCCGCGAACAGCCAACTGCCGAAGACCGGCATGTTCGACCAAGGCCACGCCAGTTGCCAGCGAATGGCCAACGCCAACAGGCCTCCGATTCCCAGCCAGATCAAGCAGGAAAACAAATACCAGAGTCCAATGACTCGGTGGTGCGTGGAGGACGGATTGAG
>CAYXWX010000115.1:6655-13398 GCA_964468915.1 uncultured Pirellulaceae bacterium
AGTTCGGTGCAAAGAACCTCAAGCTCATCGTCGGGTTTCGCGTTGAACCAGATCCGATGCTGCATGCCGGGCACGATGTCCTGTTTCAATCGTAACTCAGGCACGAAGAAGCTGTGAATAACATCGCGACTTTCCAGTTCCATCACGACATCGCGGTCAGCTGGAACCACCAGCAGATTCTCCACGTAAACATCATCTGCGGTTCTGATTTTCTGATCCTTACCTGCGTAATGGAACTCCCATCCGTACTGTCGGGCTTTCACCAGCACGATAGGACGCATGGCAACCGTCTGCTGACCGATGACCTCGGTCGGTGGATCCAATCGAGCCTCGGTCCAGACGTCCAGTTGGTAATACGCCAGCCACAGCAGCAATGCTCCCGGGATCAGCGTCCACGTCAGTTCCAGCAAAATGTTTGATCTGGCGTAGTTGCCATCGATGGGAGCATTGGTTTCACTCTTCCATACTGACCATGCGATGGCAACGCTGGTAATCAGCAAAACGCCTGCGCACAAAGCATGAACGAGCCGGAATAGGAAATCGATCGATTTCCCTGATGCCGTGATCGATTCAGGCAGTCCCAACATCGAAAGCGGCACGACTTCAAAGCAGGCCAAAATCAACGTGACAAACGCGAACAGCGGTACCAGAATGAACAGGATGCTCCAGAATCGGTTCATGAATGAAGTTCAATCCGATTCAGGGGGAGGCGAATTGGTCGTTGGCGTGGACCAGTGACTTCACGTACGCAACCAACGCCCAGATCTCATCGCTGGAAAGAGCTGCCGAAGCGGGCATGGGCGAGCCCTCGATTCCGTTGGCGATGCGGCGGTAAATATCTTCCGCCGAGTCACCACCCCGAAAAACTCCAAGGTTCAAATTGCGCGGTTTGACTTGACGAGGTTTTAGCGCTCCCAGTGCCATGAACGGCTTCCACGTTTCTCGATCGAACGGATCAACGCCGGGCGTTTTCAACCAGTCGTTGGTCCAGTCATCGAAGTTGACCGTCGAGCCATCTCCAGAGGCTGTTTCACCGTGGCACTGAGTGCAATTACCCTTGGTGAAGAACAGCTCGCGTCCTTTTGTCGTGAGATCGCCATGTTCATCATGCCCGATCTGAAAACTGGCAGGGGCTGCGGGAACCGTGGTGATGCGTTGATCGGCTTTTTGCCAGCGAGCGACAATGTCCTCCCACAGCTCCGGCCCGATCGCGTCCAGAATTTGGGCAGCGGACATGTTTCCGATCTCGGCAGCGTCGTCATCGTCTTCGATTTCAAAAAGCGATTCGCCATCGAGTGCGCTGATTTCGGCAAGCAGCGTGCGTTCGAATTGGCCTCGCATCGAGAGGTACTTTACGTAGTCGATCAGGGCGTCAATTTCCCGTTGCGGTAACAGTCGGAAAGACGGCATGGCGGACCCTGGGATTCCGTTGGCAAGAATGCGTCTCAAGTCGTCGTCGGTTGGCGGCGTTCGCAGGGGAGTTGATTTGAACTTGAATTTTCCGTGGCGGAAGTTTCGGGGGTACGGATTCAACAAGGCAGCGGTCGCGCCGGCTCCGTCGCCCGAGATTCCATGGCAATGGGCGCAGTGTTCTCGATAAAGACCGTGGGGCGTCCCGTCGATTTCGCTTTCGACCGGACCTGCCGCCATTTCCAATCGATCCAGATCCACGATCGGTGTGGGCGAATCGGGAAATTGAGGTTGATCGGGAGTGCCGAACAGCACGTTCAGAATCGAAGTCACTTCTTCGCGAGACGAATCGGGGAACTGCTCTCCGTCTTCAAGAAACAGACGCTCCTGTTTGAGCTTCTCCACCGCATTGAATCGAAAACCGGGCGGCTCGGCAGTCCCACAACCTGCGCATACGAGCAACGGCAGTGTGATTAGCCAAAAAAACGAACAACGAAACAACGATGACTCCTGCGAACAAAAGGGGAAACCTGCCATGTAGTCTACCCGCGAAGCACGGCCGATTTTCCATCCCGTCAAATTGTCGCACACCCGTTGGAGCGAACAAGCCACCCAAACTCGTTTTGAATGTGCGGGAAGCGAGCATCTACCGGATCGCATCGGCGGGCAGGTCCATGGAGCCAAGATCCAACGGCTGACTCTCGCTGAGTTGAATCTCGATTCGTCCTCTCCGATCAACCTTAAATCCGGGAACTTCCAGCTTTCGCAGATAGCCGAATCGTTGATGCCAGAATTGAAGCTTCCAGTTGCCCGCGGGCACGTTCTTCATTTCAAAGCTGCCATCGGTTTTCGTAATCGCGACATAAGGATGTTCTTTGGCCAGCACTAAAGCGTCCATCCATGGATGGATATCGCAAGTAACATTCGCCGGGACTCGATCCTCTGAATCAAGTTTGATGGTTGCTTGGCCTCCGACCGGCAGGTTTACATTGTGCTCGTTGTTCATTGACGCGATTTTGCAGTTGTGGCCGACCGAGTCGCTGTTTTTCAGCAGGATCGGTTGCCCGATCATCACAGCCATCGCGTGCGGTTGAAAACGGCATTTCAGGTTATCCAACGTCAGTGATGCTTCGACCTTCCTCAGATACGACGGATGAATGGGAATCCTGGTGCCCGAATCGGGCGCGGTCAGAATGATAAAGACATCTCTGAGGCCACCCTGATCGCCAACCACCAATTGATCGTCAGCCGGAATTTCACCTTCGACAAGGCAAACGGCACGGTCCTTGTGAGCACCGACTCGTTCAGTTGGAATCTCAGGAACGTCGCCATCGACCACAACTCTGCCCGTCACATTCGCCCAGCCCGTCGGCTCCTCCGCTTGCAATTGGGCTGACGTCACCGACCAAACTTGAAGGACGAAAAAGATGACCGCAGTGGCGACTCCTGATCCAGACAGCTTCGGCGTGCGACTCAGGGTGAAATGGTTGTTCTTTGAATTACGGGTCATGTTTCAGCGAAGGATCAATCAAAGTTTGACGGCACGGGTGACAACCCGGATAGGACAGAATATCATTTTCCGGTTTGAACTCAGGTTCGTAGTGAAGGCTTCAGCCTTTCGGCGGCCGAATGATGATCTGGGAAAAAAGCCTGAAGGCTTTACTACAAACCAGCGGTTCCTAGTTTAGCGGATTGAGCAATGAATGTACTGGTCGTGGGCAACGGTGGACGTGAGCACGCGTTGGCATGGAAAATCGGACTAAGCTCTCGAGTGGACCGGGTCTTTGTGGCTCCGGGTAACGCGGGAACGGCCATCGATTGTGAAAATGTTGATCTTGCGTCAGACGACATTGCTGGTCTGGTGAGGTTTGCCAAATCGAATGATGTCGGTATCACCGTGGTGGGGCCCGAGGTTCCCTTGTGCATGGGGATCGTTGATGCGTTCGATTCTGAAGGACTTCGAGTGTTCGGGCCCAGCAAGGCGGCTGCTCAGTTAGAGGGTAGCAAAGTCTTCTGCAAGAACGTGCTGCGATCGGGTGACGTTCCTACCGCCGACTTCCAGGAGTTTCGCGACGCGGCCAGTGCCGAGCGTTTTGTGAACGAGCGATATGCCGAGACTCCCGACGATGTGCCATTGGTCGTGAAGGCGGATGGTCTGGCGGCAGGCAAGGGAGCGATCGTTTGCAGCAATCGGGATGAAGTGCTGGAGGCGATTGACCAGATCGCTCGTCGGAAAGAGTTCGGTTCGGCCGGCGATCGAATGATCATTGAAGAACGCATGACGGGCACCGAGGCCAGTATTCTGGCAATTACCGATGGCCGGACGATCCTGACGTTGCCTCCGGCCGAGGATCACAAACGGGCTTTTGATAACGACGAAGGACCAAACACCGGCGGCATGGGAGCCTATTGCCCCACGCCATCAATCGATGAAAAAACGCTCGCGTGGGTGGATGAGCACGTGCTGGTTCCCACGGTTCATGTCATGAAGCGGCAGCGGAACCCGTTTCGCGGAATCTTGTACGCAGGCTTGATGTTGACTCCGCAAGGGCCTCGCGTGCTGGAGTACAACGTTCGCTTCGGTGATCCCGAATGCCAGCCGCTACTTTTCCGGCTGAAAACGGATCTGATTGATGTGATTGAAGCGACCGTCGACCGGAAACTCGACCAGATCGGACCGCTCGAGTGGGATGAACGTCCGAGCATTTGCGTCGTGATGGCGTCGGAGGGCTATCCCGGGCCGTATGAAAAAGGTCGAGTCATTCGCGGCTTGGACGAGGCTGCCAAGCTACCGGACGTTAAAGTATTCCACGCGGGGACCACGATGGATTCAGACGGAAACGTCGTTACCAATGGTGGCCGCGTGCTGGGAGTCACCGCGATGGGTGATTCGATCTCCGCCGCGAAGCTCACAGCCTACAAAGCCGTCAAGTGCATTCGCTGGAACGGAGCCTGGTGTCGCAAAGACATTTCCGATAAGGCAATTGTCTCGCAGATTGGTTCGTAGGTTCGCAGTAAAGGCTTCAGCCTTCTGAGCACTGATTGTACGTGTTGACTCATGAGGAATCGAAAGCCTGGATTTGGAAGAGCCTGAAGGCTCTACTACCAACGGTGCTTGGTTGGTAGTCAAGATTTCAGCCTTTCTCGGTTGAGTTGCCTTGTGGCGTAGGTTTCTTCGTGGGGCAGGTTTTTAACCTGCCAATCACTGCCCCGATGCGTTTTGATGCAGTTCGCTGGCTGATTGCATTTTGTTTCAATCGGTGATCAGCCATTGGTTCGAGACAGGCCGATCGTTGGTATCTGCTTCTTGGGTAGAGCGTAGATCATTGGTGAAGATCGACCTGTCGTTCGTTGAAGAAAGCCGCTCGCAGCAAAAAGGCAGGTTGAAAACCTGCCCCACATTCTGCGCACGAAAAAAGCCAGCCGTGTTACCACGACTAGCCTTTCAATTTTCAATGCACAATGAGCCCTATAAGGACACTACTTGCGACGACGAACAATTCCCGCAACACTTGCCAAGCCGAACAGAGCAATACTTGATGGCTCAGGAATGGCAGCTACTCGGGTGTAAGTCCCAATGGGAAATGGTGTCGTTGAATCCGCATTGGTAGACGAGTTACTGTTACCCAAAACGTCTGTGGACGCTGTCCATTCCGAAAGCGTGAATGTGGTGTTTGGTCCCTCATCGTCATTCCGGTAAATCCAGCCGTCGCCATGGACGTCAGTGTCATCGCCATCGTCGAGGACAGTATCGATGACATTACCGCTTTGGTACAACAAGACTGCGTCATTTCCATTGATGTTGATGTTCAAATCTTCATCAGCATCGAAACCAAAAAATCGTGTGAAATCCTCATCGTCGGACGTTACATAATAGAAATCTCCCGCTGCCAGCGAACCCGTTGCAAGAGTGCTGGAAGGAGAACCAGTAGAACTGTTTGAATTTGCAGCCGTTTCTAGTCCATAGATGGAAAGATCCGCGATATCAGCTACGGCGTACAACTCAAGTGCGTCGCCAGTACCCCCATCGGGGTCCGCAAGACCCGTGATGATTAAATCGCCTTCAACACTTCCTCCCATAACCACAACGGCGGCCACGATCAAACTCAAAAATTTCTTCATCAAATCACTCTCTCTTTCCACTCAGAATCAGGTCTAGTTGTTCTCGGAATTAAAATGGCCTCTTTTGGTGAAGTTTTCAGAATACAGAGTAATTTCGCAATTTCAATCAGCGAATGGCGTGATTAACCAAGTTTTCACATTCGCAGGAACCCGCAATATCGCAACGATTTTCGGGGTATTGGAATAGAGGATGGTTCTGCTGCCTAATCGAGCTGCAAGGTCTGAGATACCGGTGGATTTCTCAATCTGAGAAACTCGATCGTGCGAAATAGCCAATCGCAAATTTCCAAAATATTTCAGCAGACGGGCCCAATCCGATGCAAAATCTTGTTTCTGAACACCAGTTTAGCCCGGATCTTTCATCCGGGATGTAGGCCGCAACACGCAAACCATTGCCCTGCCGGAACTTCGGTCTCGGATCTGTTGCCGTCGAGAACGACAGACGGTTTTTGACAACTTTCTGGTTTGCAAAGTTACGGCAGTGTTTTCGAAACCTTGTTGTCGGCCGGCGAAATATCTGAGTTAGGAAAGTCAATCGCTAAAGAAGTTGATCAGATGATTACGGTCCAGAACGGCTAATCCAGCAACTCCTCGCCATAGCCGGGTGGAAAGGGATCGACGTTGACTTGATCCGGGGCATCCAGAGGATCCTTTTCCATTAATGCTGCAGCGTCGTTGATGGTCGAATCGAACTCGCTGGCCCAGTCAATTGAATTGAGTGCTCGAATGGCCGCTTGCTTTTCATCCGACTCAGGCTTGGACTCGTCGCTTTCCGAAGCCTTGGATCCGGACACCAACTGGTCGTACCAGTCGTCGCTGTCGATTGCGATCGCCTTTCGACGTGTGGCTGCAGTTTGAATTCGATGGTCGCTGGAAACGACGTTTAGCTTCTTTGGTGTCGAATGCTGCTGGATCAGTTCTTCGATCAAGCTGTCCGCATCTTCATGATCGATCGCGTACAGAACTCGGATTCCTTTGACGATAAAATCGGCCGACGTTTCTTTCATCGGCAAACGCTTGGCATCAAACACGATGGTTGTTGTACGACGGTCTGATTCGTTTTGATTTGCCGCGACCGTCGCAATCAGTCGTGCTCTTGCTTTTTCCAGCGACTGGGGTGAACGACTTTTGCCTTCCAGCCCACACGAGAAGATCAGATTGTAGCCGTCGATGATGGTAGGCATGGGTTTGTAGTAAAGGCTTCAGCCTTT
>CAYXWX010000116.1:0-12715 GCA_964468915.1 uncultured Pirellulaceae bacterium
TGACGGCCTGCATCTCAGATGAAATATCCGGACTAAAGGTTTTGCAGCACCCTAGTGCTTTGTTCCAACTCGTTTTTAGGGTTGTTACTTGCGGAGGGTCTCGTTTTATTTTTTGCTTTTGAGGCTCACGGAATGATGATTCGGTCGGTCAATCCTAATCTTCAGTTGGAACAAAGCACTAGTCGCCATTCGCTCGCTGTAGCCATGCATCTTCCAATGGCCGGGCGACCAGCCAGCGAGAAAGCGATAAAAATCGGCCCACGCGAATGCATACAGTGACCGCCATTCGGTTTCTAGTTCAGGAAACTGGAGTGACATTTTATCACCACCTGAGGCAGCCAATGCCGTTTTCAGATGGTGGAAGTATCTTTCCAGTAGTTCGGCTTCACGTTGTTCACATTCGTGATCGCTGAAGCAACTGCTGATGAAATACGCGACGTCTTTCATGCCGCAACCGCCGCCAACATACTGAAAGTCGACCGCCGCGACCTGATCGTCGTCGGAAAAACAAAAGTTCGCCAGCTTCGCGTCGCCGTGGACGACGGTCTGGAATCGAGCGTTGTTCAGTTTGTCGTCGATGGCTGAAGCAGCCTGCTTGAGCCGTCCGTCGGGCATAGCCACCAGTTCGTCCGGCCGAGTCGCCAGATGCCAGTAGGTGCCAGTCTGCCACAGACCTTCGTAAACGGGCGCTCCATCAGCTTTCGTATCGACCAGGAACGTCGAGTGAAAACTCGCCAGCCAACCCAGGCACGCATCCAGTTGGGCATCGTTGACCGAACTTCGCCGAATCGAAAACCCGCTCGCGTCCAGATCTTCAAGAATGATCAGCCACGTCGAGTTGATTTTCTGGCCAGCGATGAAATTGGGAACTCGGCATGAGTCGGTACAACGGGCTGCGAATTCGCGATACCAATTCAGCTCAACTTCGTACGACTTCAGTTTCCGTTGATGAGAAGTATCGGTTGCCCAGCCGTACTTGTGATTCCGATCACTCGGAGGGCAGACATGCTTAACGATCGCGTTGGATTCGACTTTGCGTTTGTGATCACGTAATCGAACTCGTGAGATTTCACCGTAGCCACTCCAGAGCGACTGGATTGGCTCGACCCGCTCAACGTTTTCAACGCCGGCAAGCTTTGCAATTCTGTCGGCGGCGAAGGGAGTGTCCATAAGGATGAGTTGCGTATGATTTTGACGGGATGAACATGATTAACAGGATGCTGCCCTGGTATGTGATCACCATCATGTCGATCTTGTAAATCCTGTCCAGACTGGACAAGCTGAGTCCCGGTGACGTCGTTTGCTGTGACCAAACCGGTTTTCGGAACGTTTGAAAGGTCGTATAACGTCGGCCAGATTGACCACGTAAAACGCGAGGAACCACATGAGCAAAACCATCGGAATTCTTACTGCCGGGGGAGACAGCCCGGGACTGAACTCAGCGATTCGCGGTGTTGGCAAATCAGCGATCGCTGGTTTTGATGCTCATGTCTTAGGTTTCCTGGACGGCTTCAAGGGACTGATCGAGAACCGAATGAAGCGGCTCACGGGCGATGAACTGTCCGGAGTTCTGACGGTCGGCGGGACGATTTTAGGAACCAGTCGAGTCAAGCCTCACAAAATGTCCGTCGGCAACAAGGTGATGGATATGACTCAGGTCGTCGTTGAAAACTATCAGCGACATCATTTGGACTGCCTCGTCTGCATTGGTGGCGGTGGGACTCAGAAGAATGCGTTTCGTCTGGCCAACGCCGGGCTGAACGTCATCACGCTTCCAAAAACCATCGACAATGATGTCTGGGGAACTGATGTGACTTTTGGTTTCGATACGGCACTTGGAATCGCAACCGAGGCGATCGATCGCCTGCACAGCACGGCCCACAGTCACCATCGAATCATCGTGGTCGAGGTCATGGGTCACAATACGGGATGGTTGGCTCTTGGGGCTGGGATCGCAGGTGGAGCGGACGTGATTCTGATCCCGGAAATTCCGTACGACGTGAATCATGTGGCCGATTCGATTCGCCGTCGCAGTCAGCGAGGCAGTCGATTCAGTATCGTTGCTGTGTCCGAAGGAGCCATGTCGATCGATCAGGCAAAACGATTTGAGCAAGCCCATGAAGCCCTGACCAGAGCGAAAGCAAGCGACGACAAAAACGCTTCGTCGGCCAAGAAGCAGGCGAAAGCAGAGCTGGAAGAAGTCGAGAAAAGTCGCCAGGGTAACACGCTGCGACTTTCGGAAGAGCTCGAAAAACTGACCGGCCTTGAATCGCGAGTCACCATACTCGGACATGTCCAGCGAGGTGGTACGCCATCATCGGCCGATCGAATCCTGACGACTCAACTGGGGATGGCTTGCTCAAAGTTGATTGAACAAGGGCAACACGGAGTCATGGTTGCCATCAAAGGTGAAAAACCAGTACCGGTTCCGCTGGCTGAGATCGTCGGAAAACGCAGAACGGTTCCAACGGATCATTCATGGATTCAATCGGCCCGCAGCCTCGGTGTATGCCTGGGCGACAACTGAATCAAACAGTCGTTGATTCAACGATCCAGCGGATCAATTACTGAGCCGCTTTTTCAGCCTTCAGCTGATCCAGAAAAGGCTGAACCTGAGGCGCGAGGTCACCCGCGTTTTCAACAGCGATTTCCTGAGTCTCGATTGCCTTGTCCAGGTCGCCTTGCAAATGAAACAAGTGAGCGATGGTATCGAGGATGCTGACATCGCCCGGTTTTCCTTTCAGGGCCATCTGCGCGGCGTTCAGTGCTGCTGCTAACAGATCGGGTTGGACTTGTTCTCCGCTTTCGACCGTTTCGACAGCCGACCACGCTAACTCATTCAAGGCCCCCGGCGATTCTTTCAACGCCTGGGCACCTGCGTCGAACGCGGCCACCGCTTCCGGTCCATTCATGGTTAAAGCCAGCTGAGCGCGAATCATCAGCAGGCGATCATGCATCTGCGAGTAACGATCGTTGTCAATCAGATTGTTCATAATATCCAATGCGCCCGCGTTATCACCCGCTGCGAGTTTTTGATCCACCTGAGCCATCGAGTTTTCCAGTTCGCCCATGATCGCCATCATGGCGGCTTCCTGTTCACGTTTCTTTTTAACCGCCTCTTGGAACGCGTCACGGTCCCAGTTGTCAGCAACGATCTGTTCAAGCGGTTCGTCGATTTTCATCGGATGCCCCGTCCACTCGATCAGTCCGGATTTGCCAACGATGAATGCGGTTGGAATTCCGCTCTGCCCGGCTGCCTCCATATAATCGCGACTGGTCGACCCATCTGGATCAGTGGTCAGACAGTACGCGTTGGTCAGCTGGTTGTAGGTAAGCTCGTCCTCGCCCGGCACATTCTTTTTCAGGAATCTTTTGACGGTGATCAACTCCTCGTCGCTGACGCTAATAATCTGAACCCCATTGTCGATGTACTTATCCTGCATCTCAGCGAGGTGGGGCATGCTGGCAACGCAAGGTGGGCACCACGTCGCCCAGAACTCGACGACATAAATTTTTCCATCTTCAAAATCCGTGATGGGTTCGAATGCTCCGTCACGGTCGCTAAGCCAATTCTCAATTTGCAAAGAAGGAGCTTGGGAACCGATGTCGAGCGTGATTCCGCTATTTGATTGCTGAGCCACCGCGCAGTTCGAAAACGCCAACAAAACGATTACCACAAAAGCGAGTGCAGCGAGTTTGTTGACAGCAGCGTTAGAATTGAAAAAACTTCCCACGGAATTCCTCGGATTGAACCAGTCGGCCTTGATGGTGAGGTTAATAGATCATGTTCGCAAAACGAAATCTTCATCGGATCGGAATGCTTCGGTATCTTAGGCAGACGCATTGTTCTGCGGCAACCTTTCTTGGATTTTACGATTGAATCCAGCATTTGCCTTGGCATCGGCGGATTAAACCGTCTATTTTCGTGCATCAGGTCACTTGCTGGCAACGCGAAAGTCCGTGTCCGCAGGTCAGGCTCTGGTGGGCAATTGCAAATAAAAGCTCGAAGCACAGCTGAGTGCTCGCGGTAAGCAGGAATATCCACTCGTTTCCATGGCGTGCCTGTATTTCTTGTCTTGTCCACAGAGCCTGTCTTTTTGTTGTTCTTTCGGCCTGAAGCTTGAATAAACCCGGGCAAGCGTCATACTTGTAATCAACGCGGGGGTGTCCGAAACGGACTGAGAATTCCGGTATCGACTGGAGTAACCCTTTGAACCTGATTCGGGTCATACCGACGAAGGGAGCGAGGTGGTGAATTCTCCTGTAAAGGGCAGCCCACTCTCTCTTTCTGCGTCTGTTTTCCCGTTGTCACCTTACAGGGAAAACGATGAACGCACCCAAACAACCAACGCCCGTTCTCGACATTATTAAAGAAAACGAGCAGTCGAACGAAAGTGTGCCTGAGAACGCGAAACAGCGAGGCGATTACACAGGCCAGTTTACAGAGGAAATCGATAACGCGGACGAGATTCAAGCGATTGAGAATGATCCGACGATTTTTCCCAATTCAACGCGGATCTACGTCCCCGGTGAAATTCATCCCGACGTGAAAGTCCCGATGCGAGAGATCCGACTCTCGGACACCGAGCATTCGGATGGTCGGATTGAGAAGAACGAACCCATCCGCGTGTACGATTGCTCGGGCCCGTGGGGAGATCCCGCGTTCGAGGGCGACGTGACTCAAGGACTACCGGCGATCCGGCGGCAGTGGATTCTCGATCGTGGCGACGTGGAAGAGTATTCCGGTCGAGACATCAAGCCCGAGGACAACGGCTATCTGTCGGACGCTCACTCGGAAAAATACAATTCGCTCAAAGCGGCCAAAAACCGACTCAAGGAATATCCAGGGCTGAAACGGCAACCGCTTCGTGCCAAAGGAAGCAGTCTCGAAAGCAGCGGAAGCGAACGCGATGACTGGCACCCGGTCACGCAAAAGTGGTACGCGGATCAGGGTATCATTACGCCGGAGATGGAGTACATTGCGATCCGAGAAAACCTCGGTCGCACAGAAGAATTCAAAGCGATCGCCGACAAGTATCCGCGTCTGGAAGATCTTCCTCCTGAAGCATCCGACCGCATCAAGCAGCTTTGCAGTACGCCTGACGGCTACGAAATGCCTCGCCCGTCAGAAATTGATCCCAGTCAACAAGTTCCTCGCAACCGCATGGAGCATCAACACCCGGGACAATCGTGGGGCGCGATGACTCCTGCTTTTATCACCGCCGAGTTCGTCCGTTCCGAAGTTGCCCGCGGCCGCGCGATTATCCCGGCCAACGTCAATCATCCGGAAGCCGAACCGATGATCATTGGTCGGAATTTTCTGGTGAAGATCAACGCGAACATTGGAAACTCCGCCGTCACTTCGACCATCGACGAGGAAGTCGAAAAAATGCGTTGGGCGACCAAGTGGGGTGCCGACACCGTGATGGACCTTTCCACCGGTAAGAACATTCATGCCACTCGGGAATGGATCATCCGCAACAGTCCGGTACCGATTGGAACCGTTCCGATTTACCAGGCTCTCGAAAAGACCGGTGGTCGGATCGAAGCGCTGACGTGGGAACTGTTTCGCGACACCTTGATCGAACAGGCAGAACAGGGAGTCGACTACTTCACGATTCATGCCGGTGTTCTGAAAGCGTTCATTCCGCACACGGCCAAACGAATGACCGGAATCGTTTCGCGAGGTGGTTCCATTTTGGCCAAGTGGTGCATTCACCACGAAAAAGAAAACTTCCTGTACGAGCACTGGGACGAAATCTGCGACATCTGCGCAGCGTACGACGTCAGCTTCTCGATTGGTGACGGCCTGCGCCCCGGTTCCATCGCTGACGCGAACGATTACGCTCAACTGGCCGAACTGGAAGTCCAGGGCGAACTGACCAAACGAGCTTGGGCCAAGGGCTGCCAGGTCATGAACGAAGGTCCCGGTCACGTGCCGATGCATCTGATTCAGGAGAACATGCAAAAACAGATCGAGTGGTGTCACGAGGCTCCGTTCTACACGCTTGGTCCGCTGACGACCGACATCGCGCCCGGTTACGATCACTTTACATCGGGCATCGGTGCCGCTCAGATCGGTTGGTATGGCTGTGCGATGCTGTGTTACGTGACACCCAAGGAACATCTGGGGCTTCCCAATCGGGACGATGTGCGCGAAGGCGTGATCACGTACAAGATTGCGGCTCATGCGGCGGACCTTGCCAAAGGGCATCCGGCGGCTCAGATTCGCGACAACGCACTATCGAAGGCTCGATTCGAGTTCCGCTGGCGTGATCAGTTCGCGTTGGGTCTCGATCCGGCTCGTGCGATTGACTTTCATGATGAAACGCTGCCTGCCGAAGGTGCGAAGACGGCTCACTTCTGCAGCATGTGCGGTCCGACGTTTTGCAGCATGAAGATCACTGAAGATGTTCGTAAATACGCGGCGGAGAAGGAAAACGTGGTAACGCTTGGTGGGCAAGAGTAGAGAAGCTTCGTGGGGTCGGGAGGGCGAGGCTGGGATGGTGAAAAGTTGGAAGAATAGAGGGTTTTGATTTAATAGGCGAGGAGTCCTCTGTTACGCACTTGGTCGACCACGAAGTGGTCATAGCGTGTAGCCGGTGGTCGCGTAGCGCACCACCGGAAACAGGTGAACGGGTTTGAGTCGACCCTGAAAGGGTCGCAGCGTTCGAGGCTTTGACCCTTTCAGGGTCATCTGTGCTTTCGCTCGCTTCCCCCGGATGCGCTAACGCGATCCGGGGCTACATGCTTCGATCCCGTCGGGATCGTCACGTGCAGAACGAGGCGGACGTAACAAAAATATTGTGGCCGATTAATGTTTTCACCATCCGAGGCAGACGCTGGCGAGCTTCCGATGGCCGAGGTTCTGTCCGAGCCGGTGCTCTGACTGAACACAATGATCAATTGGGGGCGGACGGAGCAGTCGCCTTCCACACTGGAGACCTGAAGGATGAGCAAGACAATTTACAAAGTCCTGTCACGCGAGCTGTGGAATGCTGCCGAGGCCGCAGGCCAATTCGAAGGTGCCGGCATCGATCTGGCTGACGGCTACATCCATTTTTCGACGAGAGATCAGGTTGTCGAAACGGTTGAGAAGCACTTCGCCGGGCAATCGGATCTGGTGCTGGTGGCAGTCGATGCAGAGTCATTGGGCGATGCCTTGAAGTGGGAGCCGTCCCGGGGCGGAGCATTGTTTCCTCACTTGTACGGCACCCTTATGGTGTCATCGGTGGACTCAGTTCAAGATCTCCCGTTGGGGGAAGACGGAAGTCACAGTTTTCCGTCGAGTTTCTAAACTATCAGGCGGAAACCATGGTCATCGTTCGCTACGCCTTGCCGAATGAAGACGAAATTTTTCGCGATGTCACCGCCAGTGCCTTCGAGACCGCGCGAGACATCTATCGCCCGAATGGTGACGCAGTGGCTGTCACAGACAACGAAAAAATTGACTCGAGGAAGGTTCTGGCTTTTATCGACGACCGACCAGTTGGAGCCGCGTGCTTAAATGTCGATGGGGAAATACTCCAATTGTCGCAGCTTGGAGTTCTTTTCGGTTTTCGAAGATGCGGTGTCGCACGTCAGCTGATTTCGTTCGCCAACCGCGCTGCCGTTGATTTCAGTTGCACTGAGTTGAAGTTGCATACCATTCGCGAAACCGGAAACGTTAAAATATTCGAACGTCTGGGATTTAAAGAGCAGAGCTGCTCTCGGGCAGAATGGTGTTTTAGCGACCGTTTTGATCAGCTCACGGATGTGGTGATGTCACGAACCGTGAAATGAACGCGATGCGGAATCGTTTGGAGGCTTTCTCAAAGCGGTAATCAGGACATCACAACTCAAAACGTCAGTGCGGGAAACCAAGATAAATTCCCAGCTCAAACTTCAGGGTATGCAATCGTCGTATGGGTTCTTACTACCCTTCGCTGTTCTGTTGCATCTGATCAGTCACCGTTGACCGTGAACTTTCTACAAGAGGCGTTTATCGTGGCGTATCGCGATCAACGCGACCCAAAGCAACATCGCCTGTACCAGATGCAGCATTAGAATCAGGGTGTGAGTTAGCGCTGAAAACGTGGGGCGGTCGGCATAGAGTTCCGAAAACGCGATCGCATTTCCTGTGCAGCCAAGAATACATGCCGGCAGAGCTGACAGCGTCAGAGGTAATGCGATCCACGCGGCCCAGTGTTCTCGCTGAGTTAATTTCCATCCCAGCCAGATCAGCGGCCATGCAAGTCCCGGGAACAGGACAATAATCCAGAACATCACGTTGGCGAAAGTTGCATTGGGCACCGCGTCGTATCCGAAAATCCGCATAAGGCCGACCACTCCCCAAAAACTGATCGCCCATGCGGTCAGAGCCGTCTGAGCCCATACTGTGAACCAGCCTGCTTCAGCAATTCGACGTTCTTGCGTGCCATAATCCCTGATCCGATGAGTCAACGAGATATGTCGCTTGGACGTCGCCTTCCCTTCAGCACAATTGCGTAGTTCTATCGACAATTCAACCGCCGACACGTAACGCCGCGTCGGATTTTTTTCGAGACAGACTTCGCATATACGCAGCAATGATTTGGGAACAGAGGAGTTCAATTGTCGAAGACGTTTGGGCGGTTGATTCAGGATTCTTCCAACCGTTTCAAAATGGTTTCGACCATCAAACGGATGTTGTAACGTTAGCAGCTCAAACAAGATCACGCCAAGACTGTAGACATCCGTTGCGGCAAGCAACTCGTTCTCCGAAGGAATCGAACTGAGTTGTTCAGGAGCCATATAAAGTGGCGTCCCGATAATCAGACTGGTTCGCGTGTCAGTCATTGCGTCGTCCACCAGCTTGCCCAAGCCAAAGTCGGTGATCTTAGCGTGGAACTGACTCAGCGGTCGTTCAACGAATGGTGTTCCGTTTCCTGATACGTTCGAACTTCTCGCCGCCAGCAGTACGTTGGATGGTTTCAGATCTCGATGAAAAATACCATTCGAGTGGGTGTAATGGATGGCTTCCGCCAGCTTTGCGACAAACTCCGCGGCTTCCTGCCACGAAACCGGGCTTTGTTGTTCAGCCAGCCATTGAGCCAGATCGAGTCCATTGCAGTACTCTGTTGCAATGTATGGAGTTGGCGAAGTGACGTTCGCTTCGTGGATCCGCACGATGCCTGGATGGTCAAGCCGCGAAATCATTTCCGCTTCCAGTTGAAATCGATGCAACCGTTCTTCATTCTGCAACGATGTGATGTGAGGAATTTTGATAGCAACTTCGGATTCTGTTTCGCTGTCGATTGCGAGATACACAATGCCGAATCCACCACAGCCGACTTCACGCAGCACGCGATATTTTCCGAAGGGAATGTCAACTCCGCCAGATGATGGGCGTATGCTTCCTTCACGCCAGAGGTCGGCAAGGCGTCCCATCAGTTCCTCCGTCAGTTCGTCGGAGTCGTTCTTTTTCGGCGCTGATCCGTGATCATGACCGTCAAGTGAATCAGTCAAGGGCGATCGATTCCTTCAGGTTTTTCAATGCTCTGGACCACAGCTTGCGGGCTGCAACCTCGGTAATGTTCAGTTCAGCCGCAATCTCCGAATAGTTCCAGTTCCAACGCTGACGGGCCTCGACCACAAAACGCTGCCGCTCAGGGAGTTTCTCGACTGCGTCCAGTAACTGTTGATCAGTTTCACATTTGGAGAGGAGTTGACTGGGGGTTTCGTCCGGTCGAGTCGAACTGACGTGATGCTCTACAAAACGCTCACGGCGAACGTCTCTTGCCCGAGTCGAGAAATTCCGCCTGAAATCGTGCAAATTGCGTTGCAGGATTGTTTTCAGCCACGCTCGCAATTCGAATTGGGACGAGCCTTTAAAATCATCCAATCCTTGATGAGCATCCAGCAGCGTCTGTTGAACGATGTCCGAATTCCCAAACTTGGCTGCCATTCGTCCATTTGATTTTCTGGCAGCAACAGCAAGCAGGTAGGTGCGAAGCCTGAGCATGATTGCATTGATGGCATTTTCATCACCCGACTTGGCGTCATGGATCAGATCGGCCCAGTTCGTTTCATCACGTTGAGTTATCACGGTTGGCGTTCCGGCAGAAAAGGCCTGCGACGAGAGTTCAACGAAAATAACAACCCGTTGCTTAAGAATCAATCACCGTAATGGAAACTTCTTGCCTTTTTAGAGGTTTTGACATTTCATGCGACACATATCCACGGACATCATCCCTTGATAAAGGATCGTGAGTTCTGGCCTCGATCGTCTGGACCGTTTTGTGCAGACGTTGATTGACTTTCTTCACCGCTCGCTCCATCCGAGCATAAAGCTCTTCGCCTGTGTATTTGAATTCGATCATGACCAGATTATTGCCGAGTTTTCAAACTTGATGAATAAGAAAACCACGAATAGACGCCAATGCACGCGAATGGGTTGCGTGGGATGACCTTTTCACTTGTGCGATAGTGACAAGTGGTGAATCAAGATCAGGTTGCTGACTCACTCACTCGCTGGCGCTGCGTGCTTGTATTTCTTGAATCACCTCCGGTAGCGGAAATTCGAGAATGGAAACGTCGCCCAAGCCGCGAATTTCTTTCAGGCGGTGCCAGCCGCGAGTGACCAGTGCCTCACGCTCGCGAACGTATTCGGGATCCAGGTTGCGTTTACAAAAATCGTCTTCGACAGCCACGGGTTCGAAGTCATCCGCCACGATAAACTGAGCCAACGCAGGATTGCAGCGGATGTGTTTCTCTTTGGTGACGTGCAGCAGCTCGGGATCGATCAATCCAATCACGTAGCGCAAGTAAAGATCGCTGTCGGTGACGTTTTCCACATCGCCTCCACACACACTGCAAAGATAGCCTTCGTCACATTTTGCCATTGCGTTTGTTTGATTTCCTTTGCAGCAGGTTATATTGCAGTGTCACGCCGTTTTCAATTAACGAAAAACTGACGACCTATCCCAACACCCACTCGCTCAATCGCAACCCGAAACGTTAGTGAGGGAATCCAAAGATATTCCCTCGCTGACGCATCGGGTTATGAAGTTCTGGGATAGGCTGTAAAACAATATTGCTCATTCGCACGGTCGCCGAGATTGTAATTTGAAGAAATTGTCGACTCACATGGATTCACTATTTACTGAAATCGCCGACTACGTCCATCACCATGATATCGACAGTTCGCTCGCCTACGATACGGCCCGGCTCTGTCTGATGGATTCTCTGGGCTGTGGCTTTCTGGCCTTGGCCTACCCACAATGTTGCAAGATGCTGGGGCCGGTCGTTCCCGGAGCGAATCTGGAAGGCGGCTGTCAGGTTCCCGGTACCGATTATCGCCTGGATCCTGTGAAGGCCGCGTTTGATATCGGAACGCTTGTCCGCTGGCTGGATTTCAATGACACATGGTTGGCGGCCGAGTGGGGGCATCCGTCGGATAACCTCGGTGCGATCCTTGCGTGCACAGAATACCGAGCACGTTTTGAAGAACAACCGTTGACCATCCGCGACGTGCTCACGGCCATGATCACGGCTCACGAGATTCAGGGAATCATCGCGATCGACAACAGCTTCAATCGAGTCGGCCTCGATCATGTGATGTTAGTTCGGATTGCGAGCACCGCCGTCGCTTCAAAGCTGCTGGGATGCACTTACGATCAAACCGTCAACGCGATTTCTCACGCGTGGATCGATGGTTGTGCCCTTCGCACTTATCGGCACGCTCCAAATACAGGATCGAGAAAAAGCTGGGCGGCCGGTGACGCCACCAGTCGTGCGGTTCGGTTGGCATTGATCGCCAAAACGGGCGAGATGGGATACGCGACCGCTCTGTCGGCTCCGAAGTGGGGATTCAACGACGTGCTTTTCAATGGAAACGATGTGACTTTGCGTTTGCCATTGAAGTCTTACGTGATGGAGAACATCCTTTTCAAGATTTCGTTCCCGGCGGAGTTTCACGCTCAGACCGCTGTCGAATGCGCGATTGAATTGCACGATCAAGTGAAAGGTCGACTGGACGATATCGAACGTGTCGAGATGGAGACTCAGGAACCCGGGGTCAGAATCATCGACAAACGAGGTCCCCTGCACAACTTTGCTGATCGTGATCATTGCCTGCAGTACATGGCGGCGATCGGATTGATCTTTGGCGAGCTGACGGCCGATCACTACACGGACGCTGTTGCGGCTGATCCGCGAATCGATTCTCTCCGAGAAAAAATGAATGTCGTTGAGAACGAAGCATTCACCAAAGACTATTACGATCTGGACAAACGAGCGATTGGGAATGCGATTCAAGTCTTCTTCAAAGACGGCAGCTCAACCGATCGAGTCGAAGTTCAGTATCCGGTCGGGCACCGCCGACGCCGTGAGGAAGGGATTCCGTTGATGTTTGACAAGTTCAACAACAGCTTGTCGGGTGTATTTGAAATAGATCGTGTCACGAGAATTGGCGAGTTCTTCGGAAAAGGATCGGAGATGGACGCTTGTTCGGTTGTGGACCTGATGAATTTGCTGTCAAGAAATTAGGCCGTACACGCTAAACTTGCGACTGCCAGAACTTCGGTTTCTATTGAGCCGGACCTTCATCGAACTAAATAGGTAAGTGAATGAGACTAGTTCGGATCAAACGCCGGCGCCATCCGGGGCGTTGAGTATTTGATTCAGTTTTCTCGGGGCTCTCGCCCCGAGCTACCAAAGGCGGCCCCATCCGGGGCGAGCGCATCGGCTCCGGAGG
>CAYXWX010000117.1:0-12336 GCA_964468915.1 uncultured Pirellulaceae bacterium
TTTGGTGGAATCTTCAACCTGTTCCGTTAAACGAAGCTTCAAAAAATCACGACCGCAAGGTCGTTCAGACAAATCAAGCACGCTGGTCATCAGGTCAGCGTGCTTCTTTTTTTGGAATCCTATAAGAAGGAAGGCCCCATCCGCTCGTCGGGAGTTTCAACAAGAGTTTCCTCTGTGCACTTGAGGGAGGAAGGCTCCGTCCGCCGCCGTGACTACCGGATTACGCATTGCATCCGCGCGGCTTGGACGGAGCCTCGCCGTGGGATGGTGATACGTTAAGTCGGCCATAATCTGGTTGTTACGCCTGCCTCATTCTGCACATGACGATCCCGACGGGATCGGAGCATGTAGCTCCGGATCGCGTCAGCGCATCCACGGTAAGCGTGCGAAAGCACAGATGACTCTGAAAGGGTCAAAGCCTCGAACGCTGCGACCCTTTCAGGGTCGACTCAAACCCGTTCACCTGTTTCCGGTGGTGCGCTAAGCGACCACCGGCTACACGCTGTGACCACTTCGTGGTCAACCAGGTACCGTAACAGAGGACTCCCTGCCTACTTGGCCAAAAAATCCTCTGTTCTTTCACGTTTTCAACATCCCAGCCTCGCCGTCCCAGCCATGAACAACCGCTATGCACCGGACGGGAGCGTTCCGTCCGCTCACAATCTACTTGTCAGCGTTTCGCAAACTTTCGGCGAACCCGTCTGGCAGGTTCATGTTCACGTCGCGCTGAGGGAACGGGATTTCGATTCCTGCTTCGGTCAGGTGCCGATAGATGGCTGTGTTAATCGCATGAACGATCATGATACGTCGAGACATCGATGTGATGCAGTAACGCAACTTGAAGTTCAAGCTGCTGTCCCCGAACTGTTCGAACGAAACAAGTGGTGGAGGATCATCCAGCACATCAGGATTCTCATCTGCCACTTTCATGAGGATCTCTTTGACTTGCTCAGGGTCCGAGCCATAGGCGACTCCTACGTCCGCCGCGACACGGTTGATCACACTGGACAACGTCCAGTTCATCAGCTTTCCCGTGATCAGATCCTTGTTGGGAACGACCAGTTCCTGGTTGTCCCAGTTGGTGATCGTGGTCGCCCGCATTTGAATGCGTGAAATGATTCCGGTCGTACCATCGATCGTCACCACGTCGCCGACGCGAACGGGTCGTTCAAGCAGTAGAATCAAACCTGACACAAAGTTCGCCACGATTTCCTGCAGGCCGAAACCGAGACCGACGGAAATCGCTGCGACCAGCCAACTGTATTTGTTCCATGGGATTTTCAGGAAGTTCAGTGCCAGGATCACGCCCGCAACCGTAATGATGTAGCGAACGATGGTGGATACCGCATATCGAGATCCGGCATCCAACGGAAGCTGCTTGAGCAACAGCAGTTCCAGCAGTCCGGGAATGTTACGCACTCCCAGAAACGTCAAACCGAACAGCATCAGCGATACCAGCAAATCGCGCAAGGTGACCGATTTCACGATCTCGCCATTCTCGCCAGTCACGGCAGTCCACAGTTTCCATTCGTCAAAGATTCTCGTTGCCGGTAGCAGTTCTTGCCACAGATTCCAGAAAATCACGACCGCCAGCAGCCCGAACATGACTCCGGTCAGTTCGCGAGCCTGTTTGCTGACATCGGTGATGTCCAGGCCGGGGTCTGCCTTCAAATCAACGGCCAGGGCCTTCGCAATTGACTCGGTCTGCTCGTTATCTGATTTTTCAGCCTGCTTCTTTGCTTGCTCGCGTTGTTCAATCAGTTGTTCGTACCTCAGGCGGCGGCGACGCACAAGAAAAAACCGCAACGCGACCATGTACAGTATCAGCAACAAGATCCCGACGGCGATCGTTTGCAACCAGACCTTCCCAAGTTCCATTGCGGTGTAGTTGTATCCCGCGACCGCAAATACCAACAACACGATCGGGACCCCGGGAAGCAGGACCAAACGCAGATAGCTGAGCTGGCTGGTCCACGTTGACTTGGTTTCAGATGCTGCTGTTCGCATGAAAAACAGTGCTCCCGGACGCATCATCCGGTACATCACGAACGCACTGATCGCCAGCAGGACACACATGACAGCTCGCCCCAGCGTTCCATTCCATGTTTCTTCGCCGTGATTTCGCAGAACCAGCGTCAATACCAACAGGATGACGGCAACGGGAAGAAACCAGTCAAGATCACGTTTCATCGCCTTGCAACTATGGGCGTGCCATTCGAGGTGTGATTCTGCGAGGCCCTTCCCGCGGCATGTTTGTCGGAGCAATTCAATTGGAAGGATGATCAATGCGGTTTGCATCATCGACAACGCCAGCGCGACGGTGAACGGGCTGTTTTCGGTTCCGATCATCATCAGTTTTCCGACGACGTACAGAAACGAGGGCCACATCAGCGACTTGATCAGTGTTCTGACTAACGCTTTTGAAGTAGGCAGAAAAGATCGGCAGGCGGGTTTCTCAGCTACCAATCCAGCGGCGTAAATGCGATTGCTGAGGCTGGGGTGGATGGCTCCCATCAGAATTGCCAACGCGATCCATGGAATCGACAGTGGCAGATGTTGAACGACCGAAAGAGTCACTGCTTTGGCGACCGACTGCCAGTGTTCAGGATTGGTCAACCAGGCAATCGATTTGGTCCACGAATCGCGTTCTCCGTATCCGATAGGTCGGGCACTGCGAATCCATAAAATGTGTTCGTTGATGAACGAAGTGTATTCATGGCTGGTCTTGGAGAATTTCAGTTCAGCTCGTTCCCGTTCGTTCAGGGCCGAAATCAAATTCTCCTGCAGATCCACCAGCTTTGCGAGCGTCTCCTTGCGACTTTCAAACAGTCTGATCAATGGCTCCCGGAGCTGTTTCGCGCGTTGGGCGGATGCTTTCAATTCCTTGATCGCCACATCGGCTGCTGCTTTCGGGTCTTCGACTTCTGCTTTCAGATCTTCCAGTCGGTAGCGTTCGACACGCATCAAAACGGTGTCTTCCATGGTTGCGACGTTCGCAAACTTCGACCTGAGTTTTTTAATTTTCTCTTTGTCTTGTCGCAGCATGACTCCCATCGCGTCACTCAGTTTGACGGATCCGACACGCTGTTTGGCCGTGTCCAGATCCTGTTGCAATTTCTGTTGTGCGTTCTTAGCCGTGGTAGCCGCCTCTTCCGCTTGAGACACCTTTTCTGCGGTCAGCTGCATTTGTTCCGACAGTGTCACATTGAACTTCGCGTACGGTTTCAACTTTTCCAGATTCGGTTCTTCCAACGCCTGTTCTGCCGTCGCGTTGGTTTCTTCAGCGAGGTTTTTAATCTCCTGTTGTCGAACGCTGTCGACGGTTGCTTCCACTTCCTTGATTTGCTGCTGTAGCTGTTTAACCTTTCGCGTGACCAGTTCCAGGTTCAACTTGACCAGATCAGCCGTTGCAAGGTAAGCATTCTGTTCGACCTGCAGCGTGGCCAATTTTTGTTGGACCATTTGACCTTCGGCCCGCAATCCCAGGTCGCGAGCCCGGGTCATCGCTTCCGGTTCACCCGCGATGGCGGGAACTTCCAGCTGGCTGGTTAAAGAACGCAGCTTGGTTTCCGTTTCGGTAACCGCTTCAGGCAATTCCTGCAACCGAGCTTCGCGTCTGGCAGGTTCGGCGGCCAATGCTCGCTGCTCCTTTCGCATCTTATTCTCACGAGCTTTCAGGTTTCGTAGTTCGGCTTCGATCTGATCGACCGTGGCGTCCTGGGGCAACGAGACTTTTTTCAGTGGTGGCGTCTCTGACTTGACCTTGAGCTTCGCCTGAGTCAAATCTTGCTCGGCCGACTGAATGGTTCCCTTGAAGCGTGCTTCTTCCTCGGCCAACCGATCCATTTCTTTCAGATCGCGGCTCGCTTTGTCGTAAATGTTCTGGATTGAATTGAGCGTTTCTTCATCGAGGTCTTTGTTCGCCTGAGCCGATTTCAGACCTTCGTCGAGCATTGACTGAGTAACCAGTTCCGCTTCTCGACGACTGGTCTCCTCTTGCGTTGTCGCGATCGCCAACGACGCGTGCGACAGGCAAAGCACCAGGCACAAGGCAACCACACGCGTCGAAATTGTGTAGTGACATCCAGAAAAGTTAATCATAACAATGTCCGAGTGGTGTGATTGAGTCACAGCCCTTGAGTTCAGATTGGACGACCAAAGCCGGATTGTACTGGAATCGGCGAGACGGCAGAAAGGCGAATCCATCGGGCTGGCCAGCAGGAGAATGCGTTTCAGTTTTGGCGATTTAATCACGCGTTGCGGCAAGGCGACGTACGTCTCCGTCACGTTGTGTAAAGCCGATCCCGTCAAGGTACTCGCACAGCGGAACCGCGTACTTTCGGCTGGTGTCCAGCAAGTCGCGAATTTCGCTCATCGTCAGTCCTGACGAGACGTCAGGAGCGTCCGCGATTTTTGTTTTTACGTTTTCAATAACTTCTGAATGCAAAAAGTAGTCGCTGTTCAATTGCACAAGATCACCGTTTTCAACGGCCATCGCCAGCAACTCTGCGACCGAGTCCTTATTCTTGCTGGCGGATTTCACCAGATCGGCGACCGTCGGGGCTTTCAGGCCTGCTTCCTTTAGTTGGCTGACCAGTGAGTCGAGCAGCTGTCGTTGGCCTTTCGACAATTTTGGACCGTAGCCTACCAATCCGATCGAATTGACATTGGCGTTCACTTTCTTCTGTTTCTTGAGATCGTCGACGACCGCGTTGAGCAACTCGGTCTGATTCAGATAGGTAAACTCCGCGTCAAAAACTGGCCGTGCGTGCGTGAAACGTAGCGGGTGGTCGTGATGCAACCGCTCGAGCGTCTTCATGACTCGCTGGCCAAACTGTTGAAAACGATCTCGATGAACGGTGATCGACCGACTGGTTGAGATTGGAATCGTCCGGATGATCTGGTCATGAAGCAGTTGGTCAGCAATCGAATCTACGTCGACTATGCCAGCGGCACGATGGAGTTCGTCGGGTTTCCAGTTGATGTCGTTTGCCAGATAGATACTGGCGGCGGCCCGAGTGATTGGGGCTTCCTGCTTAAGTTTGCCAATCATTTGCAAATCAGTTCTGTCTGGTTTTCGAATTCGAACTGCGTTCGGCTGTAGGATTCGACCTCCTCCAATTGTTTCCACGGGTGACTGCCGGCGGACGACAAACGGTTGATTCCAAACGGTGACTGTCGGTTCGCTTAAATAAACTTGAGCCAGTCCGGAGTCGCCAGGTTCGATTTGATCTTTGTCCAGCAAACGGACGTTGCCAAAAAGCTCCGCCGTTCCAACGTGGAATCGAATCCGAGTTCGATCCTTGAACGGCTTTTTGACTTGATCGAGGATGTTCAGGTCGACAGTCAGCAGTTTCGAAGAGATCAGGTGTCCGCTGTTGGCCAGTTCGTGCCCACGTTCGACTTGTCCCTGTTTGATTCCGGCCAGGTTGATGGCGGCCCGCTGACCGCGAGCAACTGAATCAGCTGATTGATCGTGATTCTGGATTCCGCGAACTCGTACCGCGATGTCGCCCGGCTGAATCTCCAATTGGTCGCCGACGTTCAGAGTCCCGCTGCTGACGCTGCCGGTGACGACGGTTCCATGTCCCTCGATCGTGAACGCTCGGTCAATCGCCATGCGAAACGGAGCGTTGGCCAGCATGGCTCGGTCGGTTGACGCGACGACTTGGCAGGCTTGAGTCAGGGCTTCCTTCAATTCATCCAGCCCCTCGCCCGTTTTGGAGCTCGTTCGGATGATCGGAGCGTCTTTTAAAAACGAATCAGCCACCAGGCCACGAATTTCCTCCTCCACAAGTTCCAGCCAGTCGTCATCCACCAGATCGCATTTCGTCAGTGCGATCACTCCGGCGGGAAGGTCCAGCATGCGCAGGATGTCCAAATGTTCGGTCGTCTGCTGCTTGATGGAATCATCGCCCGCGATCACCAACAGCGCGACGTCCATTCCGGTGGCTCCGGCCAGCATCTGGCGGACGAATTTTTCATGACCGGGAACGTCAACGATCCCTAGTCGGAAGGGCGGCAGATCCAGATGGGCGTATCCCAGCTCGATCGTGATACCACGTTTTTTCTCTTCGGGCAGGCGATCGGTGTTGGTCCCGGTCAGGGCTCCGATCAGCGACGTTTTACCGTGATCAATGTGCCCGGCGGTTCCAAGAATCAAGTCTTTCAGCATGGCTTGATCTTACGGACTTGCCCCCGATATCGCCACGGGTTGGATCTTGTGAGATAGGTTCTACGGGCTGAACACAGGCAGGTAGTTCAGGGGCATTTGCAGGATAATGCAGGCCATCGCAGCGCCGAACTGGGGGCCGGCTTCGGTGCTTCGCCAACTGCCTTCATCAGTTTGGCTTTTCACCAACTGGTTTCGAATGGCTGGATACCAATCGTCCCAATACTTGCCGCCCGCATGCCACATCGCCTGAACGGCGTAGTAGTTCGAGTAAAAATAATGGCCTCCGCCCTGCCCTGCGGCAGACGGTTTGAACTTCTGTAAATACTCGAGGGCTTTCTCGACCGGTTCACCCTCATAAATTCCGGCGCTGTACAACGAGGTGACGCCGGCAGCCGTCATGGCAAAAGTCGTGTGACCGCCACGTAGTGTGTAGCGAAAGCTGCCATTTTTGTTCTGACTGCGTTTGACGTACTCGATGCATTTCGATCGAACTTCGTCAGGGACGTCGATGCCTGCGTCTCGGGCACCTCGCAAACCCATGATCTGGCACACGGTGATCGAAAGGTCTGCGTCCGACTTGCGAGGTTGATACCGCCAGCCGCCCTGATCGTTTTGAGTTTTGCATGTCAGTTCGACGGCCGAGCGAAGCTTCTTCCCGATCTCGGATTTCTGAGTCATGCCGTACGCCTGAGACAGAAACAGCATGCTGAACCCGTGACCGTACATGTTTTCGCGGGAACCGTTGTCAGACACGGCGATGTATCCGGTATCGCGAGTGTTCTTCAAAACGTATTCAACACACAAATCAATCGCCTTGCCGTAGGGCCCTTGTCCCGGCGCGTGCCCGCCGCACATCATCGCTAACCCGCCCAATGATGCCGTTGCGACTCCTCCGGCGAGTCCGCTGTTTGCGAATGCTCCGCGGTTGCGTCCGGATTTCACCTGGGCTCGCTTCAGGTAGCTGAGGCCCTTGTCGATCGATCGCTGAGTCGCGTTCGTAATCAGTTGAGCGGGGGTCTTCTCATTGGTACTGTCGGTCCGATCAGGAATCGCACCAGCCGCTGATGTTTTGGGAGCCAGCGTTGCGCCTGCCAGAGGACTCACGGCCCACGCGGCGGCAAGCCGATGAAACGTCCGGCGATCCGGGCGGAAGTAGCCAGAGTTTTGTGACCGAGTGTTCGCTTTTCGCTCCTCAGACGGATGCACGGGATGCTCCTTCGTTCTATTTGATGTTGGCGGTGCGTCAAAGCGGTTCGTAGACCACAAATTTGGCGACCACACGTCTTGATTGTAGAGCCAACCGGGCAAACTTCAAAACCGAAACCGGTTCCACGTCGTTGCCTGCTTTCCAGACTCCACTACGCAAAAGCAAATCGACAAGTTCGGTCGACCGCCAATTGACCTGAAGGTAAAAGAGTCGATAATCGAAAACCACCAACATTGAATCCGATTCCAAATAACCAAGTGTCCTATTCAGATTTCAGGTAAAGCCATGTCGACAGCGACAACCGATCTCCAAACGCTCGCAATTAACACCATTCGCACCCTTTCAATGGACGGTGTTCAGGCCGCTAACAGTGGTCACCCCGGAACTCCGATGGCATTGGCTCCGGTCACTTATTCGCTTTGGAACGATCATTTGAACTACGATCCGGCCAATCCGCAGTGGATGGCTCGCGATCGATTCGTTCTCTCCTGCGGCCACGCTTCGATGTTGTTGTACTCAATTCTGCACGTTGCGGGTGTTTCGGCACTGGATGACGACGGGAATCCGACCGACAAGCCAGCGGTTTCTCTCGAGGACATCAAGAACTTTCGTCAGCTGCACAGTCCGTGCGCCGGACACCCCGAGTATGGCTACGCGACCGGAATCGAGACAACGACCGGCCCGCTTGGGCAAGGGTTGGGCAACAGCGTTGGGATGGCGATCGCAGGGAAATGGCTCGCTGCCACGTACGATCGTCCGGGGTATGAGTTGTTTGGTTTCGATACTTACACGATTTGCAGTGATGGCGACGTGATGGAAGGAATCGGTTGCGAAGCTGCGTCGTTGGCCGGACACCTGAAGCTGTCGAATCTTTGCTGGGTTTACGATGACAACGAAATCACGATCGAAGGCCGCACGGAGCTTGCTTTCAGCGAAGATGTCGAGACTCGTTTCAAAGGTCTCGGCTGGCATGTGGTCACGGTCGAGGACGCGAACGATGTGAAAGCGATCGACGCGGCATACCAGGCGTTCAAGGATTGCACTGACAAGCCAACCTTGATCATCCTGAAAAGTATCATCGGCTGGGGAGCACCCAACAAGCAGGACACGTCGAGTGCTCACGGTTCGCCATTGGGTGACGATGAAATCAAACTGGCCAAAGAGAACTACGGTTGGCCGGTTGACGAAAAGTTTCTGGTCCCGGGCGAAGTGATCGAGCATTTCCGTAACACGCTGGCCAAGCGTGGAGGTGAATCTTACGAGGCGTGGTCGGCGAAGTACGACGAGTATAAAAGCAAGTTCTCGAAGGAGGCGGCAGAGCTTGAGCAGATGCAGGCCGATGAGTTGCCAGACGGTTGGGAAGACACTCTGCCAGTGTTTGAGCCTGATGCGAAAGGGATGGCGACTCGCGTTTCGTCTGGAAAAGTTCTGAACGCGGTTGCGAAGGGAATTCCGTTCTTCATTGGCGGTTCGGCGGACCTTGCTGGATCCAATAAATCGAACAACGACGATCCAGAAGCAGGCCACTTTGGTGCCGACGACTACAGCGGAAAGAACTTCCACTTTGGAATTCGCGAACATGTGATGGGAGCTGCTTGCAACGGCATGTCGCTTTGCGGGATTCGCCCGTATGGTGCGACCTTCTTTGTGTTCACCGATTACCTGCGTCCGAGTTTGCGACTCAGCAGCATCATGCATCAACCCGTCATGTACATCATGACTCATGATTCAATCGGTCTGGGTGAAGACGGGCCGACTCATCAGCCGGTCGAGCACATGGCGGCTTGCCGAGCGATTCCGGGTGTGTTGGTCATGCGTCCCGGCGACGCCAATGAAGTCTCCGCCTGTTACAAGGCCGCATTGTCGGACAGCAAACGACCCTCGGTGATGGTGCTTTCGCGACAGAATCTGCCAACCTTGGATCGAACGAAGTACGGAAGTGCTGACGGCGCAATCAAAGGTGCCTACACGGTGCTGGATACCGATGGGACTCCCGATGCCATTCTGATCGGTACTGGAAGCGAAGTTCAGATTTGCCTGGACGCGGCCGAGTTGCTGGCGAAAGACGGAGTGAAAGCTCGTGTGGTCAGCATGCCGTGTTGGAAACTGTTTGACGATCAGCCGCAGAGCTATCAGGATGAAGTGCTGCCTGCCGCGGTGACGAATCGAGTCGCTTGTGAGGCTGGTATCAAAATGGGCTGGGAAAAGTATCTCGGTACCGCTGGCAAATTCGTAGGCATGGACGGGTTCGGCGCGTCGGCTCCTGCGGAAGAGCTTTACGAGCACTTTGGTCTGACGCCGGAAAAAGTTGCGGCGGCTGCGAAGTAACCTGTGACTTTCAACCCATCGAAACATATCGGGAGCTGAAGCATGAGTACGCGTAAGTTCGGTTTGATGGGTTGTGTTCTTGTACTGGTAATACCCTCGCTGTCCACGCCTCGCTGTGCTGGGCAATTCATCGATTATGCGTTCGAGGGTGTTATCACGGAAGTCAATGCAAACGAAAGTAACGTGATCCCGGGTTTGTCAATCGGAGACGATTTCACCGGGTCCGTTCGTTTTGATTCGCAAGGCTGGAATTTTACCGCTGGCATCATTTCAGTTTCCTTGAACGGCGTCGATTTGCGGTTTGAGGGCGATTACATCTTTGGCGAAATGAGCCTCAGCTTTTCTGAAGGTTACTCGCTTCGCATTCAGGCGGATTCGGGAGGAGACATTCGAAATTCGACTTTCTCCGCGGGTAACTTCGGATTGGACCTCGAAGATTTCCAGTATTCTGATCTGTACGACGAGACCTATCCCGTTTTCCTCGGGCCAGAAGCGTACGAAAAAAATGAATTCAAGATCGTTGGCTCAGTGCTGGCTTCCATGAATTTCGTCGATGCCGTTGGTGAATTGACCTCGCTTGATCAGATCGTGGTTGATTGTTTTGGAGACACCAATGGCGATTTTGTCACGGATGTTTCAGATATCAACGGTTTTGCAGATGTGCTCGGCGAGTCGGCTTTATTCAACCGTTGCTTTGATATCAACGATGACGGAGTCATCTCATTGGATGATCACGATTTGTTGGTAGAAAACTGGGTGAGTGTTTCTCCCGACGTGAACGGCACCTTTGTCGGTGACTTGAATCTTGATGGATCGGTCGATGTGCTCAATGACGCTTTCACTTTGGTCAGAAATTTGGGGCGGTCGGGCGTTTACGGCTTCGAGGACGGTGATCTGGACGCGGATGGGCGGGTGGACGTGCTGGGTGACGGATTTCGGTTCGTCGAAAATCTGGGTAAGTCAATCCATGTTGGCAGTCAGCCAGCAGTTGTATCTGTTCCGGAACCAAACGCGTTTTTACTGTTGGTTTTTGGGACCACGGTTTTGTCCTCCAGACGGTGCCGGTTGACGGTTTAACGCAACGCTTTGCGAAGCTCTTTTGCCACGTCTTTTTCAAAGTGAGTGCCCGTTCATCGGTAACGCGAGTGATTTCACTTGCACTTTAACGATGTTGCGAGTAGCGTGCTGTGCTCTGTGTCTCCTCTCTTCATGCATAGCCAGTTTCGAACTGGCTAAATTCGCCATGTGTCTGTTTTTGGTTTCTAAGATTCTGATCATCGTATTGACTGTTGCGGTGTCGTCCGCAGCGATGGCAGATCAGATTTTTACAATTGGAAATAGCTTGACGTGGGACACCAAGCCGTACGATCTGGATGGTGATGTCGACTATCACGTTTATTGCAGTAAGAATCTGGAGTACATACGTGACAATCCGAGCGGGCACTGTGTGCGCAGTTCATTACCGTGGACGACAGCCTTGGCCACACGCGACTACGATTGGGTTTCTGTACAACCGTTTCAGGGGACGACTCTAGAAGACGATATTCAAATTATCTCGAATTGGATGCAGTCTCAGCCCACTGCGACGTTCGTGATCCACCCCGGCTGGTCAGCGTTTGCGAGTTTTCCAAGTGACTATCAACGAGTCAACACAGATGATCTTATGTATCCAAGCGAGGCCTATATTTCTGATCTGATGTTAGGCCTGAAAACCTTGCATCCAGATAGAGCTTTGCGGTCCACTCGAACAAATCGACTGCTGTTCGATATTTATTTGGATACCCAGGCGGGAATTGGTCCGTTTAACAGCCTCACTGACCTGAGCCGCGATTTTATTCACATGGGAAGCAATACTGGAAGGTATCTCGCGCACAATGCAATGCGGCGGGCGATGGGACAGCCGCTCAGCACCGACGGTTTCGATGTTGATTCGAGCATCAAACAGTACCTCGATGAGAAGCTGACTGCTTTGCCCGTCGACTTGATAGGGGACTATGACGATGACGGCGATGTTGACTCGGACGACGTCGATTTCTTTGGAGGGAACCTCGATCGGGGGGCGTCATATTTTCCTGCTCTTGACTTGAATGGCGATGGAATCATCAGCTTGTCAGATCATAACTTGCATGTGACTACGCTGCTGCAAACTTCAAATGGTCAGACTGGCACGTTGATTGGAGACATTGATGGCGATGGGCAAGTGAACATTCTGGGCGATGTGTTCCCTTTTGTGGGAAGGCTCGGAGTTGACGAGAATACGGGTTATTCCAGAGGTGACCTGAATGCAGACCAGCGGGTTGATGTACTCGAAGACGGATTCAGATTGGTTACGAACCTCGGTAAGTCAATTTACGGATCAAGCATTCCCAATGTTGCATCTGTTCCGGAACCAAACGCTTTTTTACTGTTGGTTTTGGGGACCACGGTTTTGTCCTCCGGCCGACGTCGCGTTTGATGCTGTACCACGAGTCGGTGGAATGTTGCTTTCCGATTCAGCCAGAGAGTCGTGCGAGCATTACATGTTGACGCAGGCAAAAGTTGTTGCCGCCGCAAAGTTGAATGGCTGCGTTTCTTCGGGTTTCCGAGCCTGGATATTTCATCTGAGATGCAGGCCGTAACACGCAAA
>CAYXWX010000118.1:0-12169 GCA_964468915.1 uncultured Pirellulaceae bacterium
GGTTTTTCAACGCCGCAGACGCTACAGTTAAGTGCAACATGCACTAAAAACGCCCGCAATGTCCTGAAGACCTGCGGGCGAGTTGTGAATCCAGAATTGCACGGAGCCATCGGAAGATCGGTTTACAGATCGTCGAGGTTCAGTTCGGGCGTGTCACTGAAGTCAGGTGATTCGTTGATGCCCACATTTTGACTGGTGTCCAGGTAAATTTTGTCTTGCAGGATTTCCTTCAGGACGATGGCCATCTTGTCCGTCTCGTAGGTTTCGACCAGCGGACGTGCTCCCTGGTTGAGCTGCACCATTCGCTTCTGGATCAACGTCGATAACTTGAATCGACCGCCAACCTTGCGAACAATTTCTTCTTCTTTTAGTTCGTCGTACATTCGTTTTACTTCTCCGCTTGTTGCAAAATTTTGCAGATGTCGGCAGCTGTCTGCTCGACCGATTGATTGATTACGATGTGCTGGTATTTCTCGGATGCGTCCAGTTCGCGCTGAGCCACCTCAAGCCGCCGGGTCAGGATTTCTTCCGATTCGGTGCCGCGGCCGCGTAAGCGTCGTTCCAGTTCTTCGCGGCTTCCGGGGTGGATGAAGATGGTAATTGCGTTCGGATAGAACTCAAGGACTTTCGCACAGCCCTCGACATCAACTTCCAAGAGTATCCAATTCCCGCCTTCCAGACCAGATGTCACGGTCTCTTTGAGCGTCCCATACCAGAAGCCTCGACCGAATACTTCGACGCATTCGAGGAATTCTTCGTTTTCCTGCCGTTGCTGAAATTGCTGGTCGGTGAGGAAAAAGTAGCTTTTTCCTTCGGTTTCGCCCGGCCTTTGAGGGCGAGTGGTCGCTGAAACACTTTCGACCAGCGGTAACGGGCACGTCGCGAAAAGTTGTTTCAGAACGGTGGTTTTTCCAACGCCCGACGGACCGGACAGGATGATCAGCCGGCCGACCGCGTTTGACTGCGGAAGTTCGTTTTGTTTGGACGTGTCAATCATAGGCAGTTGTCAGGCGGAAGGCGAGAAAGAACTTACCCAAATATCAACTGGAAACTCGAAGATTCATATCCATCGAGCGGCAAGTTCCATTTCGCCGATCGCTTTATTCGACGTTCTGTACCATCTCTCGGATTCGTTCAATCGCGGTTTTGATTTCAACCACGTGGGTCGCGATCGTCGCGTCGTTGGCTTTCGAGCCGATCGTGTTGGTTTCTCTCAGCATTTCCTGAACCAGAAAATCCAGTTTTCGTCCGTTGCTTTCAGGTCGTTGAATGATCTCGTTGAACTGATCGATATGGCTGTCCAGTCGTACCGTTTCCTCACTGAAGTCGCAACGTTCGGCGAACACACCAACTTCGCGGACGAGATCGGTGGGCTGGATGGAGACGTCATACTTCTCAAGCAGGTTGTTGATCCGGTCGGACATTTTCTTCGCATAGTTTTCGATCACCGCAGGAGCCTGTTTTCGAATCGACTCAAGTTGCTGCGTGATTAGCTGGCAGTTGGACAGCATGTCCTGCTTCATTGCGTTGCCCTCACGAGCACGCATCTCATTGAGGTTCTCCATCGCCTGCTCAACGGCCGTCTGCACGATCGGCCACAGCTTTTCCTGTTGGTCAGCCGAACTTGCTTCTTCCACCACGCCGGGCAGGCTAAGTAACGACTCAAGATTCACCGATTGGCTGCCTCCAGCAATTTCAGATAGTTGCAGCCAGTAGGATCGCAGCAGGGATTCGTTCAACTGATACGGCTCCGCTTCACCGACGGGCCGTGATTTGATTCGGACGCTGACGCTGCCTCGGCCTACATTCTGTTTGACAATGCCTTCGACCTGAGACTGAATGGCCGCATCCAGATCCGTACTGACGTTCAACTTCAAGAAACGATTGTTGACTGTGCGGACTTCGACTTGTACTGACGCGGTGTCGTCCTGAACGAGGGCCTCGCCGTGGCCGGTCATGCTGAGCAACATTGCGTAAGCACTCGAGGTTGAAAGAAGGGTTAGAAAACGAATTGTGCCGACCGTATCGCTGAACGGCATCGAAGCAAACGGGTTCGTTTGCCTCGCATGATTGAACGATGCACAGCGAATCTCTTTATTTGGATTCTTCAGATTCAGCTTCTTTTGAGTCGGAGGGTTCTGTTTCGGCTGAACTGTCTGCAGGCTCAGAAAGATCAAGCTCAATATCGCCGCCAGATTCAGTTGCTGATTCAGAGTCGCCATCTTCCGTGTTTGAGTCAGTCGCATCCGACTCACTACCGCCATCGCCAGACACCGCCGCATCCGCGTCTTCCTGACTTCCGCTGGACAAAGCAGGCGCGGGCGTTTGTTTCTGAACTGCCCGCGGTGGCGGGTTGTAACGCGCGATGGTGACCATGCAAAGCGTGATCCACACGAGTGCCGTGATGACGGTAATCTTCGTAAATGCATCACCCGCTTTGGAACCGAAAGCACTCTGGCCACCCATCCCGCCCAATGCGCCGGTCAATCCGCCACCTTTTCCTCGCTGAACCAAAATCAGCAGAATCAAGAAAATCGAGGACAACAATAACAGCACTTGCAGGAAAAACAGACCAATATCGATCTGTCCAACTGGCAGGACGCTGGTAAGTTCAATGGAACGGTTCAAGGTAAACATTTTTGATTAACTCAGATGGCGTTGCCGCCGGTTATTTGATTGGGAGTGAAGTTTCGATTCTGTGCGAAGCGTCGAAGCTGGATTCCTGACAAACGAACTGTTTGCCTTTCAAGCGGGACGTCAGCCAACGGGCTTCGGTATAGACGCATCGATGATCGCCTTGAAACTGTCAGGTTTCAGTGCCGCTCCACCGACCAACGCGCCGTCGATGTCGCACTGTGACATCAGCATCGCCGCGTTGTCAGGCTTGACGCTGCCTCCATACAGGATTCGCACTGCGTCAGCCGTTTCCTGATTGTATCGATCGGCCAGAAGCTTGCGAAGATCAGCGTGAACTTCCTGAGCCTGTTCAGGAGTTGCGGTTTTACCGGTACCGATTGCCCAAACCGGTTCGTAAGCGATTACCGTTTTACGAACATCCGATTCTTCGATGCCAGCAAGCGAACCTTCAAACTGAGCCGTGACGACTTCCATCGTCTTGCCTGCTTCTCGCTCTTCAAGTAGTTCACCGACACACAGAACGGGCGTCAATCCAGCGGCCAGTACGGCTTTGACTTTTTTGTTGATCAAATCGTCAGATTCGCCAATCACGTTCCGACGCTCGCTGTGACCGAGGATCACGAATGTGCATCCGATGTCGGTGAGCATTTCCGTGCTGGTTTCACCCGTGAACGCACCGTTGGATTCGAAATAGACATCCTGAGCACCCAACGCAACGTTGGATCCGTTCACCGCACCAGAGACGGCATCCAAGTAGACGTTCGAGGGACAAACCAGAACGTCCACACTGTTGGCGGTCGTTGATTCAGCCAACGATTTCGCGAGGTCCAGTGCGTCGGACCGGTTAAGGTTCATTTTCCAGTTGCCGGCAATGAGGGGGCGTCTCACAGTTTCTCCACTCGTCTGATCGATGTTTTAGTAGCAAAAATTGAACCGCAGAGTGTAGCAAAAGCCCGTCAGCAACTGAACGCCAAACGCTGGAAGCCCGAATAATTGAGGAATTTGAGGGGTTTTATGACCACCGATCGGGTTTCGGGTACTTTGCAGGTCGCGAATTCTTCATTCGGCCGGACAGTTTCAGGCCCTGAACGCTGACTTGCTCATTCCAGCTTTCGAATCTCGCCAAGTACCGTCTCGACCACTCGATGAATCGACTGAGGCGCCGAAAGGATAATGCATTGGCATTTTGGTTCATAAATTGTTGTGGTGGCAGCAGGTCGCGCCGCACTCTGTATCGCCTCCTGAACCAGCTGGATCGTTCTTTCAGGCGTGAAGTTTCGTTGGAACAAATCGGAGATCAGGTAGAACTCAACGTAGCCGCGTTGCATCGCATCCACTGGGCTGGTCAATTCAATCGTTGAAGAATCCAGAACGATCGCCGACCCATTGGACGATCGCTCGAGCTGCCGAAGCATTTCCTCCAGCGTGGGTTCCGATACGGTTCCCGGCACTAACATTTGAGGAGTCCATCCGAGTGTTGACAGCGTTTCCCAGTTCGCAATCACGTCCATGTCGGTTCTCGTGCGAATGCGACTGAGTAAATCGTCGAGTGTGGAAGTTGACGTGATTGACAGTTTGCAAGATCCGGCCAGCTTCGGTGCGGCACTGCCCAAACGAGTGCGCAATGTTTCACGCAACAGGTCGCTGTCTGGTGAACCATCAGTCAGGCGAATCGCAGCGGAGGTCTTGTCAACGAATCGCTGAACCTGCTGAGCAACCGCAGGGATATGCTTAACTTCCAACGTCATGTCATTGCGTGCAATCTTGAATTGAGTCGGATCGGAATACCACGACTCGCCCGCGATCATCGCTTTCACGGTTTCAACAACTCCGTCCAGGCTTTGATCCCCGAGCTTTGCAATTGGAGTCAGATCAATCGTTCGTTCAACCGTTGCTGCGGCATCCTGCGGTGCCAGCGAAATGCCTGTTTCGGTTTCGGTCGATGTCCAGCCGGCCTGATTGGCAATTAACTCAATCGCGTCTCTGAAATCGGTGTCCGAAATTTCAAGACTGATGTTGGGAATGAATCGTTGCCGGCTTGATGATTCTGGTATCAAAGCGGTATCGATCGAGATTGGAATGCCACTGATCAAAGTCACGTCACGCAGGATGTCGATGACGGGCACGTTGGTGTAACGAAGACCAAGGCACGGTTGTCTCAGCTGGCGTTTGATGTCAATCGGAGCCGATTGGGTTGCCTGGAAATAATATTTGGGTAAGCCAATGGTGTCTGCTGCGGCAACCGAAGCGGTTGTATCCGTGATCGCACTGATCGAACTTCCCGACTCCTCCAGCAACGCTGACAACTCGCTGAGGGCAGACTGTGCCGGCGCGACAGGTTTAAGAATCTCATCTCCAGGTTGTCGGATGCCCGACTTCGGCGACTCAACTTCAGCTTCAATGTGACCGACTGGATTTGGATTCCCGGCCCTCGAACTGGCAACCGGGGATGGGATGGGAGGCGTTTCACTCAGATTGTTGGTCGATCCTGCGTCGTCGATCTCGATGGGCGGTGGAGTGGAATCGACGGCTGTTTGATCGAGCATCGCCGTCCTCGAGTTGTCATCTGGGAATCCATCGACCGCAGCAGGTTTCTCGGGCTTTTGTGGCTGCAGCTGCGGCTGGCGTGGTGTTGTTTCCACCGACGCAAGTTCCTTTGGTTCAACGCGTGGAGTCCCAGCGTCTGCGGGCTCCGAATCGTCTGCGGCAGGCTTCTTCGATGCTGCCACGTTTTCTCTGGGGGCGACAGAAGGAGTGAGGTTGAACCATGCGTACAACCCAATTGCACCGACAAGAATAGTTCCTGCTGCCACAGCAACCCAGCCAAGAATGCGTCTCGCTTGCGTCGCGGCAGGGTTGTCCCAAGTCACCTCAGCTGAGATCGGTTCGGTTGCGGTTTCAGGGTTGACCGAATCTTCCCGTCTGCGCGAACGCTTCTGCGTTGAATCTGGATGGGAAGACTCTGCGGTTGTCGATGCAGGGTTGGTTGATTCAGCGTGGGGCAATTGCGAAAGCAAGTCATCGACGTCCTCGAACCCGCCCAGAGAATCTGTTTGACTGATGATCGATCTGTTGTTGCCGGCGTCGGTTTCTTCTGGCGATTCAAGAGTCCCCGGACCGGGTGGGACGACGATCAGTGTTTGGCATTTCGGGCAGGGAAGTCGTTTTCCAATCAGCGACGCCTTCGCCACCTTCAGGCTTGCATGGCACGTATCACACTGAATCGAAAATGGTTCCACGGAAGACGCTCTTCAGACGGTCGGGAAGGCACACGTTTACAGTCTTGCGCGAAATGGTGTCCAAGGCAATGACAATACGAAAAAAGCCGCCAGCACATCGGGCATGACTGTGCGAGCGGCGTTGGATTTCATGTTGTTGAGTATCGAAGATTCAGTTTGTCAGGTAGCTGCTGAAATCGAGTGACTCAAGACTCTCAGGAGCCCGTTTCACGTAACCTGTTTTCGTTGCGTTGATACCTGCATCGTCGTAATCATCATCGCCATCGAAGCCATCATCCGACGATGAATCTTCAAAATCAGGGTCTTCATCCGCATCCTCGTCGACACGAATCGAACCGGGCTCGTCGGGATCGGACGAAATTTTCGGCATGTCATTCGGATCGAAATCGTTGTCGTCATTGCCGAAGCTTGAAGAGTCTTCCGACTGATCTGTATCAGCATCGGTTGGTACAAATGTCGGGTTGATGCTCTGGGCTTGCCCATGACCGTAGTTCCAATTGGTCTGTGACCCCGAAGTGGGTGCGTAAACGGAATACGGAACGCCCTGCGTTATCGGATGGTTGTAGTATTGGTGGTGGGCCGATTGATATCCGGGCTGTTTGGAAATCAGCATCGAATTGTGGGCGGTATACGGGTTGTAATAGTCCGTGTTTGGTCCTGGATCACGGTGATGGTATCCGGCGCTCCATCCGTGGCCCAACCAACGAAAACCGTACTGAAGCGGTTGCCGAGAACGAAGGTTCTGTCCCTCTGAGATCGAAAGTTCGAACGAAAGACACGTCGCGACGAGGGCGACAAGAAATGAAACGGTTCGACATCGCATGATTGAGTCCTTTCAACAAGAGTGCCGATCAGCGATCTGTGCCACTGAGTTCGTTTGCTGATTGTTTCAGCGAACCGGGCGTTCCTTCGGCCTTGGTCTGATCGTCCAGCCTTCGGCGTGGTGATAACGCGAATCAGCCCAAATCTCGATCGGACGGCGCCGCAGTTCAGAAAATGCCGGTTGGTTTGATTGTCCGGCCAGCCAGATGAGCTGAATGGGCAAGGTGTCTGAGCCCAGTCGCGCGGGGGAGCTGGCTTGTGCCTGCCCGTGCGGAAGACACCAATCAATCAAACATCAATTCAGATAGGCGATGAAAGTTCATGCCTCGTCAGAAACGGGTGAGGTCATGATGCGATACAAACAAAAGCCAAGCAGCGTCACGATCGTGCCAATGGAAACGCTCATCATCACAGTTGCAGTTGTCGTCATATCTCCTCCGGGGTTTGGTCGTCTGTTTTTTGAGGTACTGCAGGGGCAAGCTACGGTTCGTGTTGCGATTCGGGGGTAAACCGCCCTTCTCTGGACCATTTGATTAACGCGTAAGCGATTCCAACCAGCAGCAGTCCCGCCACGACTAGAATCAGATAAACCGATCTTCTGGCAACAGCATTGGTTTGGAAATTTTCAACGTAACCGGGGCCGGAATCGACGATCGTCGCCCCCAGGATCAGCAGCAGAAACAATGGCGTCAGGTACTTGAGTATGAACGGTACGAAACGAGGAACACGGATCAACGCACCTCGATCGAGTTCTTCCAGGCCGCGTTCCACTCCGAATATCCAGCCGTAGACGATCGACTGGATCAAGGCGAGCAACACGATCAAAAATGTTCCACACCAGAAGTCGATATTGTCCAGGGCGGCCAGGTCTTTCGAGTAGTAAATTACAAAGGCTGAGCCAACTCCGGACACGATGGCCAGAATGACCGCAGACGTCGACCGGCTGGCTCCCAGTCCCTCCTGAAAGAATGAAATAACAGGCTGAAGCATCGAAAGACTGCTTGTGATCGCGGCCAGAAACAGCATGAAAAACCACAGGAAACCGAAAAGCTGTCCGTATGGCATCGCAGAAAACACATTCGGCAACGCAACAAAGCCGAGTCCGAACGTTCCGAACCCTCCGGCAGCTGCCCCCAGGAAAATGAACGCGGCGGGAAGCGTGATCAGGCCGCCAAGACAGACTTCGAAAAATTCATTCGTGGCTGTTGCCGTCAGACCACTTAGCGCAATATCTTCGTTCTTCCGCACGTAGCTGGCGTAGTTGATAATGACACCAAAACCAACCGACAGGCTGAAGAAAATCTGACCGGCGGCGGCAAGCCATGTCTTCGATTGAGTCAGTGCATTCCAGTCCGGGTTCCACATGAAGTTCAATCCTCCGGCCACTGACTGATCTGCAAGTTCCGGATTCGGTGTGCCCAGAGTCAGGACTCGAATCAGAACACAAACCGCGCAGACAATCATCAAAGGCATTGCGAACTTGCAAAAGGTTTCGATTCCTTGATTGATGCCGCGTCGGATCAGAAAGAAATTCAGCACGAAGGTGATCAACACAAAGATCAGCACGGAACTGTTCTCAAAGCCAACAGCCGAGCCATCGGCTCCCTGCCCCGTGAATCCGGCGAAGAAGTTTCCGTAGGCCTCGGAATTATTCCCAAGAGACAGGCTGCCGGTCAGGTAGTGCCACGCGTAGCCCAGGCACCATGCCTCGATGACGATGTAGTAAGTGTAGATCATCAGTGGAATCAGCAACGCAAACATGCCCGTGAAGGCGGCCAGCCGATTTCGGCAAAGCGTCGCAAAAATGCCGGGAGCAGAATGGAAGCCCCTCACGCCCGAGTAACGCCCCATCGACCATTCGGCCCACGCCAGAGGGATGCCAACCAGCAACAGCGAAATAAAGTACGGCACCATGAACGCGCCAGCGCCGTTCTGGGCGGCTTGTCCGGGAAATCGAAGGAAGTTCCCAAGCCCGACCGCAGATCCGGCGACCGCCAGGACAACTCCAAGTCGCGATCCCCAGTGTGTTTTCGGTTTGCGGGTGGTGGCGTTTGTGTTGGACAAATTGCTGCTCCCAAATTCGGTTTCCACCAGCGAGCGGCGTTACGCAGGTGAGGCATTTGCTCGCACCGCCGGATTTATGGCTTGATTGGAAACAATGCGGCAGTTTGGGTCAACGCAAATCGCGATTTCGCCGAAGTTTAAGGCGAATGTCGAATTTTCGCATTTGTCCTTGCGAAAAATGTTTTTATTGATATTTTGTGGTTACGCGGAGGCAACCGGAAGCGGTTTCCGGATGGCACAAACGTTGAGAGCCTGACAAACCATGAGCGAAACAAATCGACTTTCTGAAAGCGATCGTGCCGTGATCGAAATGCTGATGGTCGAATCGCCGCAGGAGATCAACCAGTTAGTCGGGTGTCTCGGCGTGACGGCGACGGCGGTCCGGCAGCGACTTGGCCGGTTGATGTCGATGGGCCACGTCGAACGAGTGACTGTGTCGAGTGGGCGTGGACGTCCGGTGCATCGGTATTCGTTGACTGAGCAGGGTCGGCTGAGTGGCGGGAACAACCTTGCCGATCTGGCGATTGCGTTATGGCAACAGATTCAGGAGATCCCGGACGCGGCGACTCGCGAAAGCGTTGTGGCAGGAACGGTCAATCGGTTAGTCGAAAAGTACAATTCCGAAGTGACAGGAGAAACGGCGGCCGAGAGAATGGCCTCGCTTTCAAACCTGTTTGGCAATCGTGATTTGCCGGTTCGGTTTGAAGAGAGTGAGGATGGGCTTCCGGTGATTGCGGTCGGAGGTTGCCTTTATCCCGGGCTTTCGGAAAACGGGACTAAGATTTGTGAACTTGAACAGCAGGTGCTGGAGCAAGTGGTCGGGAACGATATCGAAATGTGCACGTGCCAGCGTCAGGGAGACGCCTGCTGCTCGTTTCAAGCCGACGCGGCGAAAGAGATAACGGCGTAGGCCTGACAGCGTGAGGTCAGGTTGCCGAAAGAATACACTTCATACTGAAAATTGAACACTTTTTCTGAACCTTTAAAAACTATGTCTGACGTATTGAAAATTGTTGATTTGCATGTCTCGATTGGCGAAAAAGAGATTCTTCGTGGCGTGAATCTGGAAATCAAACGCGGTGAGACTCACGCGTTGATGGGACCAAACGGTTCCGGGAAAAGCACACTCGGTCTGGCGATCATGGGGCACCCGTCTTACGAAGCGACCTCGGGTGAGATTCTACTCAACGGAGAGAACATTCTGGACATGGAGCCCAACGAGCGTGCTCGTGCGGGCGTGTTCATGGCGTTCCAGCGGCCGGTGGCAATCCCCGGCGTTCGCATGGCCGACTTCCTGCGTCATGCGACGACCAATGTTCGCAACCCGGATCGTAAAGAAGGCGAAGATCTGATCCCGATGCGTGAATTCCGCAAGGAGATCAAGGAAAACATGCAACAGTTGCAGATGGATGGCGAGTTCGCGCGTCGCTATGTGAACGATGGGTTCAGCGGTGGCGAAATGAAGCGTGCCGAAATTCTTCAGCTGGCGATGCTTCAGCCCAAATTCGCGATTCTGGACGAGACCGATTCCGGGCTGGATGCGGATGCGGTTCGTCTGGCCAGTCAGTCGATCAACGAAATCGGTCATAACAAAATGGGTCTGCTGATTATCACTCACCACGATAAATTGCTTGAGCACAACCCGCCGAACTTCACTCACGTGATCCTTGGGGGGAAAATCGTCGAAACTGGTGGCAAAGAGCTTGCTCAAGAGCTTCATGACTCAGGGTACGAGCGTATTCGACGGGACTACCCTGAGGCCGCGAAAGTGAACGACGAAGTCGAGGAAGACGCACTGGCTTAGAGAGTTGAGTTTTAGCGATTTCAGACAACACACATTAGAGTTTCTCGAAATCTTGAATCCGTGCCTCGCGCCTTTGCGTGAGTCTTCAGGATTCAGGGCCAGAGATCGAATAACAAAGATTGAAAGTTCAGGTTTTATCATGGCAACTGATATCACACCTTCAGCCGAGCTATCCGAAGACGATCAGCTTCGTGCAACCGACATCAACAAGTACGACTTCAAGACCAAGACGACGGCGGTCTTCAAGGCTCGCAAGGGACTGGACGAGGAAATCGTCAATCAGATTTCTGACATCAAGGAAGAGCCTGATTGGATGCGTGAATTCCGCCTGGAGGCTTTGAGGATTTTCAATGAGAAGCCGATGCCCGAGTGGGGTGGCGATATTGAGCTCGATTTCCAGGATATCTTTTACTACCTGAAGCCGACCAACGAGCAAGGCAAGAGCTGGGATGACGTTCCTGAGGAAATCAAGGACACGTTTGAAAAGCTTGGCATCCCCGAAGCGGAACGTAAATACCTTGCGGGCGTGAAGGCTCAGTTTGAATCCGAAGTGATTTACGGATCTTTGCAGAAAGAGCTTGCGGATAAAGGTGTCATTTTCACCGACACCGACACTGCCGTTCGCGAGCATCCGGAACTTCTGCGTGAGTATTTCGGCAAGATCATCCCATCGGCCGACAATAAATTTGCGGCTCTCAACAGTGCGGTCTGGTCGGGCGGTTCGTTCATTTATATTCCGCCGGGCGTGAAAATCGACTACCCGTTGCAGGCGTATTTCCGCATCAACGAAGAGAACATGGGGCAGTTCGAGCGAACGCTGATCATCGTCGACGAAGGAGCTCAGGTTCACTACGTCGAAGGCTGTACCGCTCCGATGTACACCAGCGAATCGCTGCATAGTGCCGTGGTCGAAGTGGTCGTTAAGAAGAACGCTCGCTGTCGCTACACGACGATTCAAAACTGGGCCAACAACATCTACAACCTGGTCACCAAGCGGGCGTTCGCTTACCAGGACGCCGTGATGGAGTGGGTCGACGGAAACCTTGGCAGCAAATTGACCATGAAGTACCCGGCGGTCCACATGATGGAACCTGGTGCTCGTGGTGAAATTCTGTCGATCGCGTTTTCCAGTGCCGGTCAGCACCAGGACGCTGGAGCCAAGCTGGTTCACAGTGCTCCCAACACGACCGGAACGATTATCAGCAAATCGATTTCTAAAAACGGAGGTCGTGCCGGATATCGTGGACTGGCTCGCATCGACAAAGGAGCCACCAACAGTAAATGTAGCGTCGTTTGCGATGCGTTGATTCTCGACCCCGAAAGTCGCAGTGATACGTATCCTTATATTGAAATCTGTGAGCAGGATGTTTCGGTCGGCCACGAAGCGAGCGTCAGTCGCATCGGGGAGGAGCAGTTGTTCTACTTGATGAGTCGTGGTCTTTCGGAAACGGAAGCAAGCACGATGATCGTTAACGGTTTTATCGAACCGTTGGTCAAAGAGTTGCCGATGGAGTACGCGGTTGAAATGAACCGCTTGATTCAGCTGCAAATGGAAGGCTCGGTTGGTTAGGTCGTAGACCGTAACGAGTATAGACCGTAACGA
>CAYXWX010000119.1:0-11967 GCA_964468915.1 uncultured Pirellulaceae bacterium
TCAGGGAGTCATCATGATCGTGAGCATTGAACGTAGAAACGCAGAGACGCTGAGGACGCAGAGTTATTGTCCGCGCATCTCCTCTGCGTTCTCTGCGTCTCCGCGTTTCAAATTCTTCCGCGCGGAGATCGCCGAACATGGCTACGTGCTCACGCCCTATCGCTACGTCGGAGCCGAAGAGGTGGAAGACTACGGCGTCCAGTTTGCCGAAAAGATGGCCACGCTCACAAGTGAACTCGCCGATCAATTCGCCGAAACTGCCAAGCTCGAAAAAGCCATCCGCCAGAGCATGAAGTCGCTTGGATTCGAGCTACCTGTCGGAGGTAAGAAATGACCGACGCACCAAAACCTCAGGATGACAGCCCCGGCGACTTCCTGATCTACGACGCTCCGGATGGCGACACTCGCATCGAAGTCCGCATGCAAGACGAAACCGTCTGGCTGACTCAGAAACAAATGGCGGAGCTGTTTCAGACGAGCGTTCCCAACATCAACCAGCACTTGGCCACCATTTTCGCCGATGGAGAATTGGCCACCGAGGCAACTATTAAGAAATACTTAATAGTTCAAACCGAAGGAAAACGCGAGGTTTCCCGGCAAATCGACCACTACAACCTCCAAGCCATCATTGCCGTCGGCTACCGAGTCCGCTCGCCACGCGGAACCCAGTTTCGCATCTGGGCCACCGAGCGACTGCGTGAATATCTGGTCAAAGGGTTCACGATGGACGATGACCGCCTCAAGCGAGGCGGCGGTGGCAGCTACTTCGACGAACTGCTGGCCCGTATTCGGGACATCCGCAGCAGCGAGCGTGTCTTCTGGCGAAAAGTGCTCGACATTTACGCCACCAGCATCGACTACGATCCATCGGCCGAATCGTCCACGCTGTTTTTCAAAACCATCCAAAACAAAATGCATTGGGCTGCCCATGGCCACACGGCTGCCGAAGTCATTGCTCAGCGAGCCGACGCATCCCAGCCCGACATGGGCTTAACCAACTTTGATGGCAAGCGACCTCGCAAGTCAGACGTTGCGATCGCCAAGAACTATCTGAACCTCGAAGAGATCGAAACTCTGAATCGAATTGTGAACGCCTATTTGGAGTTCGCCGAGCTACAAGCTCAAAACCGTCGTCCAATGCACATGGCCGACTGGATCAGCAAGCTCGATGACTTTTTGCGTCTGTCCGATCGCGAGATTCTGAATCACGCAGGCAAAGTCTCTCACGAAGATGCGAAAGCCAAAGCGGAGCAAGAGCTTGACGCCTACCGCCAACAACAAGCCACTTTACCGGAACCCGTCGACCAGCACTTCAACCAGACTCTGGATGAGTTAAAACGAATTGAAGGCGAAGCCAAACGACGGAAGAAGGACGACGATGCATAGTGCAATATATGGAAACGCAGAGACGCTGAGGTCGCAGAGTTATTGTCCTCGCATCTCCTCTGCGCTCTCTGCGTCTCCGCGTTTCAAACCCTCTGTCGCCGAGATCGCCGAACATGGCTACGTGCTCACGCCCTATCGCTACGTCGGAGCCGAAGAGGTGGAAGACTACGGCGTCCAGTTTGCCGAAAAGATGGCCACGCTCACAAGTGAACTCGCCGATCAATTCGCCGAATCTGCCAAGCTCGAAAAAGCCATCCGCCAGAACATGAAGTCGCTTGGATTTGCTCTGCCGGAGGCGAAAGGAAAGTAGCATGGCAAAGAAGCGAACAAAGACCGAATTGACAGGCGCTGCGACGTCCGAACCTTCAACCGTCGGTTACGTCGAGATGCTGGCCGAGATCAAATCGCAGATTCAGACGACTCGCATCAAAGCGGCGACAACCGTCAACCGCCAGCTCATTCGCCTGTATTGGGAGATTGGCAAATCCATCGTTCGGCGGCAAGAAGCCGAAGGCTGGGGGAAGGCTGTCGTTGAGCAACTCTCGATGGACTTGAAGGGCGAATTTCCCGAAATGACTGGGCTTTCCGTTCAGAATCTCTGGTACATGCGGGCCTTTTTCCGGGCTTGGACGGTCGAACTGGGAAATCTCCAACAGCCTGTTGGAGAATTGAAAGCCCCGAATCTGCGACAGCCTGTCGCAGAAATGTCGATCGAGAATCTGCCACAACCTGTGGCAGAAAACGGTAGGGAAAAACTCCAACAACCTGTTGGAGAAACGACTCCCAAGAATCTGCAAAAAGCTGTCGCAGATTTGACGCCGGAGAAACTGTCACAACCTGTGACAGAAACGGCACTCCCCGAACCGCTCGCCAGCATCCCGTGGGGCCACAACCTCCAATTGCTGCACAAACTCAAAGACCCCACGCAGCGTCTATGGTACGCCGTCCAAACAATCGAGCACGGCTGGTCCCGAGCGGTCCTGATCCACCAAATCGAATCGGACGCCTACGCTCGACAAGGCCAAGCCATCACCAGCTTTCAAACGACTCTTCCCCAGCCCCAGTCGGACCTCGCCCAACAACTGATCAAAGACCCGTACAACTTTGACTTTCTTGGCCTTACCGCCGACGTCAGCGAACGCGAGTTGGAAAAAGGCCTGATCGACCACCTGCGAACCTTTCTCATCGAACTGGGCAAAGGCTTTGCGTTCGTTGGCCAGCAGTACCATCTGGAAGTCGCCGAGCAGGACTATTACATCGACTTGCTGTTTTATCACGTGCCGCTTGGCTGCTACTTCGTGATTGACCTCAAGGTCGAAGACTTCAAACCCGAGTTCGCGGGCAAGATGAGTTTCTACCTGACGGCAGTCGACGAATCGTTGCCGAACCCCACCGAGCGACCTGCCATCGGCTTGATCCTGTGCAAGCACCGCAACAAGACGGTCGTCGAATATACGCTCCGTGACGCCACCAAACCGATCGGCGTTGCCACGTATTCGATGGTCCCACCCAAGCTGGCCAACCAGTTACCAACGGCCGAGGAGCTACAAACCGTCCTGAGTCGAGCAGACAACAAGGAGGCATCATGATCTGGCTTGAAAGAGATAGAAACGCAGAGACGCTGAGGTCGCAGAGTTATTGTCCTCGCATCTCCTCTGCGCTCTCTGCGTCTCCGCGTTTCAAGATCAGAAGAAGTCAGGGGGAAGCTCAATTCGAAGGCATCATCTTTATGACGGTGCAAAAGTTCTCGCTGCTCAGCGAAGAGCACGAATACCCGCTGATGTGCACCCTCGGTAACGTCGTCGCGTTCTCCGGCGAAGCCCACCCCAGCCAATTGATTAACGCTGGAAAAAGTTTGAAAATCGATCGACGTTCTAACTTCGATTCGTGCGAAACTCACCGCGCCAGCCGAGTTTTTCGCGTAAGGTGCGGTAGTAGTTGCGGCCGGATATCTCGATCAGTTGAAACACCGGAGCAGCGCGGCTGATGCGTACTCGATGCTCGGGCGTCAGCTTCAAAACCATCTGTCCGTCGACCACCAGTGAGGTGGATTCGTTGGGCTCGTCGACCACAATTTCGTAAATGCGATCCGCCGTGTCGACGATCGGCCTGACCGTCAATGTGTGCGGGCTGATAGGTGAGATCACAAACGCATCCACATCTTTACGCACGATGGGGCCTCCGGCAGACAAGTTGTGTGCAGTGGAGCCAACCGGAGTGCTGATGATCAGTCCGTCGCACGAGTAAACGGTTGCCTGCTTGCCATCAACGACCAGGCCAATTCGCTGGATGTTGAACGGCGGCCCGCCCAGGATAGCCGCTTCATTGAGCGCCAGTGCATCGCTGACTTGTTCTTCGCCGCGAAAAACCTGCACTCGCATCATCAAATGACGGACCAGATCAAATTCACCGGCGACGTATTTCTCCAACGCAGAAACGACACTTTTCGGAGGCGTGTCGGCAAGGAAACCAAGTTTTCCCAGGTTCACGCCAAGTACGGGAAGCTGATGATGATCCATCTGGCGGGCAGCTCGCAGGATCGAGCCATCGCCCCCTAACACAATGGCAAGATCTGCCTGAACCTGAGACAGATCAACCTCGTACGCAAAATCCTCGTGAACGATATCGACGAAACGCTCGATGTCCGGGCGAAGCCGTTTCGCCTCAGGGATTAATTCGGGTTTTCGATCTCCCGATCCAAGAACCAATGCCCTCGGTCGATTTTTGTTTGTTTCGTCAGGCATGATTCAGAAGGATGGCATACGATCGCAAACTTAGAGCCTGTCCCAGAACTTCATAGCTCGATGTTTGAGCGAGGGAGCTTCCCTTACTTTCCCTCACTAATGTTTCGAGCTGCGATATCCTGATCGGGTGTTGGGACAGGTTCTTGAACGGGTGCAGTTAGTCGACAGGATTTACAGGATAAACAAGATCCCAAAATCGACAACATCATGTCCATCCTGTTGATCCCGTCAAAATGGATTCGAGCAAGCAGGATCCTGAAATCACGCGGGTTCGCTTACGTTTAAATTCAGACTCGCGGCGATTTCACGACACGTTGCAGCGATTCCGGCCGCGTCCAGTTTCAAATCGGCCAAGACTTCATGACGATCGGCGTGCTGAACGAATTCGTCAGGAATTCCAATGCGGTGAATCTTGCGAGCGTCCAGCCCAAGGTGGTTGGCGGCTTCCAACGCGGCGCTACCAAAGCCACCCATCAACATCGCTTCTTCCACGGTGACGACAAAATGGGTTCCTTCGATGGACTTGCGAAGCGTTTCGGTGTCTAGCGGTTTGACGAATCGAGCATTAACGACGGCGACATCGAGTCCCTCTTTCGCCAGTTCGTCCGCAGCCGTCAGAGCGGCGTCCAGAGGTGTGCCGCAGGCGATGATGGTGCCGTCGGTGCCGGATCGCAACGTTTCCGATTTACCCAGTTCGATTGGCTGGAGTTCTCGTTCAATTTCGGCGGCGGCTGTCTTCGGGTATCGAATCGAGCAGGCAACATCGTGGCCCAGCGAAAAGTCCAACATCGCGCCCAGATCGTTCGCGTCGCCCGGCGCCATCACGACCATGTTCGGGAACATCCGTTGATAGCCGAAGTCGAACGTACCATGGTGGGTCGGACCATCGTTGGCCGTCAGGCCGGCTCGGTCGAGCATGAACGTGACGGGCAACCCTTGCAGGCAGACCTCCTGGAAAATCTGATCGTAGCTGCGTTGCAGGAACGTGCTGTAGATGTCCACGATCGGTCGCATTCCCGCCTTCGCCTGTCCCGCCGCGAACGCGACTGCGTGAGATTCACAGATTCCCACATCGAAGAAGCGATCGGGAAACTCCTCACGGACAGGTTCCAGTTTATTGCCCTGACACATGGCCGCTGTGATCACGGTGACCTTGTCGTTGTGTCGCATCTGGTCGGCGATCGCGTCTCTTGCGTGGTTGGTGTACGCCTTGGCTCCTGATTTGGACGTTGGAATCGGGTTGCCTTCGTCGTCGGTTGTGAAGGCAGGCGGCGTGTGAAAGTAAACCGGATCCTCGGCTGCGGGCTGAAAACCGTGCCCTTTCTTGGTGATCACGTGCAGCAAGACAGGCCCGTCGATCTTGCGGACCATTTCCATGTACTTTTTCATCACGCCGATATCGTGCCCGTCGATCGGACCAAAATACTTGAACCCGAACTCTTCGAACATCATGCCACCATGCAGACCGGCTTTGACGCCTTCCTTGATCTGGAACAGCAGACGCTCGGCCGGGTCGCCAAACACGGGAACCTTGCTCAGTTGTTTGACAAATTCATTTTTCACACCCGTGTAGACTCGATTCGAACGCAACCGGTCCAGATACGTGGCGACTCCTCCCACGCGGGGGCAGATCGACATCTCGTTGTCGTTGAGCACCACCAGCATCTTGCTGTTCAGCTCCGCCGCGTTGTTGATCGCTTCGAAAACAATGCCCGACGGAAATGCACCGTCGCCGATGACCGCGACGCTATAGTTGTCCTTGCGGCCCAGCAAGTCGTCACCACTACGCAGACCAACCATGGTCGAGACACTGCAGCCAGCGTGGCCGGTCATGAACAAGTCGTAGTCGCTTTCGGCCGGATTCGGGTACCCCATCAATCCGCCCTTGGTACGAATCGTATGGAAATCATCGAAACGTCCCGTGATCAATTTCTGAGGATAAATCTGATGACCGGTGTCCCAGATCAGTCGGTCCTGCAAAAAGTCGTAAGTGCTGTGCAGGGCAAGAGTCAGTTCGACAACGCCGAGGTTCGACGCGAAGTGAGCCGCACGCATGCTGAGCAGATTGCAGAGCGTTTCGCGGATCTCGGTCGCGACCTGTTCCAGTTCCGACAGCTTCATGCTGTGGAGTTGCCTGGATGATTTGAGCGTTGGTAAAATTTGGGGCGTCTTTGCCATGAGATCGCGTTTCGTTTGAGTTTAGCGACTTTGTATTAGTTTAATCCTGATTCGCTTCACCGCGACAGATGTTGGCCGAAAATGCAGCGTGTGGATGGTATCACCCCGGCCGAGTTTTCTGGTTCCTGCAATAATGTGGGGCAGGTTTTCAACCTGCCAGATTTATTAACCTGTTAGCTTGGAAAAGTAAGCAGGTTGGAAACCTGCTCCACAGCACGTTTCTCCGACCTCATACTGATCATCAAGTTGCACTTGAGCCCTTGAAAGCGTGTTGATTTAGTCGCAACCCGGTGCGTCAGCGAGGTAGCCTTCGTCCCTCACTCACGTTTTGGGTTTTGATGTTTGCATCAAAATTATGTTCGCCCCTACATCAACTCGCTGCTGATCAACGAGTCCTTTCAACAACGAATTGAGCCAGTAAGTTCAACGAAGCGGCTGCTTCCCCAAACGGCTCGACCGCCTTCATCGCCGCCGTCGCCATTTGACGAGCACGAGCTTCGGATTCGGCCTCGCCCAGAACCGCGGGGTAAGTCAGTTTGCCTCGCTCGGCATCTTTTCCAGTTTGTTTTCCCATGTCTTCCGATGTTGCGCGAAGATCCAGCAGGTCGTCAACAATCTGAAACGCAAGTCCCAGATGTTTCCCGTAGTCGACCAACCGCTGCCGGTCTTCATCGCTCGCTCCTGCAGTCAACGCTCCCAGTTCCAGGGAAACCGCCAGCAACGAACCTGTCTTTCTGCGATGGATTCGTTCCAGAGCTTCCAGTCGGGTGTCAAATGATTCGTCATCGAATTCGGAAAATTGGAAACTTAAATCATCAATTTGCCCTCCCACCAGATGGCATGGCCCGGCGGCTTGAGCCAGGCGCGTGACGCACTTGGCCGCCACAGCCGCTGGTTTAGTATCGCGACTGATGACCTCTAGCGCCAGCGGAATGAGAGCGTCTCCTGCCAGAATCGCGGTTGCCTCGTCAAACTGGACGTGCACGGTGGGTCGTCCTCTGCGGATGTCATCATCATCCATGGCCGGCAAGTCGTCGTGAATCAACGAGTAAGCGTGAATCATCTCAACCGCACACGCGCTCGGCAGGGCATTTTCGATGTTGCCGTCGCAAATCCGCGCGGCCGTCAGAACCAGCAAAGGCCGAATTCGCTTGCCCGGGGCCAGCAACGCGTATCGCACGGCTTCGCGCAGGCTGTCGGGGCACTCGCCATCAAACTGGGTGTACTGATCCAACTGCGATTCGATCATCGCTCGCAGTCGAGTGACTTCGGGTTCGATTTCGGGTGGAAAAAGAGAAGTGCCGGAAGAGGTCATGAAACGCCTGAATTGTTGGGTGACGATCAGTAACGATTATTGGGTAAACCGTTCTTCGTGTCATTCCGGCAACCATGCAAAGGTTGACGCGTGTGAGATATGAGAAAAGTCGCTTCAACAGATCGATCGGCAAGCAAGTGTCAATGTTGTCTTTCGCTGCCGGTTTCGCCTTTCGCATCACGAAACTAAGTCCGAGTAGGCGTGCTTTCGTGAAGCGAAAGGCGGCAAACAATAAACTGACGTCGATTGATCGAACGACCCTAAGGGGGACTTGAACGCCCTGCGGGTATTGTAAACCGATTCGGCCTGCCGCGACAGGTTAAAACAGGCTTGAAGCGTCGTCATCGAGCTCGGGACTGTCCGTTTCAGCCTCCAGTTCGTCGATCAACTCCTGCTCGACGGCCGTTCTACTCTTTTTTCTGACGCCAGACGATCGCTTGCGAGTGCCAACGCTGACGTTATCGGTCGCCGAATCGTCAAAGTCTTCGGTCACCAAGTTGCCGTCTTTGTCGATTCTCACCAATACTTCAATTTTTCGCTGAGCGTCCTTTAAAGCGGCGTGGCAATTCTTCAGATGTTTAACACCCTGCTCGTACTGTTCCAGCGAATCACTCAGCGACAACTGACCGTCTTCCAATTGATGGACGACCTCGGTCAACGATTCCAGCGAGGACTCGAACGAGGGCAGCTGAGACTGAGACGTTTTCGAAGTTGTTTTCTTTTTTGCCATTGGTGGAAAACAAGGGTGTAAGGCGTACCAAGATGCGGGCCGTAACAAGCCAACAGGCGCGGTCACGGCATCTGAACTACGAACCTGGATGCGAAGACTCGACACGACTGACAACAGAGCCGGTTGCGAGTCGAGTGGTCAGTTTATCACCCGGCTGGACCTGCTGACAGTCGGTGAGCGTTTGTTGTTTTTCGTCAATGGTGACACTATAGCCGCGAGCCAGCACACTCAGTGGATTAATGGATTCCAGTTTTGCCGCGATTCGGCCAAGCTGTTGATTCGCATCGGCGACAATTTGTTTCCCGCAACGATTCAAATCCGATTCCAATGTATCCACATCCATCGACGCACGAAGCAGTCGATCCAGTGGCCGAGCAATCACCGGGCGACTTTGAAGCGAATCAAGCTGGCGACTGGCGCTGTAAAAGCGATTGAGCAAATGCCTGCCGATGGATCGTTGGACGTTGGTCAGGCCCGCGATCAATTCCGCTTGCTCGGGAACAATTCGCTCAGCCGCCTCGCTGGGTGTCAGGGCTCGCACGTCGGCAACCAGATCACAAAGCGTGACATCGATTTCGTGTCCAACGCCACTGATCACAGGAATCGAGCAACTGTGAACTGCTCGGCAGACGACTTCTTCGTTGAAGCTCCACAAATCCTCGAGGCTCCCTCCACCACGCGTGACCACAACGACGTCCGGTCGATCGGCGAATCGATCACACAAGTCAATCGCTGATGCGATCTCTTTTGCCGCACCGGCACCCTGCACTTTCGCCGGTACGATGGTGACGCGAATGTTGGGCCAGCGTCGAGTCAGCACTTGCAGAAAATCACGCACGGCAGCTCCCGTGGGACTGGTCACTACAGCAACGTGTTTGGGATATCTGGGCAGAGGTTTTTTGATGGAAGGATCGAACAACCCCTCGGTATTCAATTTCTGATGAAGCTGGCGGAAGGCCAATTCCAGCTCGCCGACTCCCTGAGGCTGAATCTTGCGAATGATCAGCTGATACGTTCCGCGTGCCGGGTAGACATCAATGTGTCCGTGGCAGATCACTTCCAGACCGGTGGAAAGGTCAAACTTCAGTTTCTCTGCATTACTGCGCCAGATGATACCGCTCAATGCAGCCGACTTGTCTTTCAAAGTCAGATAGACGTGCCCGCTTTGAGCACGCGTGACGCCCGAAAGTTCGCCGCTGACCGAGACAGAGGAAAACCTCGAAGAAAGATTCAGCTTGATAGCATCGGTCAACTGAGTGACGGAGACGACATCGCTGCTGGCTGGGTTGGATGTGCTCATCGAAGATGCGAAAAAAAGAGCGAGTTTGCGATCTGTCCCAATTAAAGCAGATGACATTCGGTAATCCGAGTAGGCGCGTCACGCGACAGGAAGGTAAACGAAAAATAGAATGTTGTTGTTTTCTGAGAATAGCGGTCGTCAACGGGACGCGTAGCGATAGAATCTGTCCACGCCATGAGCTGCTGCCCGGATTCGAGGCAATGGAACGTTGAATTCGTACTGGCATTCAACCGCTACATGTTACCTCCCCCACACACTATTCACTTCTCAGTTCTCATTTTTGTTCATCGCGGTCATTGCCTGACGTTGTTCCGCGGGTCAAAAGTGAAAACTTAAACCACGACTAGTCTTTATGAGCATCGATACAACTGCCAACGATCCCGCCAATCTTTCATCTGGCGCAGGACATGGTGCTGACGCATCCTCGAAACAAGTCGAACCAGCAAAGAATAGAACGACATCCGTTGGGGGACGTGATGCGACCTCGATTCCATTGCCCGCTCAGGTGAATCAAAAGCGCATTTACTACAGCTACTTGATCAGCTTTATCGTGTTTCACTCGCTGGCGTTGCTGGTTTTCGTGCCTTGGTTTTTCAGCTGGACGGGGTTCGCTTCGCTGGTAATCGGTTCTTACGTTTTTGGTGCGATTGGAATCCCAATCACTTATCATCGTTTGCTGACGCATCGCAGCTTCAAGACGCCGAAATGGTTTGAGCGGGTGCTGGTGATGATTGCGTTGTGCAATGGCCAGGAAACGCCCGCACAGTGGGTGGCATGGCATCGGCTGCACCACAAGGAGTCAGACCATCAGGAAGATCCTCATAGCCCGTTGGTAAACTTCCTCTGGTCGCACTTTCAGTGGCTGATCTACGAAAATGCAGCGACTGCCAAGTTCAGCCTGTACCAAAAGTACGCCAAGGACATTTTGGATGACCCGTTTTATATGTGGTTGGAAAAGAAGCCATTTGCTGGCGTGGCGATTTTTGCCGCACACGGTGTTCTGATCTTCCTGGCGGCGTGGTTGATCGCAGGCTTTGTCATGGGATTTGGAATGGCCGCGTTTCAGCTGGCTTGCAGTGTTTTCGTCTGGGGTGTGGTCGCTCGAATTGTGTTGATGTGGCATGTAACGTGGTCGGTTAATTCGCTGGGGCACATGTTCGGCTATCGAAACTACGATACCGACGACCACAGCCGGAACAACTGGTTTGTCGCTCTGATCACATCAGGTGAAGGCTGGCACAACAACCATCACGCAGATCAGTCCGCGGCGACCGTTCAGCACAAATGGTGGGAGTTCGATTTGAACTACTACATCATTAAAAGCTGGTCTTGGGTTGGCCTGGCCCACAGCATCGTTCCGCCGGTTCACAAGCGCCGCGCCCGGCAGGAACGCGTCGGTTGACCTTCAATTCGATGCGTTAAGCGTTCGGAATCAGTTTTAGCGTTCGGGCGCTCTTTGGCTTCAGATTTGACCCCGGTTTTGGTCAAACCAGATGATCAAAGATTCAAATCGCAAACCGAAACCTTTGACTTTGACGCTTCACGAAGAAGTTGATTTCGGTGCCAAGGGCCGTGGCCACTGATTGCCAACCGGGCGATCCATTCTCATAATGTCGGGCTTGACAAAAATTCGCCCGACCGGGGTTTTCGGCCGTTTCTTGCGGTGGAAATTCAGGTCAAAGACTCAGCCAGCCGGGAAGAAGAATGAGCTTACAGGACAAGATTCGTCACACCGCGATCACTTTCGACGACGTTCTGCTTGAGCCTCGATATAGCGAAGTCGTGCCGTCCGAAGTGGATGTCAGCACTCGCCTGACCAATCGAATTCGACTGAACGTGCCGTTGCTCAGTTCGCCTATGGATACCGTCACCGAAAGTGCGATGGCGATTGGTCTTGCGAAGGTGGGTGGTTTAGGAGTGATCCACAAAAACATGTCGGCGGAGGCTCAGGCGGAAGAAGTTTACAAGGTGAAGCGGTCGGCCAATGGCGTGATCGTCGACCCTGTGACGCTACCTCCCGATGCGACCGTGGCTCATGCTCAAGCGATGATGTCGCAGAATAACGTGTCGGGCGTCCCCATTGTGCTAGCAGACGGAACGCTGGTCGGCATTTTGACTCGTCGTGATCTGAAGTTCCTGGAATCCAGTGAAATCGCGGTTTCCGAGGTCATGACCAAGGACAATCTGGTAACGGCGAACGTGACCGAGCACGGGACTGTAACGCTTGAAGAAGCTGAAAAGATTTTAACGGCTAAAAAAGTGGAGAAGCTTCTGCTGGTTGACGAAGATAAGAAACTAGCGGGCCTTATTACGA
>CAYXWX010000120.1:0-11862 GCA_964468915.1 uncultured Pirellulaceae bacterium
ACCCCCCCCATCATAGTGCATATAAGGCCCCCGCGGCGCCCCTTGGGGGGGCCCCGCCCACGATCCGCGGGAGAACGGTTCTGAAGTCGGTTGCCGACGTGGCAGGTGCCGGCCGGCATCGCAGCAGCCAATCAACGGGTCAGCCGTGAAGCAACCCGGATTTGACCCCAGAACGGTTCGTTGTCACGCAGGATGTAGAACATGAAGTTCTTTTGTTTGTTGATGTCCTCACGCTCGAGAATGTACGCAAGGTTTTCGACCGTTTCGGTTTTCCAACCGTGCATCGCAACGATCACATCGCCCACCATGATGCCCTCCGATTCGGCCGGACTATCTTCCCTCACATCGATCACGCGTAACCCGCGTTTGTAATTGGGGTGGCGTCCTTCCATTTCTGCGGCGGAAACTGGGGCGAGTTTCAAGCCGAGTGGACTCCACGCAAGACTGCTGGTCTGCAGTTTTCGTTGCTCAAGGTCGAATGAAATCCGGTCAACGGTTTTGCCGTCTTGAATCTTCAACGTCAGCCGGGACGGCTCGACCAGCTCCAACAACGAGGAAGAGATATCCATCGCACGGTTGACGGGTCGACCATCGATCTCGACGATTCGGACGCCCCGTTCAACACCTGCGTTCGCCGCGGGGCTGGAAGCGGCCACCGAAGTCACCACTACTTGGGGCTCCTCGTCCACGTAGATCGTTCTGAGTGCCATGCCGTGGAACACTCGGCTGTCGACCATCGTCTCCATCAATTCGGCCGCGACATCCAGCGCGTCGTTGACCGGAATCGCAAACGCAATTCCCTGTGCGCCGATGCGTACGGCCACGTTGATGCCAATCATCTTGCCGTTCATGTTCAGCAGTGGACCACCCGAATTCCCCGGATTGATTGCTGCATCTGTCTGGATCAGGTTTCGGTAAACCTGGTCATCATTCACCTGCACGGTACGCCCAAGCTGGCTGATAATTCCGACGGTCACCGTATGCTCGTAGCCGTAAGCGTTGCCGACGGCAGTCACGGTTTCCGCCAGCATCAAGTCAGATGAAGTACCGATTTCAATCCGAGGCAGCGGCCTGGCGAGATCGACTTTTAATATCGCCAAATCTGTTTCGGGATCATGAGCCAACAGTTTCGCGGTGGTACGTTGCCGATCGGCCGTCGTGACTTCGATCTCTCGAACACCCTGAACCACATGGTAGTTGGTCAACACGTAGCCACGTGAGTCAATCACGACTCCGGTGCCCATGCCGTTCACTTGTTTCAATTCACTGACCGAGCCATCACCTGCGTCGTCGGCGCGGACGGTTTTCCGACCTCGCAGATTGACAACCGACATGCTGCAATTGCGTACGGCTTTTACCAGCGGGGTCATCCGCGGGTCATTTTCAGCTGAAACGTCATTCGCGACTGCATGCAGCAAGCTGCATCCAGTCAGACAGATCGCCAGCAACCGGAATTTCAGGATCGTTCGAAGATGCATAAGCCGGGTCTTGCTTATTCTGGGTCGTGATGGGTCGGGTTCGACGTGCGGGATTGCCGAAACCGAGCGAGCATAATGCTCACAAGCCGTTTAATCGGACCCTCGACCGTGCCCCGTTAGCAGGGGCTTGCCCACCGGAACAGTTTATCCAGCTTGCGAAATAAGCCGGAAATGTTTGCAAGAATCGTTAAAGTCGACCCATTCGTGCTGTGATTCCGGTACTCGAGTGAATCAGCGGGGCAGTTCAATCCAGAAGTTCAGCTTCGAATATACCCACGCCCCATGAGCGATCGGGCTGCGAAGTGTGACAGGACCAACAGGATGCAGATGAATTGGTGTGCTTACCATCGTGTTGCGCTCGTTCATCTTGTTACTCAACCAGATGGTGAACACCGGCTTTTCTAATCACCCGTGCGTACCTGCGGCCAACTTCAAAAACCGCCCGCAGAATCGGCAGGATCGGCCTGCGCTGCCCACGTGCGTTGCTTTTTGTCACCAAACGATGTGTAAAAAATGCATCATCTTACCTGATCGCGTGCTACGTTTCCCCGTTGCTCCCCTTTCGCCCGAACCCGCATCCGTCGATGCGCGTGGGGCAAGCACTTGACCGTCGAGTTGATCGGTCAGCGAACCACGGAACGGTAATCATGCGTTGTCACCCTACAGCTCGAACCTCGATCATGCTCAGCGTGTTGCTGATGTCATGGTTAACGTTTGCTGCCGGGTGTGCTCAGATTCGTCTGCCCGCCATCGATCCGACTGGCAATCGCATCTTTTTACCTGCTCCCAATGCAACCCAATTGCTGGTTCCGGGCACCGTTTCCGGTAATGGTTCCGCGTGCCTTGACGGTTCCTGCCTGAACCGGCTTCGAGGTCGCCAGACAGGGTTCAATACTACCCTCCCTGCTGCCGTCTCTCCGGGCACGCCAACGCTTCAGCCCTTCATTGTCCCTCCTCAGCAGAACTCTGTTTCCGCCACGCCCCGAGTGCAGACCAGTCCCGCCTTTCAGCATCCGGTCGACCCTCCTCCATGCAACGGGCGTGTGAGCAATCGATCGAGATCGAAGAAGCACATGATTCCTGATCCACGGGGAATCAAATCGATTGGTGCACGTGGTGAGATTATCATGTCGCCGTCACGAATCGTTGCGCCTGTCGGCAGCGAAATTGTTGCATTGGCGGGAATCTGCGGTGGTGATGGCTTCTACGTGAAGAACCAGCCACTGGAGTGGATGTTGTCCAACGACAGTGTCGGCCAGATCGTCGAAGTCGGCGGCATGCATCATTCGTTGTTCAACAAACTGGTTCCACCAAGCTCCAAAAAGTTTGACGGTCAGTACGCGTGGGGCAGAACTGGAATCAAGAATCTGGTTCTGTCGCGAGGCACACCAACTCCCGTAGACGATATCGAACTGGTCCCTGGCCAGACGTATGTCAGCTTGGCGTCCGCATCCCCGGGAACAACTTATCTGACCGCCGTTGCCCCGAAAGCGGAAGCATGGGACAAACGTCGAGCCACCACGATCATTCACTGGGTCGATGGGCAGTGGTCGATTCCAACTCCATCAACTGCAACGGCCGGAACAGTATTTCCGTTAACCACTCAGGTCAGCAGCGCCCGAGATGGGCAAGGCGTCGCGGGCTGGACGGTCCGATACGAAATCGTTGGGGGAGCACCCGCAGAATTCGCTCCCACCGGCTCGCAAACCGCAGAAATCATCACCGGACGAGACGGGCAGGCGACTGCTCAGATCCGCCAACCCGCCGGCAAGTTCGATCCGGGAACAACACAGGTTCGTGTCGACGTCGTTCGACCTGCGATCTACGGCGAACAGGAACTGGTTGTCGAGAGTAGCATTACGTCCGTTACGTGGACCGCACCCGCGTTGACTCTGCGAGCCATTGGACCTCGGTCAGCCGGCATCGACGAGCCGTTCAATTATCGCATCGAGATCACCAACCCCGGCGACCAACTGGCACGCGGTGTTGTGGTCCGCACCAAAGACCTGGACGACAGCATCGAGTTCATTTCCAGCGATCCAAAACCAACCGAATATGGACGGCAGTACGAGTGGCAGCTGGGCGATATTGCGCCAGGATCGGCCAGCAAAATCATTGACATCCAACTGAAGTCTCAACGTCGTGGTAACGTGGGATTATGTTTCGAAGTGGCCAGCGATCAGGATCGCCTGCGTACCGAAGCGTGTGCTGAAACGGAAATCGCGGCCCCTTGCATTGGACTGGACATTGAAGGACCGACAAAAACGCGTGTCGGCGATGATGTCACGTTCAACTTCAATGTCACGAACCAGTGTGACGAACCGCTCGAAGACATCGAACTGGTCGTCCAGTACGACACCGGACTGGTTGCCAGCGGCATGGGCAACCCGATTCGTTATCCGATCTCGCGACTTGAGTTCAATGAGAACAAAGTGGTGCCAATCACGTTCAATGTCATCGAGCAAGGCCTTCGCTGTTTTGATCTGTCGATCACCGCCAAAGACGGCCATACAAGCCGAGCCCGTCGCTGTGTTGACGCGGTCGCGGCAGACGGAAATTTTTCAGACTCTGATTCGCCTTCTCCGCTGCGGCTGGAACTTGCGGGCGGGAGTCCGATGGAAGTTGGCGGCCGCTCATTGGTCGAAATGAAAGTCTCCAACGTTGGCCGAACACCGCTTAATAGCGTCACTCTGATCAACCGTTTCCCAAAATCAATCGAAGCGTTCGAGTTGACACCCGAGTTTACTTACAATTGGCTGGGAGAAGAGTTGGCCATCAACCTTGGCAATTTCCAACCCGGACAGACCAAGGTATGCGAAGTCGTCTACCAAGGCGTTGAGGCAGATGGAAATATTGAAAATGAGGTATCTGTCACCAATGCGACCGGAGCCTCAGCGGCAGACACGATCAGAATGCGAGTCGATCCAGAAGGAACTACTCCCGGCGGGACGGTCCCCGATCAGCCGTTCCCGCCGGGCGGGTTCCAACCCACCCCCGAAAATCGATCAACGAATCCAGCTGGCCCCGAATCGCCAATTCGCATCCCAGAGGATCAGACTGCGGGCGTCGGAGCATTGAAGGTAGACGTTCAAACGATCGACCGCACGATTCAGGTGGCACAATCTGACCGGCCGGACAACTCGATTCAACAGAGTTCACGGGTTCAGTTCACCATCACCAACGATCGATCAACATCGGATACCAACGTGGACATCACCATCCTTGTGCCGCCAGGAATCCGCATGACTGATTTCAATTTTGATCAGGGGCAGCTGCCTATTGTGGGTCGGAATGACGATTTCACTCAGTTCGTTCTGCAGCGTCGCCTGGAAATGAGGCCCGGTGAGAAGCTGACATTCGTGGCGACGGTTGTTGGGACTCAGGCCGGCCAGGGCACCTTCGAAGTTCAGGCCGTCAGCGATTCATCTTCATTCCCCGTCACCGGCCGAGACACCATCAACGTCCTGCCGTAGAACCCTCATGCTTTTGCGATGATCAAAACAAGCGACAAAAGAGAGCGTCCAGCCTGGGATTGCTTCGTCGTGGAAGATGTTCGGGCAAGGGCTCAACGTTATGTCAACTCAAGGCAACGTCTTGGGAACGTGCAAATACTGGGCGGAATCAATCCGCAACTTTTCGCCAGGTGCAATACACGTCGCCATGAATGGGTTCAACGCGAATCAAATGAAACGCACCAGCATCGGACATCACTGAGGAGCCCTTGCCCGCAACGGGCCAGACTCCCTCGCCGCCGATCAGTTTGGGTCCAATGAAAGCATGAACTTCGTCGATCTGCCCCGCGTCATTAAGCAAGCCGAGAAATCCGCCACCGCCCTCGACCAGCACGTTGGTAAAGCCGCGCGAGGCCAACTCGACCAATAATTCGTCCAAACGCTGGGCATGAGACCCCGACTGACTGACCACCACTTCGCAACCCTTTGCGCGAAGCTGATCGATTTTTTCCTCAGAAGCACTGGGACCGACGGCAATCAAGGTCGAATACTCGTTTGCGGTCTGGACGAGCTGCGAATCCATTGAGATCGAACCCGACGAATCAAAAATGACTCGCTGCGCTATCCGTGACGTGGCGGGGCGAGCGTTCAGCATCGGATCGTCGGCGTTTGCGGTCCCCGACCCAACCACGATGGTATCAACGCGTCCGCGAATTTCGTGAACAATGCCCCGAGAGCTTTCGTTGGAAATCCATTGACTGTCACCCGCCGAAGTCGCGATCTTCCCATCGATGGTCATCGCCCATTTGGCAATCACCCATGGTCTGCCTGTGGTGGTCCGTTTCAGATAGGGAGCCAGCACGTACTTCGCCTCGTCAACCAACACACCTTCGACCACTTCGATACCGACGGCCCGAAGTGCATCGGCACCCTGTCCCGACACGCGCGGATCCGGGTCTGCAACCGCGAAAACCACTCGGGCAACTTTGGCGTCGATCAACGCCTGACAGCACGGCGGCGTTTTTCCGTGGTGTGAACATGGCTCCAACGTCACATAAGCGGTTGCGCCTTCGATCGATTCTGTCGCGCTTTTGATTGCGTTGACTTCGGCGTGAGCTTCCCCATAACGCTCGTGCCAACCCTCGCCGATTACGTTTCCATCTCGGACGAGCACGCAGCCCACCATGGGGTTCGGCTCTACGGCACCTTCCCCTTTTGCGGCAAGATCAATCGCTCTGCGCATCCAGTGTTCGTCGGTATGCATTGGTATCACAGTCAGTACGGGTCAAAAAAAGATTGCGTAACTAATCACTCGAACTGAGTTGCACTTTTGGAACAAGTTCAAGAATTAAAACGAACCAATCTTGTTTACCGGCTGCTGCCAGTTTGAGACCCGAGGAGAATCTCGCCTGAGGTTGGCGGTGTCCCGCGTGGCTCTGTAACGATTAAACACGATCTGCCAAGTATACCAGATCGGTCAAGACTACGATTTCAACTCTCTGATGACACCATTTGAATCTGAAAATTTATCGACCGGCGCGCCAACGCGTTCGAGCATGGAGCAGTACAGGTTGGTCAGCGGCGTTTTCGCTCGCACCCGGATATGCCGGCCCGTTTTGATGCTGCCGCCCCCTTTACCAAACAACGCGATGGGCAAGTCCGAGTGGCTGTGACGATTTCCGTCCGAAATGCCGCTTCCGTACAAAATCATACAGTTGTCGAGCAGCGACCCGTTGCCTTCAGGAATCCTGGACAACCGGTCAATCAGGTGAGCCGCCAGACTGGCGTGATACTGGTTGATCTTGCTGATCTTTTGCTGCTTGTCGTAAGCGTTTCCGTGATGCGAAATGTTGTGATGCCCTTCGCTGATCGCAAGATTGCGATAGCTTCGATTGCTTCCGGCGTTGGCAAACATAAAACTGGCAATACGAGTGGAATCAGTCTGGAACGCTAATGTCATCATGTCCAGAAGCAGACGCACATGTTCACCATAGTTCTCCGGCACACCGACAGGACGAGGAAAGTCAGAAACGCCCTCTTCGCGTTTTCCCAGCTTGTTCGAAGACTGCAGTCGACGCTCGATATCACGAACCGCGTATAAGTACTCATCAAACTTGCGTCGGTCATTGATCCCCAGGTCATCACTTAACCGTTTGGCATCACTCAGGACAAAATCGAGCACACTTTTGCGCTTTTTCTCACGAGCCGCCATCGCCTTGGCGCCGCCTTTGCTGGCTCCAAACATTCGTTCGAACACCGCAGCCGGATCTACTTCCTTACCCAATGGAGATGTCGCAGTGCGCCAAGAAATGTTCGAGGTGTACAAACAACTATAGCCTGTATCGCAATCTCCCCCCGATGCGCTGTCTTCGGTGCCAAGTTCCAACGACTTGAGCCGAGTGAGATGACCGATTCGCTGCGCGGCAACCTGATCGACGGAAATGCCGTTTCGAATCTCGCTGCCATGAGTCTTGCGCGGATGGGCTCCCGTCAAAAACGCTGCGACGCTACGTGCGTGGTCGCCGCCTCCATCGCCGTGTGATTCAGCACCGTCAAGGGCGAGCCCGGTGATCACATTCATCTGCTTTCGATGCGCTGCCAGAGGTTGCAGGATTTTTGGAAGCTCAAACTCTGTTTCGCTGGGGCCGCGTGGCTTCCAATCGGGCATGTGCATTCCGTTGGGAACGTACAGAAACCCCATCCGAACCGGCGGGCCCTCGATTGCCGGCCTGACTGCGGCACTGGCGGTGCTGGAGATCAACGGTGCCGAAGCGGACATCGCCTCAAGCCACGGTAATGCAACCGCCGCGCCCATGCCTCGTAACATCGTTCGGCGCGAAAGCGGTTCGGATCGCCAACGGTTTTGAACTGCTTCGATTCGTTTACGGTTCATTCTCCACCCCATTTCACTGCCTGGCTTTCGCACTAATTCGACGCGTTTTGCAAAGGACGCCCACCAGCGGCCGCTCGTTCGCGGAAAGGCTTGCTGAGTGCGACCTGAGTGATCAAATCGGAAAACCGATAATCGTTTTTCGCCAGATGATTGATTATTTCATCAATTGTACATTCGTCAAAATACTCCAGCCCTCGTCCGAGCGCGTAAATCAGCATTTTCTCGGTCAGGCAGCGCACAAATTTTTCTTTCATGTTGGTTGCAATGACCGCCTGCATCGCGTCCGCTCCGTCAAACGAGGTGCCATCAGGTAGCTCACCGCGTGAGTCCACTGGCAAACCTTCATCTTCATCCCGCCAGCGGCCTACGGCATCAAAGTTTTCAAGGGCGAACCCCAATTCATCCATCACTTTGTGACACACGGCACAGTTCGGATCCTCACGATGCTGAATCATTCGCTGACGAGTCGTCCCTTTGAGCTCCTCCTGATTTTCCAGCGGAATGGCGTCCGGGTCAGGTGGCGGAGGTTCGTCACCCAACAGGTTTTCCATGATCCACTTGCCTCGTTTGACCGGAGAGGTCCGCGTCGGGTTCGAAGTCAACGTGAGAATACTCGCGTGGCTGATAATTCCACGGCGCCCGGAATTTCTTGTGCTGACTTTCTGAAACGAATCACCCGTCACGCCCTGGATGCCGTAATGATCCGCAAGTCGTTGATTCACGAACGAGTAATCTGTATCAAGCAGATCCAGCATGCTGGCGTCCTGATCAATCAAATCTTTCACAAGCAGCCTGGTCTCTTTGGCCATATCCTCACGCATTTTGTTGTCGATGCCCGGAAACAGATCGGGATCAGGTCGAACTTTGGCCAGTTTTGGAAGCTGCAACCATTGAGCCACAAAGTTATCGACCAGTGCATCCGCCTTTGAATCTGCCAACATGCGATTGACTTCAGCGGTCAGGATTTCAGGCTGTTGAAGTTTCTTCTTTGATGCAAGTTCAAGCAATTGATCGTCAGGCATCGTGCTCCATAGAAAATAACTAAGCCTTGTTGCCAACTGAAAATTGTCGAGCTTCCGATCCCCGCTGTTCGCATCGACGTCTGGGGGTGATTCCACTTTGAACAGAAAATGAGGAGAAACCAGCACGGCTTGGATGCACAAGCGGATGCCGTCGTAAAACGTGGCTGATCCTCGAGTCGATTTTCGGTAAAGCTGCATGATGCGCCGAACGTCGCGATCCGATGGCGGACGACGCCACGCACGCAACATGAACAGCTCAAGTACTTTTCGCGCGTCTTTGACGCCAGGCCGTCGATTGGATCGCAAGTGCTTCAGCCAGCGATCTGAAAAATTACCATCAACATTCAAGGGGCCGTAAATCGAGACTCCTGCGATATACAGATTTCGATCCATCGCACGCCGTGAGGCCGTCGCCTCAGCATAATAGTCGTTCAGAAACGAAAGCAGCAGTCGAGTCTTACCCGGCTGAATCTCCAAGTCCGTCGACACGGTGACCAGTTGCTCTCCATCGGCCAAAGGAACGCTCAAGGGCGTAGGTTTCTGGCCAGCGAGACCGATTCCAAGCTGAGCCAATTCATCGCCCGCCTGGTCGGCAAACAATTTTACCTCAACGCGATATCTTCCTTCCTCGGGTGCGTTGATCGCATGCGAAATACTTCCGTTGGAGTGAAGCATGTGAAATCCTTTGAAAGGCTCCGACGCGTCGGACTCCTTGAATTTCAATCCCTCAATACGCTTTTGATAACGTCCGTAGTTAGGGTCAACAATTGTTCGCGATGTGATCTCTTCGGCCGCGCTGAGGTACTTTTCCATCAGGCGTGGCGGCAACGAAAGGACATCGGCGATGTTGTCGAATCCGTAGCCAACATCGTCCCCCGGGAAGCTTGCGGCCGGTCGATAGTCAAAGCCGAATAAGTCGCGGATGGTGTTTCGATATTCGGTTCGGTTAAGGCGACGAATCGTGACGCGACCCGCATTGATATTGGAGCAGTCGACACTGTTCAGCAATTCATCAATCCAAACGGTGACGGCTTGATGCTGATCTTGGGTTAAAGGATCAGAGTCTTCGGGAGGCATCTCGTGTGCAGCGACTCGGGTCAGAACCTTTCGCCACAACTTCCGTGAATCGAGCAATTGGTCGATCGTCTGGAATGGCTCGAGATTCACGCCAGCATCATCGTTGTCGCCCCAATGACAATCTCCACACGACTGTTCGAGGATCGGACGAATCTCTGCTTTGAACTGTTTTTGTACTCGGACCAAACGGTCAGCCGAGCTCTCCTGTGCATCGCCGCGAGGAGGCGCAACGAATGGAGATGCAAGTAAAATCAACAGCAAGCCGCACCGAGCCATGCTTGAGAAATTCGGTATTCCGCATCCGAGCTTTCCTTGAGAAGCGAATTGGGTTGATGTTTGCTTCACTCCGCTGAACACTCGCTTTAAAAACCAGGACACAACACGTGACATCGGGATCTCTGTGGGCCTAGGTTAGCTTAAACCGCACCCATCTTGTTTCGTTTCGGCAACAGGTTGGGGCTTGGGTTTGGGCCCAAGGTTAAGGGGACGAGGATACGCAAAAGCAGTCGAAATGGTCGAATCAACCCAAAATTTAACCATCTGCCCAGCACTCGACGGGGCCCCTGTAATCGGTGTATTCGACTTATTTTCCGGGTAAAACGGTCAAAACGCGTCTCGAATGACAGATAAACCCGTGTTTTTGGGCAAATTTAACCGTTTTGACCGCGTTTTCGGGTCAAACTATCTTGAATTGTGGACCCAAAGCATTCTAATTTCCGCGTCTTGGCAATTGGAAAGTCCATTTTCCCCACATTTTTACAACTAACACTTCAGCATCCCGCTACCAGGAGAAGTTTAACGATGGCAAAAGCAAGTTCGGCGCCTAAAGCCCCAACTAAGTCAGAAATCATGAATAACATCGCGGAAGCAACCGAGATGTCAAAAAAAGAAGTTGCGGCTTTCTTTGAAGCTCTGACTGCAGAGATTGAAAAGAACATCGCGAAAAAGAGCAGCCCCGGAATGTTTACCATCCCTGGACTTTGCAAGATCGTTGTTAAAGACAAGCCAGCATTGCCTCGTCGTCAGGTCCGCAACCCGGGAACTGGCGAAATGGTTTGGGCGGCTCCAAAGCCTGCCAGCCGCCAGGTAAAGATCCGACCTCTGAAGGGTCTGAAAGACATGATCGTCTGATCATCAACCTGACATCGAAAAGGCGTGATCAACATCTCGACTTTTCCAACTGAATAAGCCGCCTCGATCCAATTGAGGCGGCTTTTTGCGTTCAAAGCCACCTTCAGATGAAGCTCGAATGGTTTGTCGTGAATCAAAGTTCGATTGAGCGACACTGACTTTATGCAAGCAAACAAGTTCACTGCAAACAAATTCATCAGAAAAAAGTTAGTCTCTGTCACAAGCGAACCAAGGAAGTGGAGTTCCATTCGGCTCGATCAGAGCGGCATTAATCAAGATACGGCGGCCTGTCTGCGATGGCGTTTCCTTCGCCCCGGATGAGGTTGTGATTTTTTAGAGACATGGTTCGTAGTTAAAGCCTTCAGGCTTTTAAAATTACCACAAACTGGCGACGAAAGCCGCTTCTACGAACGGCGTTGCCCGAGGTGTGCAAGGCCCCGGTTAAGAAATCACAACCCGATTGGGGGCGACGTGAAAGGTTTACCTCGGCAATGGGAACATGGAGGCAAAGGGTTCATAACATTGGCAAACAATCATCGTTGACTCCGCGGTTTCCCAAGTTTCCGTCGCGATTTGTCAGACGCTGGGCTTCCATGGTAACGAGAAATTTTCGCTGCAAACGAGACGCTGACCGAATTGATTGCTATCAATGGAACGTCAACGCCCGGCGCGCGAAGCGAAATCGTTCGGCTGAGCCTCAACGTTCAGCTGAACAGACGACCGGCTGAACATGGACGAATTAGGCTCCACGGTCAATCAAACGAAACACTGACTGGAGCAAGTTCGACCTCTGTCCGCGAACCAAATGC
>CAYXWX010000121.1:0-11630 GCA_964468915.1 uncultured Pirellulaceae bacterium
AGCAAAAAATAAAACGAGACCCTCCGCAAGTAACAACCCTAAAAACGAGTTGGAATAAAGCACTAGGTGTTTGCTTCGAATGGAGCTGATCTTATGCCCTGAAAAACCTATTCGAAAAGAGGGGCAGAACCATGATGACGCTATCTCACGAGCTGTCATTCGCCGCCCTTGTTGCGGCCCTTGATTCTTTTCAGCTGCTTCTGACTCAGCCCCTGGCGGTAGTAAACGTCGGCGGCATGATTGACGCGATGTTGTTTCATCTGCGGATCGTGTACATCCAGACTCAGGTCGCAGTCAAATCGGACCAGGATCGAGTGCATTTTATCGGGCACTCCCTGATTGATGAAATGAGCCATTCCCCACGTGATGCCACGTCCATATTTTGTATCGGTAAACGCATCCGGGACATACGCAGCTGCGGCGTAGGCATCAGCTCGGTAATGGAAGCGATCGAAAAATTGACTCCGTCCTCGGCGTATTGGATCGTGTTGTGCTCGGGCCCATCCTTGTAAACCAGCGCGGCGATGCCTTCTTTGAATGGAAAGAGCGATGTTTCGTGTCCCGATGAAATGACCGGATTCAACGGGTGTTTTTCAAACGGGCCCAGAGGATTGTCTGCCATGGCAAGTCCTTGCATGCGAAACAGGTGCGGGTTCTTGCCAAAGTCGGATTTGTAATACAGGTAGATCTTTCCATCGCGAACAAGAGGATAAGGATCGTGGATCGAGTACTGGTCCCATTCGCCTTCGGCTCCGTTGGGAATGACGATCTTGTTATAGGGCGTCCAGGGTCCATCGGGCGAATCGGCCCACGAGACCGCGACAGGACAATCGTCACCGCGAGTGCCACTGGCTTCCATGAACCCTTGGTAGTAAAGGTAATACTTACCCTTCCACTTCAGGATGTCCGTAGTCGTGACCGATCGCCAGCCGACGAGTGGTTTTTCGGGGCGCTTTATCGCGACGCCTTGTTCTTCCCACTCGAAGCCGTCTTCGGATGTCGCGTACCAGATCTCGGCGAGATCCCAATCAGCCGACGGAATCACATCGGTCGCTTCGGACGCACGCTTCATTCCGATAGGAGGCACCGGTGTTTGTCGGTGCGTGTACCAGACGTAGTATTTGCCGTTTTCGTGGATCACTTTGGAAGGGTCGCGGCGAGAGACCGTGCCATCTCCGCCGTTGTAATCAAAACTTGTCAGTTGGGTGTACTTGAACTGGCTGAACAGTTCGTTGTCCTGAGGTTGCGGGGCAGGGTAGTCGGTATAAATCCGCTCCACCGCGCGGCTTAGTTCGCGATCCGGCTTCTCTTTCGGTAACTCAAAAGGAAAGCCTCCGGTTTGTTGCCCAGAAAGTGTTGATGCAGAAAATTGAAGTAGCATGAAAACTGAAAGCAAGCGAAGTTTTGCCATGGAATCGATCCTGTTCGGACACGCGGACGGTGTTGAATTGGAAGTGGCACCCAGACGACGCGAGCACTTCGCATGCCGACCACAATCGTAGCAGTTTTGCATTCCGGTTGCGCGAATCTCTGGTCATCGGCATGAACCATGGAACGAAAAACTCCGCATCATGGCTGGATGGGGAACTTGTCTGAGAACGATTCAGCTGGTGTGATTCGTTAGCGGCGTCGTACGTTTTTCCTTGTTACAAAAAAACGGTCCCGGATGCGGCGAGCGAATCCGGGACCGTTTTGGTCAAAATTCTGTCTGTCTCAATCGAAGCTGATCAGCTGCGACGTCGACGAAGCAAAGCGGTTGCCGCTCCCATTGCCAACAGGCTGGCCGTTCCCGGCTCAGGGATGGCTGCGGTTTCAAACGCGGGTACAGCAAAGTTCTCAAAGTCCTCTTCGTCCATCTGGTGATTCAGGATCACCCAGAATGGCTCGGAAATCAGTTCAAATTCGCTTAAGTCAGTTCCCGCGAAATTACTCTGCAGTTGCAACAGCAATCCGTAAGCTCCTGGAGCAGCGGTAGCGTCGTCCAGCAGGTCAAAGACCAGGTGCTCGTCAAAAGAAGGAGAGCCAAATGGATCTGCGGGACCTACGTCGACAAACTGAAGCGTACTGCCGGATTCGACGCTGTCGCCATTAAGAAACGCCGTTGGAAAAGAAGGGCTTTCTCCGGTGACCGAGATTCGCCCGGCTGCCGACAGTGAATCTTCAACAGGGTCATAGTAGGTCACGAAACCTTTTCCACCGAACAATGCTCCGACCGATGAATCGAGAACATTCGCAAAAATTTGATCACCTGCGTTGATAACGAGTGGTACTTCCTCGGTAGGAGCGGTTGCGAAGCCGGGGCTGTCGCTTGTGTAGTTTCCAGGATCGCCAACTGAGTCTTCAATAACAAAGCTGCTTTCAAAGAATGGAACGCCGGTAGCGGTCGCTTCACCTACTTCGATTTCCAGCTCAGTTGGATTCTCCAGGCTGTCATAACCAAATTCCACGTCACTATGAACGTGAACGTCACCATCATCGTGGTTATCATCTTCACTTGCAAAAGCAATTGTTGACATTGATGTCACCATCAACGCCACCATAAAAAAACGAAACCTCATCTTAAACTCCAGGGAGAGAAACAAAGAAACAAATTTTAACAGGTCACACGACCTGAGTTTTTCTAAATCGATAAAACGCCGCTCAGTGAGCGACGACGTAAAAACACACACGACGTGCAAACGGCCAGTAGTGAAAGGCTTCCGGGTTCGGGCACAGCGGAAGCCGATGGACCTTCACTGCCATTGCTGTTGCCAAGATTTCCTACCAACAGAAAAGCGTCGCCAAGCACATTGACGGTTCCATCCGCATTCAAATCTCCTTCGGCCCAGCTGGACGCGGGATTGTTCAGATTTCCAACCAACGCGAAGGCATCGCCAAGGACGTTGACCGTCCCATCAAGATTCACGTCGCCCGCAAAAGTGCCTTTCTGACCGTTGGCTGTTTCCACCAACTGTTCGTAATGCTGTTGAAAGTCGTTCGCTCCGACCGTCCCATCGCCATCCAGGTCCAGTGACACGAGAGCTCCTGTCGCGGGTGAGTCGAGGTTGCCGTTGAACTGGTCCAGATCATCAAGGTCAACATCGCCATCCTGATCAAAGTCTCCTGGGGCAAAGCTGACAGGCGCCTCGGCAAATGCCGGAATCGCGAGCTCATCAAAATCCTGGTCCAACATTCCGTGGTTCCAAATGATCCAGAACGGATCCGATTTGATAACGTTCTGGCCGTCGACCGCGTTGTAATCGCTTTCCAGTTGCATCATCACGCCGTAGGCTCCGTGCGGCGTGGTGGCATCGTCCAGCAAGTCGTATTCGATGTGTCGATGAAAGTCACCTCCGGGAAGTTCCGAATTCTGACTGCGGGACTCGACGATGAACTGCAATTCGTCTCCCTGCCCTGATTCGACAGAAGCACCGTTGAGCACATAATCTTGCGTCCCGATCGAATTATCCTTGATCGCAATGCGACCGCTTGCTTCGAGTCGATCTTCTGCCGGGTTGTAATAGTTGACGTAGCCGACGCCGGTTGCTGAATGCTCGGTTGCGTCCAACGCACTGATATAAAAACGGTCGCTATCGCCGACAAACAGGCCTGCCTGTCGGTTAGTGACAAAGCCGGGAAAGTCTGCGGCATACTCGCCGGGGCTGAACGGATCCAGTTCAACAATATCCGCAGTGAAGTAAGGAATTCCATCTGAGGTCGTGCCGATCACACCGCCCAGATTGATTGCTGTCGCATTGGGGAATGAATCGTAACCAACTTCGATATCACCAATGTCGAACAGCTGTGCGGAAGCACCTGGCGGCATTGACAATAGCGCCAAGAGCAGGCTGAACGTAAATAACTTCATTTGTCTTAATGTCCTGTATTCAAACCAGCGGGAAATCCCCGCAATCAATAATCGATCAATCAATTCGCTAACGATTCAGCACGACCATCATCACGACTTCCGATGGCCCACCAGACTTCATCCGTCACGTCATCTGTCACAAACTGCACTGAACCATCAACCATTGCCACGTTCACGCCGCCAGTGTGACCGCTGGTAGCAGCGGCAACCATGTTTCCGTCTTGTCGATAGCTGGTGTAAAACCCCAGCAAGCCGTTGGGGCGCTGAAGATGCATGTAGGTCGGTGCGGTCAACGGAACACCACTTGACCATGATCGCCCGATGTAAGCAGATTCGATCCAGTGTTTGTCCAGACCTGAATCCAGCGTCTGCTGCATTTGCCGAACGATGTCAGGCAACACCGTGTCAAAAGGTTGGATATGAATTGGCCGGAACCTGATATCGCCGTTCTCGATGTCTTGTCTACTGTTGGCCGGCTGAATTAACCGCTCGGACAAAAGCGAGGTGTTCGAAGTGCCATCCAGAAAGTCTTTCATCGAGACCTTGTTGACATGCCATTGGATGGACCTGAGTGGATCCGGATTCAGAATCGGGATCGCGCCGTTGTGCATGCCCGGAGCGGCCCGTTCACCCGAAAAGCCAGTCGTTGGCGAGGGCCAGCCCGCATTTCCGACATAGTTGGCCGGCGCGGGATTCGCCGATCCGAGAATAACTTCGTTGGTCAGGTTGGGAGTGTCGGAGGGGCAGAGCAGAGTTGGGATGAGCGTGTTCGCAGCGACTGCATTAGCGTGCGAATCACTCATCCGGAAGTCATCGTCGTCTCCGTTATTTATTCTCAGATCGAATGATTGATAGACGTTGTTCTGTTCCAATTGCGGCAGCAGCCAGACCAGCCAACTGTAGTGGCCTGTTTCGAACTCGCCCTCGTTGTTTCGCTGGCCGGGTCCGATTTGATTAACGGGAAATTTCGAATGGGCCGATTCATAGTTGTGAACGGCCAATGCGATCTGACGAACGTGATTAGAGCAAGCGGTTCTTCTGGCAGCTTCACGAACCGACTGAACCGCAGGTAGCAGCATGCCGATCAGGATTCCAATGATGGCAATCACGACTAACAACTCGACCAGAGTAAACCCCGGACGATTGCGGATCTCGTTTGATTTCCTTTGAGTCACTGTAAAATTCCTTATGAACTTACGATTGGCAACGCCGATGCAGCCGAGCCAATGTCGCGGATAAACGCGAACTCGAAACTTGCGAATAGTCGCCTTGAAGAACACGGGTTGCCAATAGCAACACGGGTCGCCAATAGAATCGCGTTACCTTTTGACACACGCATTTGGTGACACGAACGTCATCGAAAGCTCTGATTCATTCACTGACGGCCATGGTTGGCAGATGAACGGTTCGTTCACCACGAGGGCATTAAGCCCTCCCGGAACGATTGCTCAGGGCAACTCGGGTCGGACACAGCGAATCGGTACGCGCTTACGACTAAACCCCGGTGCACTCACGACCGGCAGGAATCATCAAAATCAAAGATGCGATAACGACTGTTAAGAAAGGACAGGCGGCCCACGAGCGGTCGCTGTAAAGAAGTCCTTGTCGATGCTCTGCATTTCGCAATTGCCAAGAAATGTTGCAAAAGCAGGCGTCGCCGGCTGATCGCAATCACCGACGGTCAGATTAAACTGATCGAAAAAATCGCAGAAAGCACAATCGTGATCCGCAATCAGGTTGAGCGATTGTTCAGGACCATCCGGGCTTGTATGGCAAGAACCGTGGCAACAGCACCCTGAATATTCAGCAAGGTCGAAGGCAAACGAGTTATGGCTGGCAGCGCTGGCGGCGCAGAGGTTAAAACCAAAGAAGTCAGCGCGATGAAACGAGGGTCCAAAGTTCCACAATAGAACCAGGTAACCGAGCAAAAAGCAGATTAGAAATTGCTTGCGTTGCATTTGTCGGGCTGATAGGCCTGCTCGTTTGTCCGCAGATGTTCGCGGATTCCAATCAGCATCGTAGACAAATTAAACGACAGGTCAAGCTTGCAAATGGGTCGCAATCGGATTAATCAAGGCAATGCGCAGGAACGCAATCACGGTTGATAACGACGCTGCCGCGGCCGATTTCAGGGCATGTTGTGATAAAATGACGCGTCTGCAGGGCCGTGAAAATCAAGAACCGATCAGAAGCAGGCAGATGCTCAGGCAAGCTTGGGCAATCAATCTTGGGCACTAAACCGAAATGCGATTTTAAAACTTGTGACGCAGTTCCATTCGAGCCCCGTGGATGTCTTCGTCGCCTCGGCGGAACCCGTACATCGCGTCGGTGCGAAAGATGATCGCGTTGCTCAGTGGCAGCTGGTATCGCAATCCTAAACCGTATTGATCACCGGCCGCATTCCGGTTGGCGTCATTGCCCATGACTCCCAGCATCGAAGTTTCGACAACCAGTTGTTGACTGAAGTCGCTGGCAATCAGGTTCAGCCCAAGCGACATGCCGAACGTGTCGTTGGCGGTCGCATCGAGCGTTGGAAACCCGGTCATTCCATCGGTCTCAAACAAGATGCCGGTGTTCCTCAGGACTCCACCCGCCACACCAGCGCGGGCGGCAGACTGAGGGCGGTCAAAGCCGGCGAACAAATTGAGGTAGGGAACAACGGTCGAAGGAGCACCCGTGATCAACGAGTTCTCAGACAACAACAAAACTCCGTCGGCCGTGTTTTCTACCACGTCCGTCGATTGACCCGCGTTGACGATCACGCGAGTTGAGTTGGACAGCAGTCTGCCGAAACGTCGCGAAAATGCAATTCCGATGTTGTGGTAGCTGCGATCATCAAACGTGCGGTCATCAAGGAACGCGTAATCGATTTCCCAGTAGCCGTTCATGGCCTCGATAAATGACGCCATGCCATAAATTCTGGCGGCACTGTCATCACCCGGAAACGCGTCGCTATTCAGCTGGTCGTAGCCGGCGAAGAAAGTGAAGTCCATGTTGGAGATGTCAAATCGAGGACTGTTGCGAGCTGGAATCGTGGCAGCGACGCCCAGAATCGCATCCTCCATCCAGATGCCGTTCTGAAACAACAGCGGAATCTCCCCGATGGCAAACGGCAAATCGAACGGCAGTGTTTTGCCCATGAAGCCACCAACGATCGCGCCAAGGTCGCCCTCGAAGTAACCGAAATCAATCTGTGCATCGAACTCGTCAACGAACTCATCGTCGTCAAATCGGTAGCCGGTATTCGTCAAGCCATTATCCAGCGGTGACATGAACATGTGAAAACGCTCGGTCCCGGTCAGTTTCAGATCGAAATCAAGATTCAGTTCGCTTGCTGACAGGGTCGTGCTGTTTCCGCCAAGTTGGTTGGATGCGATCGCAGTGCGAAAGTCACCAAACACAAGAAACTGAGGCGCGACATTGTTGTGGAAACCCAGCAATGAGGAGCCCGGGTTCAACTGGCCCAGCTGATACCAGGGACGGCCCAGTTCGATCAGCGGCCGTTGGTTGGCATTGAGCGTTTTTCCCTCGTAGATCTGCATCTCGGTCCACGGGTCGACGGGCATGTGGGGATCAATTGCGTCGGGTGAGAAGTCGGAGAGGTAGGTTTCCGATTTCCACGCACAAGCATCGACGACTGGATTTTCAAGTTTGTAATGAGCCCCCAGCTCGGGTTGAGCGGCCATGACAAACGCGTCTGCACTCGCCAGAACCCCCGGCGCTTTCTTCTTTGTTTTTGTAAATGCAGCGTTTGAGTTGGTTGCGGTGTGCGGCGATTTCACCGTTGACGCGTTGTTGGTTTGGCCGGGCAGAGAGGGCAGGGCAGGCAACTGTTTCGTCGGCGTGGGAGCGATCGCGGCGGATCGTGCGGACGCAAATCGAAATGGCGTCGGTAGCATTGCCTGCGGAGATGCATCGCGTTCTGGTGGATTGCCTTCAGGTGGATCACCAGCGGGGCCGCGCGAATCAAACGCGTTGCTTTCAGCCGATGGCTCCAGGATCATGATTGATTGCTCAGGCAGCGCGTCTGGTTCAGCCGCAGGCATTTCTGCAACGGTGAATTCGGCCGGAATCTGAGGGGTGAAATCGTCCTGATGTTCCTGTGATGCTTCCAGGCTGCTTTGGGTAACGCTTGCGACGTTGGTGGGTGCCGACAAATCGTGGCTGGGGATTGGTGTCGTTTCAGTTGACACTGCCTCGGCGGTTGCGGGCGATTGGAAGTTGACGGTTTTCTGATGTTCGCGAAACGCTTGCGGAGAAATTACCGCTTCCAAATCTTCGTTCAACTGTCTTGCGGGCGGCTGCATGTGAGCCTGCGTGTCAGGCTGCGTGTGCGAGGGAACATCGATCACGTTTCCTGATCGATCCACCGTTGAGGAAATCCACTGGACTGTCGCGCGATGTTCGGTGGCCGGTTCATTCGCCAGCATGTCGTTGCAAGTCACTGCGCAAATCAATGCGCAAAACACCAGCGCGATCAATCCGGCAGCCGTGCCGAATGAGCTTTCCGCGGTTCGCAATGTGAGGCTGGTTTGCATGGTTTTCCGGTCAGGTACCTTGTCAGTGAACCTCGAAGGTGACCGTTTGAACGTGGAAGTCTGCGATCCACTCGTTCATCATTCGTTCCATCTCTGGCGTCGCGTCGCAGAATCGCATGAAGTAGATCGGTTCGGCACGGCTTCGCATGCGAACAGACATCCGATAGACACCGGGTTCACGCATCAGGCGTGATGGCACCACGAATTTCGCATTTCTTGAACCTAACGCAGGAAGCGAATGGCCTTCCATGCGGATAAACGGAGGGTGGTTCAGGACCGAAACCGGCTGAGCCGGTGGGCGCAGGAATGGCAATTGATCGATGTCGATATTGATCGGCAGGTACATTTCGCGATCGGTCCCTTTGACGTTGGTTGTCAGGAACTTGGTCTGCAGGTTAAACAGTTGGGTGTCAAAAGGAATCTTGCGAGCCAGCACGTCCAGCGAATGGTTGTCGGCAAGGTCGCCGTTGGAGTCGACGTATCCGGTTTCCCAGATTCGCTGGCCGCTGGGGCCGATCAAGACGACGTTCATCCACAATTGCGGCTGAGCACCAAGCGAACCGCTGGGCATGTTGTGTCCCGGGTTCGTGTTCGTCAGGCAGTACCGAAACTTCAGCGGTTCGCCCAGCGTAGGTTTTTCGAAAAAGAAAGGCCCATCCAATTTGGATCCGTTTTCCAGAACCTGACGGCGGAGGTCTTTTTTGTATTCCAGCTTCTTCAGGTTTTCGTCCACGATCTCGCGTGCATCGGCGCGGTCATCAGCGTCTGACCAGACTTCTGGGAACGTTGTATAAAACTGATTATCCGCGATCGCTTTTTCGAACTCCTCGGTTCCCCAGCCGCCACGCCAATCGAACTGCAGCCAGTCGTTGACGGTCCAGCGAGTATTCTTCAAGTTGTGAGGGAAAATTCCCGGGTGAGCGATCGAGTAACCGGGGCCGTAAAAGGTATGGTTGGAGTGTTTTCGTTCTGCGTTGACGACCTTGTCGTTGACGACTGCCGAAGGGCCAATCGAGTAACCGCCATCAACGCCCGGAACGATCCCCATGTGACAGTCCTGACACGAGACACCTTCGCGATAGGCGGGCGAGGCGCGGTACTGATCCCACACGACCTCCAGTTTGATGCCGGGCTGCACGGCGACCTGATGGCAAGACATGCAGAACGTCGATTCTGCCAGTTCATCAAACTGAATCGCCCGGCGGTGCATCAGCTGACCTTGTTTCTTGTCGTTCGGATCCGACGTGACTTTGAAAAAATCTTTGTACTTGTGTGCGATCGCGCCGCCGTTGCCATCGGAGGCACCGTAGACCGGGTCGTTCAAGCCGCCGGGTTCGATGCGCCGTTCCCCGTTGGTTTTCGTGTATGGGATTTTCACGCGATGGCAGGCAACACAGGTGACGCCTTCGCGAAAGACCTCAGGTCCGTCCCAGATCGGTTGGTCACGCCGCAGTCCCATGGTGGTCGCCACAGGAGCGTGACAGCGCAGGCAGAAGTAACCGAGAGTTCCCTGCGACAACATGTTAATTTTGTCTTCGAACTTGTGAAACATCGGGGAGATCGAGGCGTAAGCGTGACTCGATCCGGCCCACTCCTCATAAAGTTGCTTGTGGCAACCAGCGCAGTCGCGAGCTGACGGAAAAGCGGAACGCGAATAGATTTCCAAATGCGGATCCTCGTCGGGATCTTTCCCCGCAACAGCGCGTGCGATGCGATATTGCTGAAGGTCAGCTTTCATCATGTCGGGCGAGTGCGGATTGTGCACCGACGCGACTCGGGCGGCAGCAGGTGCGTTGTCCCTCGCGTGCGAGACGTTCAGCGGCTCTCCGGCGGAAGCTTGTTTGACTAATTCGTCAGGCAGGCGATCGCGGGCTGGCACCACATCCGACAAATCAAGGCCCGGCAACTCGCTGGTGCACATCGGCGGCAGCTCGTGCAGCGTGGCTCGTTCGTCATCCGTGAGTTGGTTGATGACTTGCTGGCGGACTGCCTCCACGGTGGTGGGAATCGGGCGGATTTGTGCGACCGTGTCGGCGAACGCCTTGGTTTTAAAAAGCCGCTCGACCGAGTTCTCGCGATGCTCCGGCTGCGATGGTGATTCGGTCGGATCGTGAAGTGGGTACCTCGCTATCGTTTTCCCGGCAGGTTCGCTGCGAGGTCGCGGTGCGTCCATTGGGGGCAGCGGAGTTGTGAAAGCGACCTGTCGAACTGCGTTTGGACGATCGCTCTGTTGAACGTTCTGGTTCGAAGCAGATTCCGGAGTGTTCAGTGGTTTGGCGTCAATCCGAGCGGCTGGCTGGGGCGATATGGCCGAAGCCTTCGCAGTCGGATTTCCGAACGTGGAATGTCCAACGGTGGACTGGTGCCGGAGCTGGGCACTTTTTGAAGGGGAAGGAGCTGATTTCGGTGGCACTGCGCGCGGAGAGATCCCCAGCGCCACAATGATGGCACTCGCAGCAATCAAAAACGCCGTGTATCGAGCACGAATACTCTTCGTAATCAAGACAGACTCCGCAACCATTAAACTTTACTACTCCGAAAGTCTGTTTCGGCAAAACGGAAGTGAAGATAGAGGGAAAATCGGAAGTTTAAGGGGGAAAGGCGGCCGGAAGTCGTCGAAATCTGCCTGTTTGGGCGTTTGAGCATTCATCCGAAGACGTTTGAGCCCAACGGGTTCTGATTCTTGTTTTGATTTGTTTACCGCAGCCGTGCATATTTCAGGCATCGCCGTAACCCAGTAAGTCGCAGTGGCAGTGGTTTTCGCCGCTGGCTTGTGGTAACCCCAAAAGGCTGAAGGTTTTACTCCATGCCATGTTTTTAAAAAATCAAAACCTTTACGGCGCTTTACGGCGTTAACCGACGTTGAACTTGCAAAAACCGTGGCTCGCGGCACATCGGCTCATCCCTGAGGCAGGTCCTCGGATAGGTTTCATGCAGGCGGTATTCGGTTCATTTGGTCGATGCCGGCAAAAGATCAGGATAGGACTCAGAATTCACGGCAAATCTGACGAAATTGGGCCTTGTGAACTTTGCCCCGTAATCCATATACTGTTGGGCTTCCAAAAACGACAAAAATTTTAAGAGCATCCCGCGATGAAGGTCCGCGCCAGCGTTAAAAGAATCTGTGAGAACTGCAAAGTCGTGAAACGACGAGGCAAGGTCTACGTTATTTGCACCAACCCACGCCATAAGCAGCGTCAGGGTTAAGGGCATTTGAGCGACCTCAGGCATTTGAGCGACCTCAG
>CAYXWX010000122.1:0-11418 GCA_964468915.1 uncultured Pirellulaceae bacterium
CTCAGCACTCAGCACTCAGCACTCAGCACTCGGTACTCAGCACTCGGTACTCGGTACTCGGTACCCAACACACATCCCGTTAAACCGCAAAAAAAACACTCTGAGCCCTGAACACTTCCAAATCACCAAACTCAACTCTTGCAAATTCAGTCATCCATCGCCGCGACCATGGTTTTCGAAAACGCGACTACATCGGCAACCGCTTCCTCCGCTGACGTATCACTTGCGGCCGCTATCCGTCGCACAATCGCGGAGCCAACAATCATTCCGTCGCAATAAGGCTTCAACGCCGCCACCTGGTCCGGCCCACTGATTCCAAACCCGACACAAATCGGCAAATCCGTCTGCTCACGCAACCATTTCAAGTTGTCAGTCAGCTCAGGCGGAAGCTCCGCTCGTTCGCCCGTGATCCCAGTGATGGAAACGTAGTAAATAAACCCCGTCGTTGTCCTGGCGATCTCAATCGCACGGTCACGAGGCGTTGTTGGTGTTATCAATTGGATCAAACTGACATTTTTCTCGGCGCACTTCGCCGCCAACTCAGCCGATTCATCGACTGGCATGTCAGGAACGATCAGTCCGGAAACACCCGCCGCGATCGCTCGGTCAAGATATTCCTCGATACCCATGCGAAACACGATCGCATAGCTGACCATGGTCACAATCGGCATGCTCAAATCACCCGAGACTCCCGACACGGTTTCAAAAATCGCATCCAGCTTCGTCCCCGCGTTCAACGCCCGCGTGTAGGAAGCCTGAATCGTCGGTCCGTCGGCAATCGGATCGCTGTAAGGAATTCCTAATTCCACCAGATGGCACCCGGCGGCATCCAACTGCTTCAGCAGTTCAGCCGTGAAGCCAAGATCCGGGTCACCCGCGGTGATGAACGGCATGAAGGCGCGTTTGTTTTCGCCGCGAAGTTTTTGAAACAGTTCGTCGATTGCCGACATGAAGATAGAGCTTTCGGGGTCAGGTGGTGTGAGTATACAAGCGACGTTCTAAGCGCTTTCGGATTTCAGTCGTTGAATTTCGGCCGAGTCCTTATCGCCGCGTCCGGAAAGGCAGATCACCACGATCTCGTCCTTGCTCCGCTCGGCAGCGACTTTCATTCCAGTCGCAATCGCATGAGACGACTCGAGCGCCGGCAAAATGCCTTCCGTCCGAGCCATCGTGTCGAACGCGGCGAGTGCTTCGTCGTCGCGACAACTACGATATTCGACGCGACCTGTTTTCTTCCAGTGGCTATGCTCAGGCCCTACGCCGGGATAGTCCAATCCCGCCGATGCCGAGTGAACGTCCGCCGTTTGCCCATCGCCGTCCTGCAACACGTAACTAAAACTACCATGCAGCACTCCTGGCTTGCCGTAGGTCAAACTGGACGCGTGTCGACCGGCCGTGTCATCGATGCCGCCTGCTTCGACTCCGATCAATGGCACATCCGTTTCGGCAACAAACGGGAAGAACATTCCTGCGGCATTGCTTCCGCCACCGACACAGGCAACCACCGCGTCTGGAAGTCGACCAAATCGTTCTTGAGACTGTTGAATCGTCTCGCGTCCGATCACCGACTGATAGTCTCGAACGATCATCGGAAACGGGTGAGGGCCAACCACCGAACCGAGAATGTAATGCGTGTCACCAACGGAACTCATCCAATCACGCATCGCCTCGTTGACAGCGTCACGCAATGTTCGCGAACCAGTCGTCACCGGGCGGATCTCGGCACCCATCATTCTCATGCTCTGCACGTTGGGAGACTGGCGTCGAACGTCCTCTTCTCCCATGTAGACGATGCAGGGAAGACCAAAATGAGCACATGCGGTTGCGGTTGCGACACCATGTTGTCCGGCACCTGTTTCCGCAATCACGCGAGTCTTGCCCATCCGCAATGTCAACAACGCCTGCCCCAGCGTGCTGTTGATCTTATGAGCCCCCGTGTGGTTCAGATCTTCGCGTTTGAACCAGATCTGAGCTCCCCCGCATTGCTCCGTCAGCCGTTTCGCGAAGTACATTGGCGACGCTCGACCGACAAAATCTCGCAGCAGCACGTCTAACTGTTGCTGGAATTCGGGATCTGCTTTCGCCTTGTTGTACTCGTCTTCCAACTGGTCAAGCGCTGCGACCAGAGTCTCGGGGACAAAACGACCACCAAAGTCGCCGTAGCGTCCGTCCTTGTCGGGCAGGTCGGCGTCGGTACTGGGCGAGGGTAAAAAAGAAGTTGCCATGAGCTGGAGGTCGTCCGCATCTGAAAAACTATTGTGAATCTTCGATTGTCGAAGCCGGGTGAATAACCGTCAAGCCTTGAAAAGCTAACAAAAGACCGCCGGCTGGATTCAGCAGGGAAAACGAGCCGGCGTCTAAACAGCGGCCGAAGAATGCGACAAAATGGTCAGGCTTCAAACCGAGTCTGAACTTCAACCAAACGGTAGCCAGATCCGGTCTCACCCGTTTTCTCTGTCCCAGCAAGTCGAGCCATGCCTGAACTGCCCGAAGTCGAAACCATGCGTCGCGGTGTGCTGGGAATCACCGGTGCAACCATTCAGTCGGCAGCCCGCACTCCGTGCGCAAAACGCCCCATCGAGATCCAACCCTCGATCGGCAAACTGAACAAACGAGTTGCCGGGCGAACCATCAAGTCGGTCGATCGGCTGGGTAAACGAGTCGTCATTCGACTCGATTCAGACGACCGTTTGATCTTCGAACCTCGCATGACGGGGCTGGTGCTGATTGCGGATCCTCCGACGAGGGAACATCTCCGATTCGCGTTACAACTTACCGACGGCACGATCGATGAACTTCTTTTCTGGGATCGTCGCGGCCTGGGCAAAGTCACCTTACTTTCCGACAAACAGTATCAACAAAAGCTGACTGACGGATCGCTTGGCCCGGATGCATTGAACATTGACGCGGAACAACTTCGTGACCGGTTGCGTCGCAGTCGCCGCGAGATAAAAGTCGCCTTGCTCGACCAATCGGCCGTCGCCGGGATCGGGAATCTTTACGCATCAGAAATTTTGCATCTGGCGGGCGTTCATCCTCAAACACGTTGTGACAAGCTCACACGAAAGCGTTGGAGCCTGATTCATCAGTGCATGGTTGATGTTCTGAAAACCGCGATCAAGTACGAAGGCTCAACACTTTCCGACGGCACATATCGCAACGCACTCAATCAATCAGGCGGATACCAGAACGAACACCGAGTCTACGACCGCGAGGGACGAACTTGTCAGATGTGCGACGGGCAATCCATCAAACGCATCGTGCAGGCTCAGCGATCTACATTCTTCTGCAAGAAATGCCAGACGCGACGTTAAGGAAAATTTGACATCAACTTGAATCTCGTGATACGATCGAATGCTTCGAGTTGACTCCTGTCACTTCCTCCTCCGCGAACAACCGCGAATGCATCGAATTCTCATTATTGCCATCTGTCTGTGGTCACAATCATTCGGAATCAGCCTATTCGTTGAAGGAGACTTTTCGGTCGGTCGTGCGGCTTACGCCATTGCCCCAGCTCAGTCTGAACACGAGTTTCGTCTGTGGAAAAGCGCGAACGGCAAGTACAGGATATACGCGCAGTTAATCCGAGTTCAGGAAGGGAAGGTAAAACTTCGGCAGGACACGGGAAAAATCATCAACGTGTCAATCTCCAAGCTCTCTCGCTTCGACCGGGAATACGTCGAGTCGATCGAGGGTGGAACGGAAAACCCGTTTTCGAATGCGGAAGAAAGCAACTCAACCATGAGGCAAGGCTCGCCTCAGGTTCGCAGCACCAACAAATTGATCCGAAGTTTGAACTCCGCTCAGAAAAAGTTATTGCAACCCGACCACTGGCTGGTCGAGCCCGATAACGCAAAGAGACAGACCACTGGCTCAACCGGCAACCCAATTCGATTCAGAAAAAATCTTGATGAACGCATGGCCGCGATGGTCGACGACGTGTCCGTTGGCTTGGGTGGGGAATTCATGGGTGTTGTTCGTGAAGACTCATCCGATGACACCACCGAGTTGACGACATTCAATCTGCTTTCTGGTGAGCTAAAAGGTTCCATCAAGCTAAAACAGCGGTCGACGAAAGCTTCTGTTGCCATCACTCCAAACGGCAAGCACGCGGCGGTGTCTTTTCAAGGTGCGGGCAGAGACAACGGGCGAATTGATTTTGTAGAACTCGGGACGAACCCAAACGTCATTGCGTCTTGGCAGACTTCCAGTTTTTTTCAGCGTGACGGTGAACCGTTCAGGCCCGAACGTGGAATTTTTCTCACTGATGATCGCCTGTTGACGATCGATAACACATTCGCTGGAGTATGGGATTGGCGGCGTGGCGAAGCAATTTACGCCTTTGAAATTGATTTCCACACAGACATTGGCGTCAGTCCAAATGGCAAGCAAATTGCCGTTCACACGAAGTCGGAAGACATTGCGATTTTAGACAGCAGTTCCGGAGAAGTATTGGGAGTTGTCGATGGACTGCGGGTTTCTCATGGGCTCAATTTTTCTCCTGATGGAACGTTGCTCGCTGGCATCGACACTCTCTCATCTTCGGTTTGGATTTACGATTTGGCTGAAAATAAGATCAAGAATCGAATAGGGATTTCGCAAGGCGTTCCTTGGATTCACTGGGTCGATCAGCAACACCTGCTGGTTGGCGGTTCAGACCTGGTGGATATCAATCTGGGCGTATCCGTCTGGAAATACAGAATGAAGGGAATTGGAAAACTCGCAAACACGCATGACGGCAGGTTCTGGCTGGTGACGAGCAACCAAGTGACGCCCGTCAACTTATTGATCCCAGAGGTCAGAGATTCGCTGGCTCAGCTAAGCGAGAATCAACTCAACCCCGACGATCTAAAGTTACTCAAACCCGGCGCTGAAATTTCTGTCACGCTGGACATAAGTTTCGAACAAGATGAGGTTTTGAGGATTAGAAATGAACTGGTTGATAAGCTCGAATCGAAAGGCTTGATTATCCGAGACGACGCGGCAATCCAACTCTCGCTGAAGCTGGTAAACGAGAAAGAAAAGGAACTGGTCATTGGTTCAATGTTCCCGAAACATCGCATGCCCCCTATGCCACGGCTGCCAGGTATGCCTGCGATACCCAGCTTCAGAGACCGAGCAGGCCTCCCAGAAGACAAGCCTGACGAAAAGGTGACCGCGCGTCCGAAAACAGGCAGCATCGTGCTCAAGCGCTTCAATCGTGTGCTTTGGAAAAAAACTCGTTTCTTTGGGCCAATGGAACATGACATCATTCATCGCCGGGGTGACGAAACCGGTCAGCAAGCGGTCGACCGATTATGTACTGCAAACCCTCGGTTCTTTACCGAATGGAGTCTGCCGACAAGCCATGCTCAGCTTCCATCGGGTAAGCCATTTGGCAGATCTGTGATCAGCGAACAGGGAGTTCAGTAAATAAACGCCCGTTTGTCGACACAAAATCAACCGGTAGGCAGCGACTGCGAAACGGCACCGGCAATTCCGTGCGAAGCAGGAACGGCTGTCGCTGGCCGCACAGCTGGAAATCGAAGGGTGAAGCAGGTGCCTTTACCCGGACTGCTTTCGACTCGGATCTTTCCGCCGTGAGCTTCGATGATTTTCTTGCAGGTGGCCAGACCCAGCCCTGTTCCGCCTTTGCCTGATTCGTCCGGACCGGACTTGGTCGAGTAATAAGGCTGAAAGATCTTGTGCAGTGTTTCCTGATCCATTCCGGTTCCGTAATCGCGAACGCTCAGGTCCACAAATTTTCCAGCGTCATCGTTCTGCAAACGAATCACCAATCGACCGCCGTCGGGCATCGCTTGCCGCGCGTTAATCAGCAGGTTCAAAATCACTTGCTGGATCTGGTTTCCAATCACATTCACCTGAGCGACCTCAGCCAGCTCCAGCTCGACCCCGATCCGGTACTTCTGCATCTCGCGTTCCAGCAGCACCATGCTTCCATCGATCAGCTTTGCCAGATCGGTTGGCTCACAAGACTCGCTGCGATTTCGAGCCATCCCCAGCACCGACTTGGTGATCCGAGCCGCTCGTTCCCCCGCCTGGTTGATTTTGTTGAAAGCCTTGTCACGCGTCTGCTTGTCGTCATGCCGCATGCCCATGCGCGCGTAATTGATGATCGTCATCAAAACGTTGTTAAACTCGTGAGTCGTCGTGCTGACGAGCTCGCCCAGCGCCGACATTTTCTGGCATTGCTCGACCTGCTTTTGCAGAGCCGCGTTTTCCTGAGTCAATCGGGCAATTTCTGCTTGCTGGCAATCAGTCAAAACAAACCTTCATCGGAGAGAAGAAATGGTGGTGGGAAGTCGAAAGTGATAGCACACGAATGCGACGCAACACTTTCCTTTGATTGTATCGGCGGAATCGATCTCGATGCTGAACCACAACTTCTTTATAGTCCGACTCATCAAGTATCAGCAAAAACCGCCCGTCTTGCCTGTTTTACAAACGGCGTTTTCGCAACGCAAAACCGAGTCGCAAGCCGCCAACATGAACACAATCGCCCGATTGGACCAGTGGATCGAATTTGCCCGGTCGCGGGGCTTCGAAATACGTTTTGATTGGTTTGCCGGAAACGGTGGCGGAGCCTGTGAAGTGAACGGGCGGAAAGTTTTGTTCATTGATCTTGCATTGCCACCGATTGAGCAGCTGGAATTGGTTCGGAGAGCATTGGGAAACAAGTCTTCAAGGCCGAGTGACCAGGCGGCATAGAGCGCGTTTCGTTTAAGTCTAGCGGCTTTTCGATACTTTTCGCTCGGTTTTTCAACGCCGCAGACGCTACAGTTAAGTGCAACATGCACTAGAATCTATCCGAACCCTTTCTTGGGCGGACGCAAAGGCACATGTCGTCACTCCGTGACTTTGACTTGCTCGCGATCACTCTCCCAAGGTTGGACGGCGCGTTGATTTAGTGCCGAACATAATCTCGGTGGAAATATCAAAACCTGAAACGCGAGTGAGAGACGAAGGCTCCCTCGCTGACGCAGCGGGTTGTGATTAAACCAACACGCCGTGAAACCTAGTGGCATCTCCAACCGATTCTCCAGTTCAACTTACCCTTTCGCCAGCTTTGCAGCTAACTCAACCGCGGCAATCAGACTGGAAACTTCCGCCTTGCCTTGCCATGCAATATCCAACGCAGTTCCGTGATCGACGCTGGTGCGAATGATGGGCAGTCCCAGGGTGGTGTTGACGCCCGTGTCAAAATTCAACGCTTTGAAAGGAATCAAACCCTGGTCGTGGTACATGCAGATGTATCCATCGGTCTGCTCACGTCGCCATTCGATAAAACCTGTGTCCGGCGGAATCGGTCCTTCGATATCGATTCCCTGCTCGATTGCCTGCCGCACCGCCGGCTCGATGACTCGTTCCTCTTCTCGATCACCAAACAATCCGTGTTCGCCCGCGTGAGGATTCAAGCCCAACGCAACCAGTTTGGGCGGACGGCCAAGATTTTGTTTCAGCGCCAGATTCGTCAACTGGATAACCTCGAGGATTCGGCCAACCGTCAACATCGTGGGAACTTCCGCGTATCCCACGTGAGTCGTCACCAAGCTGCAACTGAATGCCGGAGCCGTCATCATCATGCAGAATCGATCACTGGCAGCACGTTCGGCAAACAATTCCGTATGCCCCGGATAGTCAATTCCGGCCGCCTGCCACGCTTCCTTGTTAATCGGAGCGGTCACGACACCCGCGACGCTTCCTGCCAACGCGGCGTCAATCGAACGAGTCACGTACTCAAATGACTGTACGCCCGTGATCTTGCTGATTGCTCCGGGTTCGATCGTTTCGGCATCCGCCGAGGTGCAATCAAATACCGCAGGCTGATTCAACTCGATCAGCGAACTTGATCCCTCATTGGAATCAAGCACGACCTCAGGCACAGGCAAACCACATACTTTTGCAACTCGGGCCAGCAAAGCCGCGTTACCGAACACGATTGGAGTACAAACGTTCGCGATTGAATCTTCGGCCAGCAAACGCAAACAAAGCTCAGGGCCAATCCCGGCAGGATCGCCCATCGAGATGGCAAGTCGAGGAAGTACGTTCATGCTTTCATGTGGAGCAGATGATGGACACGTGGGACAGGTTTTGAACCTGCCAGACCAGTTTTTGGCAGGTTGATAACCCGCCCCACTTAAGAATCAAAAATCTTTCAACTTCGCAAGCTGGCGTTCCGCCTCGGCCGCCAATTCATTGTCGTCATAATGTTCCAGCAATCGTTCGTACTGACTGATCGCTTCGGCAATGCGCTGACGCAGCACCGGTCCGACGGCGTCGCGACACAGTGACTGATTCAACCGGGCAGCCTCGTACAATGCAAAAGCCTGCCACGGCCGAATCTCATCGAGCGCTTCGGCACCACCAAAACCGAAATAAACCAATTTGTACTGGTTCAGCGATTCCTGATACTGCCCCTGTCGAGCCAACGATTCTCCCAGCAGGCATCGGGCTCTCGCCCCAGTAATCGACATGCTTCCAACCGCTTTCTGCCACGCCTCCATGGCAAGCGACTGGTTGTCCTTGCCCGCCTGAGCGATTCCGATCTCAAGCCATGCATCCGCCTGATAGGCATCCGACGTTTCCGCTTGCGTCACTGGCATCGCAAATCGGATCGCTTCGTCAAACTGCTTCGATTCGTTGGCACTCTGAGCACCATGCAAAGCCGTCAGCATTTGCATTTTCGGATCAATATTTCCGTCAGCGTCGACCGCCGGCTTGGCAACCAGATACGCTTCGAGCGCATCGGCGGGTTTATCCTGCTGGAACTGAGATTCCGCAAACATTACCTTCGCATCCGTCGCCAGAAATCCTGTCGGATACACTTTCAGTTGTTGTCGAAACTGCTCGGCAGCCGCTGAATAATTCTGCAAACGGTACTCGGCCCAACCCAGTTGATAACTGGCTCGCTCGATCACTTTGTCGGGAAGATCCGAATTCAAAATCTTTGCGAAATGAGTGGCTGCGGATTCGTATTGTCCCTGATCATAATCTGCCGACCCCAGGTGAAAATGAGCCTCGGCAGCAAACGGGCTGTCGGGCATCTTGTCCGCAATCATCGAAAATTGATTCAACGCCGCTTCATTGCTGGAGGGAGCCGCTGATCTGAATGCCCAGGCGAGTTCGTAATGATACCGGTCAACAGCGGTCGAATCAGGAAAGTCCTTGATCAGATTCTCAAACGACTCAATCGCACGCTTCCATTCTTCTTGTTCGACTTGAGCCAGTGCCAGTTCCAGACGAGCATCCTCACGAGCCGGTCCGCTGTTCGACTGAGTCGTCACATCTTCAAGATCCTTCTCCGCGCCGGCCAATTCTCCAACCAATCGCCGTGCCGAGCCCCTTCCCGTCATCGCATCCGCTGTCAGGTTGTGACTGGGGTACTCTTCGATCAAGCGAGTGAACCACTCGTCGGCTTCTCGCGCCGCAGCTGCTTGATTCGCTCCAACGGCAGAACTCAACTTGCTCCACGCAGCACCATACATCGCCAACGGAACCAACTGAGCGTTATGGTCCTGATCAATTACTGCCGAATACAAATCAAATGCGTCCGCGAAATCACTGGACGCCGAAATCGTGTCTCCCGATTCACGACTCGCGTCGCCCAGCTTCATCAAAACTTCCGCCGCACGAAATTGACTCTCGACCAACATCGGCTTCTGAAGGCTCGACAACGAATCTGCGCGGTCAATCAGGGATTGGTAATGCCGCAACGCTTCTTCAGATTGGCCCAACTTTTCAAGGGTTTCTGCAAGACCGAACTGCGCGTCGGCCGCAAACGTTGGTTCATCAAACGATAGCGCGGTTTGATAGGCTTCGGCAGCTTCCTCAAAGCGGCCCAGTAACTCGAACGCCTTTGCCTGGAAGAACGCTGCTTGATCGCCACCGGCAAAAGTCGGGAAGTTACGCTGCAACCGACCGAGCGTTTGCGAACTGGTGGTTAACAGCTCCATTGCTCGCTGCTGTTGCCGCTTCGCTTTCTCCTGATCAGCCGTGGTGGCGACCGTTTCTTGAAGGGTCCGCCCTGATTCCAACTGACCGTAACCCAAATAGAACAACGCCTGAGGAACTTCGGCCGCTGATTCGGGCGTCGCGACCTCCAGTCCCTTTTTGAAATGAAGAATCGATGGCTCGAATTCTCGCAGCTGAGAAAAACAGAACCCCGCATTAAAATGAGCTTTGCTCTTGATGACAGCGGGCACATCGTTGTCCAACAGTCGAACCCACAGATCCGCCGCACGCCTGAAGTTGCCATCCTCCTGCGCAGCGGAGGCATCGATGATCGTCTGTTGAACTGGAACAGAACTCGACTCCGCAGCGACCGCTTCGCTTTTCACAATCTCCGACGCTGCATCCTTGGCTTGACCAAAGGCGGCGGGGCTGGAAATTACCAAAATCAAACACCCAGCCACGGCAACACTTACTTCTCTACAACAAGCATTTGCCAAACTTGATGAATATCGATTCATAACAATTCTCAAAACTGGAAAGCCGGGAGGGCGAGGCTCTGCCCGAGCCGAATCACCGAAAGGGTTGGTATAACGTGGGTGCGGACGGAGCCTTACCCTCCCATGCGTAGTTTACGACGAAGCAACAGTTTAAACCGCCACAATCGCTGCTGGAAGCAATTTCGCGTTCCACGAACCGACACCCGGTTTTCCGTTGGCAAAAATGGGCAATTCGTACCGCTGGTACGAGTCGTAGCGTCCGTGGTGACTCACTCGTACGGATCTGGCGGCCTCAGGTTCACCCCGCTGGTCCGAAAATGTCCAATTCTCTTGGCTGAGCCGGACGACTCAAATCTGGGCTATTCTCGGGTGTTGAGCAGCTTTTGGTGGAAAATCCGTGTTCAGCCAGTCCGGCAGGCATTCAACGCGGTAAGATAGTGTGAACGAGTCGGGAATCTTCTGCTGTGACAATTTTTGTCGTTTGCTTTCGTGATCGAGACTTCCGCCCCTTCACCATCCCACCACCAGACTCGGGTCGTCTCGATTTGACGATCGAGCCATAATCATTGACTTGTCCAAGCCATCTTTTCATCGACTTTCCCTGAACCAACAACGCTGACGCTTCAGCCAACCCGGTTCACGCGCCCGGAGTAGTTTTGAACATGATTTCAACTCGCATTTTCAACTCAACCTCATCCAGATCGATTCCTCATTTTGATCGAACGGGTTTGACGCTGATCGAGATCCTGATCGCACTGACCATGACCTTGATCGTGCTGGGCGCGATGATGTCTGCGTTTCAGTACGCCAGTGCCGAAATGCAAAATGGTCGAGCGATGTTGGAGATGGCCAATCGCGTCCGTGTTGCCGAGAACCTGCTGCGTCGCGACCTAGCCAACCTGACCGTCGAGCCCCGGCCGTACATCGACAAGGTCATTCCCAATGGGTACTTCGAGTACATCGAGGGGCC
>CAYXWX010000123.1:0-10976 GCA_964468915.1 uncultured Pirellulaceae bacterium
TTAGTGATTTAATCAAACAATATGATATGATGAAGCCGATGCTAACCGGTATGGCTGGCATGGGTGCGGGAGACCGGATGCAGCAAATTCAGGATTTGCAGCGTCAAATGATGAACCCCGGTGGCAAAATGCCGGGCGTCAGCAACAAGGCAGCCAGTAAACGGCTGACTCCCAAACAAAAAAAGAAGTTGGCAAAGGAAAGAGAAAAGCTCCTGCGTCAGCGTCGACGCGAAAAGAAAAACCAGGGCGGTGGAAACTGATTTGACAACGTTGGTTGTCAGTCAGTCTACCCAGCAAGCTGGTTCATCTTCCCAGTGGAGAGGCGAACTGTGTGAACGTGCATCCGTTGCGAGCACACTGTTGGTCAGGACAAGTACGTTTCGTTTTTTGATTTTAGAAAGACAAAAGTGGCAGTAAGAATTCGTTTGAAAAAGATGGGACGCACCCATCGACCCTTTTTCCGCGTTTGTGCGATGGACGCGCGGGCTCCTCGTGATGGTCGAGTGATCGAAGAACTTGGGACGTACGACCCAATGGTTCCCGAAACCGACGCTCGAGCAATCCTCAACGGTGAGCGTATCAACTATTGGTTGAGCGTTGGTGCCAAACCGACCCAGAAAGTGGGCACATTGATCAAAAAGTACGGCGCCGAGGGCACTCATTTGGACGCCCAAACCGAAGCGATTGCTCGCTTGGGTGATCGCCGTGCGTCCTCGATCGCCTCCGCACGTGATGCCGCTTCCAAGGTGAAGATTCCGGATCCAGTCGCTGCGGCCACGCCGGAAGCGCCAGCAGAGGAAGCGCCCGCGGAAGGTGATGCTCCTGCGGCAGACGCAGCCACCGAAGAAGTGGCGGCAGAGTCAACTGAAGCGGCCGCCGAAGAAGCGAAAGCTGAAGCTCCTGCAGAAGAGGCTCCTGCTGCTGAAGAAAAGCCAGCCGAATAATTCAAGTCAAGCGATTTGCAATGAGGCTAGACGTTTTGACTTTGTTTCCGGAGATGTTTTCCGGGTATCTCAGTCAGAGCATCTTGAATAAGAGTATCGAACGCGGGCTCGTTGAAATCCACGTTCATAACATGCGAGACTGGTCAACAGAGAAACACAACAAGATCGACGATCGTCCCTTCGGGGGCGGCCCCGGTATGATTTTGATGGTGGAACCTGTTGTCAATTGCGTTCGCGACGTCCAAAAGATGGCACCTGAACCGGGAACGCTCATCCTGACGACGCCGCAAGGCCAACGGCTCAACCAGCCACTGGTCGAAGACCTTGCGGTCAAGAAACGGTTTGTCGTTTTGTGTGGCCGTTACGAGGGATTTGATCAACGAGTGATTGATATTCTTCAACCGATGGAATTGTCGATTGGAGATTACATCCTTAACGGTGGTGAAGTGGCGTCGATGGTTTTGATCGATTCGCTGGTGCGAATGGTTCCCGGAGTGCTGGGGGATGAATTGAGTAACTGGGATGACTCGTTTTCGCGAGGCAACCGAATGCTTGAGTATCCTCAGTACACTCGGCCAAGGGAATTTGAAGGACATGAAGTTCCGGATGTGCTTTTGGGCGGGAATCACGGAGCCATTGAAGACTGGCGAAAAAAACAAAGTCTTGAAAAAACGAAACAACGTCGCAGCGATTTGCTGGATTCTTGATCCTGTCGCCGCAACGGACAAAATAAGATTGATACTGATTGATTTGCCACCTCTTCGGCGTGATTCGAACGTGGCCCAAACGAGGGTAATCCAATGAGCCAACAAATTATGGACCTGGTCGATGCGACCAGCATGAAAGCCGAAACGCCGTCATTTGAAATCGGCGACACTGTTGATGTTCACTGTCTGATCCATGAAGGTCAGAAAAGTCGGACTCAGGTGTTTACCGGCACGGTCATCGGTCGCAGCGGTAAAGGCGCCCGCGAGATGTTTACGGTTCGACGTATCGTCGCTGGCCGCGGTGTTGAACGTAAGTTCCCTGTTCACTCGCCCCGCATCGACAAGATCGAAGTCAAACGATCATCCGTTGTTCATCGAGCCAAGCTTTACTACCTGCGTGACCGCGTTGGTAAGGCCGTCCGCCTGAAAGAACGCCGTCGCTGATCAGTCGGGTGGTCGGATTAAAGTTCTGGGATCACGCTATGGTCGTCGGATGGTGGTAGCCTGCGACAGTTCGCTGGCAGGCATGACGCAGACTGAGGGGTGATCCTTTTCACCCTCGCTGATCTTGCTTGTCGAGGGCCGCGGATTCCCGGTCGGTAAAGAAACCAACCGTTCGCGTCGCAATTTAGTTGGGCGCTTAGAGCGCGTTTCGTTTAAGTCTAGCGGCTTTTCGATACTTTTCGCTCGGTTTTTCAACGCCGCAGACGCTACGGTTAAGTGCAACATGCACTAGTCGCCCAATGATTGTATCGCATAAACGGGAAAGGTTTGTGACACTTGCTGTTTCATCGCGGTGGAAACCGGTTTGCTTGTTCAACCAATTCCAGTAAACGATTTTGACGAAATGGCTTGGGAAGAAACCTCATCCAATCACAATCGGTAATCGAAATATCTGGCAGGCCGGAAATGATGATCACCGATAAATCTGGAAATCGTTCTCGTGATTCCAGTGCGAGTTCCTCGCCAGTTACCCTGTCCTTCATCAGCCAATCTGAGATCAGCAGGTCGGGAGAAAAGTTGTCGAGGACCTCTCGGGCCTCCTGAGGACTCTGTGCAAGTTGCACTTCGTATTGATGAGCTTCCAGCAAGCCACCAATTAGTTCGAGGAACGATTTTTCGTCGTCGACCACCAGGATTTTTTTAATGTGGTCGGGCATCACTTGCTGTTTCTGAAGAAAGTTTTGGAATCGTGAATTGGACTTTTGCGCCGCCCTTCTCTTCCGATTCGCCAATTTTGATCTGCCCTCCATGCCTCGCGACAATCGAATGGCACATGCTTAACCCAAGTCCTGTGCCTCCCGAATCCCGTCGGCACGTAAAAAATGGGTCGAATGCACGTTTCTTTGTCGTGTCATCCATGCCGGGTCCAGCGTCGTGAACAGATATTTGGAGTTCCTTGTTCTCGGCGACGTCAGCGATTTTCAGTAGAACTTCCGATTCCTCGGGTGCTGCTTCTATCGCATTTGAGAACAAGTTGATTAACACCTGCTCAATTTCGGTTTCACTTACCCTTGCGACCGTGTCATTTGATTGATTATCAAAGACAATCATTGTGTTTCTGGACAATGCTTTCGAAGCGATCATGTCTCTTGCTCGTTGAGCGATCTCGACAATACTCGCGGGGAGCTTTTCAGACTCCTCATTTTTGGCAAACTGCAGAACATTTCCAACGATCTTCGAGCATCGTTCGATCTGGCAGATGATTCGATTCAATGTCGACGTGACCTTGGTTTCCGTTTGCCCGTTTTGCAGCTGGGTGATTGCCAATTCGGTCGTCAGCAGCATAGATCCAAGCGGATTGTTTATCTCATGGGCAACGCCAGCTGACAGCGTACCTAGCGACGACAGACGCTCCGCTTGAATAAGGGCGTCTCTGGTTCTGCGCTCGCGCGTGATGTCTGACATAACTCCGTAAATTCTGGTCTCCTCATCTGCCGTGTCCGGCTCGACATACATGCGGTTTCGCGTCCACAGGGTAACATTGCTTTCGTTGGAAATTCGGTACTCTTCCTGAATCGAACCATGAACTCCGTTTTTGATGGACGAAAAAATGTTAGCCACAAACGCACGATCGTTTTCAAACACGATGCTTAAAAAGCCATCGATCCCGCCGAGAAAGTGATCTGCCGGGTATCCGGTTAGAGTTCGTACTCGTGGCGAGAAGTATACAAAAGAAATTTCCCCGTCAACAACTTTTGCACTCCAGATGACGTCGGAGATTGAATTCAATACCCCTCCGAGTCGTTTGTTCGCTTGAAACAATTCTGTTTGAGTCTCGCGTTGTTTCTCTTTCAGCTCGCTCCGTTGTTCGTGAATGGTACTGATGTCATCAAAGGCGACTACTGCTCCCAGTTGCTGCCCGTTGCGGTTCCTCACTGGCGTCGCGTTTACGTGGACAAATCTTGTGTCTTCGATCGAGTCTTTGATAAGTGCAAGTTCCTCGCCTGATACGGTTTCTCCATTCAAGGCACGAATGAGCGGAAGCTCGTGCTCTTCGACCGGGGTACTGCAGTCAGGATGGTAGATTCCGTACGCCTTGGACAGGGCGGACTGATCGATGTCTTTGATGGACCGTCCAGTGATCTGCCTGGCTGCGTGATTCTCTAAAATGATTTTTCCATCGGAGTCTGCAACAATCACCCCGGTTCCCACGCTCTCGATAATCGCGTCAGTCAATTCTTTCGACAGCTGAAGTTCATTCAGCGCTTGTGACAGTTGGAATTTGGTCTCGCGGAGCGTTTCTGCTTCACTTTCCAGCTGCCGATACAACGAAGCAATAGAAGGCAGGCTCAGGGCCTTTGGCGTAACGACAATCAACGCAATTAATGTCGCCCATGAAATAACGGCCGTTCCAAACTTGAACACTGCCGCAACACGGTAGATTGGGTTAAAAAAGATGGTCGCCTCAATAAGGTGAACGGTGCCACAGGCAAAGATGAAAGCAGCGAATAACCAAAACACGCGAGGAAACTGAATATCTTTTCGACGGCAAGCGAAGTAGAAAATCACGCACGGAATCAATGTGTACGCAAGAAAGACAGCGATGTCGGACACAATGTGCAGCCACCCGTGAAAGTCAGTCCACGTGCCGCAGTGCCATCGCGCGGGAAAGTCCTGTGTATCGAACAACTTGACAAGAAATTCGCCCATGGCATCCTCTGTTCTAGTGGTTCGGTGCCCCTTGGTTTTTGGGTAGACCAACAACCTCTGAATTGCTTAGACCGTTTGTTTCACTGGTTCGCATGTGCGTTAACCGTGTCGGGGCTCAACCCGAAAACCAAGTCGAGATGATCCACTCGTGCTTTGTTCCAACTGAAGATTAGGGTTGACCGACCGAATCATCATTCCGTGAGCCTCAAAAGCAAAAAATAAAACGAGACCCTCCGCAAGTAACAACCCTAAAAACGAGTTGGAACAAAGCACTAGCAAAGATTAGAGAATCCAAGACTAACACGAGGATAGGATTTTAGACACCCCAGGCATGCCGTTAACGGGTGGGCAGCTGCCTTTCAAGCCGTAGTGCCTCAGGTCTTTTTCGCCGACTATCGCAAGAAAGGCGATTTGCGAACGCATCGTGGCAGGCCTGGTATCGCTTTACGAAATCCTGTTCAGTTGGTTGCTTTCAATGGCGTGAGGTCCGGATTACCCAGCCCAAGGTCTGGCCCCTTGGATGGTCAGATTGCCATCGGCATTGATTTTCAATTCGACTTCCATGGCGAAGTCGCGATCTCCGGGCGTCGTGCGATACAAGGATGCAAAGTGATCCTTCTCGCTCGTTTCAGAGTGCCAATCTTCAATTCGCGAGTTGCTGGCATGCCACGTTGGGGCGATGCGGGGTCACGCGTGAAAACAACGCAAACACCAAACGGTGCTCATTTTACATCTTGCTGAGAAAAATTATTTTGGTCGAGTTTTATGCTCGCGAAAGAGATTGCAGCTTTCTGGGTCATGTTAAAAGTTGCCGATTACTCTCGTCGATTGGATTTTACAGAGTGAGGATTGATTAGAAATCGCATGAAGGAACAGGGATGCCGAATACCAAGTTTTCGATCTTCGAAGAATCTGCTCGAAGGATATCTCGCATCCAAAAGTTGGTAACTGCGGCGTCACGATCAGCTGCCCCGGCTCTTTTCGACAGGGAGTTTTACGTTCGGCATCTCCGTCAAAACAAGGGGCGGAAATTCGACGCGTGGAAGCACTACTGCGAAACAGGGCACGTTGAAAACCTTGATCCGCATCCGCTCTTCGACACCAGGTTCTACCGAGAGCGATATCTGAATGGTGAGACGGAAACCAATCCACTTCAACACTATATCCAGAACGCACACGAGCAGTTGGACCCGCACCCGTTGCTGGATATCAGGTTCTATGTGTCGCAGCTTGCTCCCGATGCAGTCGTGCGTAAACCTGCGAAAATGACATGGCTCGAATATTTTCTCAAGAACAACCTTAACGATTTGAACGCAGCGTCAAAGGAATTTTCAACAAAGCGGTATGTCGAACAGTATCCAGAGACAGTGCGGCAGCAAGTTAATCCTCTCTGTCATTTTGTGACTTACCGAACGTCCAGGGCATCGCTTGGATTGGCCGCGTTTGCCGAAGGAGCTCCTTTGTTTGACGTGTCTTACTACATCACGACAAACCCGGATATTTCTGAATCAGGCATCGATCCATGGCAACACTTCTGTGACCACGGTTTTCGTGAAGGCAGGAACCCACACCCTATTTTTGATACCGCATTTTATCGCGATCAACATCTCGGGGACGAACCGGAGGTCAATCCGTTGCGGCACTATCTCGAACATGGCTACAAACTGATCGCCACTCATCCCCTTTTTGATGCAGCTTTTTATGCTTCCCAGGTCAACGAATCGTTCTTTCCTCAAGGGATTACGCCGCTGCAACATTTCATGCAGTTCAATCGTGAAAATTTAGCGTCTCCTTCGCCTTTGTTTTCAACGTCTCGATACCTTGAAATGTACCCAGATATTGTCGAGTGCGGATTGGTGCCTTTGTATCATTACTTGCGTCACGGATTGAAGAAGCGCCGGTTCGTGGTTGACCGAAACCATTTGGATCAACTTCCGTTCGCTTCAAAAGAGTCGATCGAGTTCGCGAAGCAGCATGGGCACAGGCACGCGGAATTTACTCGGGCTGCAGCACAACTTGGAACCCAACCCGTAATCGTCTGCGTTTCTCACGAAGGTTCTGTCACGGGAGCGCCGCTGATTATCCTGAAGATCGCCGAAACCATTCGCGCGAGGTACGGGGTGGAGGTGATCAATGTGATTTTTCGTCCGGGCGTGTTAAACGAAAAGTTCGAACAGGTCGGACCAACGATGGATCTTGATGGAAACTGTCCAGCCAGAGGGAGTAGATATTTTCAAGACGATATGAACACGTTGCGAGAGGCATTGAGTCACGTCAATGTCATTGGAGCAATTGTGAACTCGGCGGAGTCACGCGAGATTCTTCCAACGCTGAAGGAAATGAAAATCCCGACCGTGTCGTTGATTCACGAAAACGCACGATGCTATGACCCGGGAACCTTTGATTGCATTGCCGAAATGAGTGATCGAGTGGTCTTTCCGTCGGACTACGTTCAGCAAGCGGCTTTCGAAAACGCCAGTTTCTGTGACTATTCAACAGAGATATTGCCCCAGGGTCTTCTCAACGAAAGTTTGTTGAAAATCGAACCCTCTGATCCTCTCAATGCAGTTCGCCAACGGTGGGGAATTCCAGAAGACGCAATGTTCATTCTTTCGTGTGGAACTCTCGATGGTCGAAAAGGAGTCGATCTGTTCCTTTCGACTGCGATTGTTGCGCTCAGTAAAGCGGAGCCTGATTCGCTCTACTTCGGTTGGCTTGGTGGCAATGGTTTCCGACAGTTGCTCGATCAACGATATTGGCTTGAGAAAGATATCGAAGTGGCGGGTTTGTCTGAGTACGTGAAACTGATGGGCACGACCGAAGATGTTACCACCTACATGCAGGCGTGCGACGCGTTTTTTCTGCCGTCTCGCATCGACCCGTTTCCGTGTGTGGTGAACGAAGCGATGGCAGTGGCGAAGCCTGTTGTTTTGTTTCAGGATGGAAGCGGGTGTGTGCCGATGATTGGCGACGATGGTGGAGCGGTGGTTCCGTACGGCAACGTCGCGGATGCAGCGCAAGCGATTCTGGAACTTGCGAAATATCCTCGCCTGCGAAGGGAAATGGGTGGTCGAAATCGCGACTACGTGGCACAGAATCTGGACTTTGGTGCTTATGTTGAAAAAGTGATGGAGTGCATGCTGTCTGCGGCAGATTTAGAGCAGCAGAATTTGAAATTTTTGACCGATCAAACCGGACAAACTCTCGATCCACGTGACAGAAGGAAGGTGATCTTCTCTCTGCCATCCTGGCAAATAAGTGGTGTCAACACGTTCGTTGAGAACCTCGTCCGCCAATTGTGCAATGACGGGATCGATGCTTCCATTTTGTTTACGACACGTGACCCCAGCGGAATTGAGCGGGCTCACGAGATGCCGAAAGTACCCTACCGGTTCCTTTCCGCGAAAACACTTCCGGTTGATGACCGGCAGGTCCAGATGAAACGCTACCTGGAACAGAACGCACCATGCGTTTTTGTGCCAAACTATGACTACGAAGTTTCTGCGATTACTCCAGATCTGCCAATCGATGTCGGAGTCCTTGGCGTTTTGCACAGTGATGAAGATGAACATTACCTCCACGGATACCAGATGGGCCACTACTGGGACTCCATTGTGACCGTCAGTGACACGATCAAAGAGAGATTTCTGAAATTGAATCCCGTGTTCGCGTCACGAACTCAAACCATTCGTTACGGAGTTCCCGTGTCGGAAGCCCCGCCCGTCAAACATTTCTCCGGCGATAAGATTCGGTTGATCTACTCGGGCAGGATGGTTCAAGCTCAAAAACGGATTTTTGATTTTCTTGAATTGATTCAAAAACTCGATTCCCGCAAACTCCCATTCTCGATTACGTTCATCGGGACAGGCGATGATGAAAACGCGTTTCAAGGTCGACTTGCCCCTTGGGTTGAAAAGGGCGTGGCGCGATATCTTGGCCGCTGCTCAAGTGAAGTGATCAGGAAGGAACTGATTGCTCATGATGTTCTGCTGCTGATGTCAGAATTTGAAGGGCTGCCGCTTTCGCTGCTGGAGGGAATGGCCGAGGGATGTGTGCCTGTCGTGACCGAAATCAAAAGCGGAATCAGTGAGATCCTGAATCATGGCCGCAACGGTCTGCTCTCACCGGTAGGCGATGTCGATGCGATGGTCAGAAATATATCTTCGCTGCATCACGACCGAGAACTTTTACAGAAACTGTCTGAACAAGCATGGGCCACGCTCGAAGCCACTCGGCTGAGCGAATCTCAGATGGCGAGTCAATATAAAACAGTGATCGATCAAATTTTCGAAAGGATCTTGAACTCAGACGGGCCGATTACCATTCCACTGCAGAACCACTTCGTTCGACACAGCCTTCGGGCCGCGTAAACGGCATCTTCAAAGATTTCAGTTCTCCTTCACGCGTTTTACCCCGGAAATTTCATCAGGGATGTGGGCCGTAGCTTTGCAAATCAATGTCCAGCCAGAGCTTCGGTCTCGGACTTGTCGCCGTCGACAACGACAGACTGTTCTTGACAACTTTTCGGTTTACAAAGTTACGGCAGTGTTTTCGAGACCTGTTACCGGCCGACGAAGTATCCGGGCTAGACATGCCGCGTACTTCCTCGCGAAGCCGAATGTCGGCGGGATGCACTACTTGCTGAGCACGTTTAAACCCTACCGCAAGATCCAACACGTTGTCGTAACAGAGTTTTCGCAATTGCTGGAGAGAATCCTCGCTGGGAGCGCCTGAAAAACACTGCCGTTAGGCGACGCTCCATCCTGAGCACTGTTCGCCAGCGCCGATGCGTTCGGCTCAATAGCCAATGTATCGGTCTCGGCGGTGATTCACTGCGATTGTCAGGTTGACGAATACGGCTCCGACAATCGAGTAAGCGACCGCTCTGGGTTCGATCGCAAAAAATGCAAGACAGAAAACAAAAATGTCGAAAACCAGCTGCGTCCAGCCTGCTTGAAATCCAGCTTTATCTTGCAAATAGAGAGCAAGAATCCCAACGCCACCCAACGACGCATTGTGTCTGAACAATGCAAGTAACCCGGTTCCAGTCAGGATTCCAAATAGAATCGCACCGGTCAACGGATTGATGTAGGAAAATGAGATTAGTGACGGCAGGCAAGTGGTGAACAGCGTCATTAGCGTCACTGCCGCAAACGTTTTGCCGACGAACTGAAGTCCAAATCGTTGAGCGGCGAGCCAATAAAAAGGTAGATTGACGACAAAGAACACCGTTCCAAAGTTCCAGTCGCTCCAGTAAGAAATGATCAGAGCCAAGCCAGCTGTCTGGCCAGTGACGAACTCGAGGTCCTGCAGCATCACCAAGCCCAGCGAGCACATCGCCGTACCAAACAGCAGTGCCTGCGCATCCTCAAGTGCCGAATGCCGGCTTCTGTTTTCAATTGTTTCTTCAGGCTTCATGCCAGTTCAATATGAGTAAAAGCTTCAATGGGTAATTGAATGAAACAGGTTCGAATCAAGCGTTGGCTTCATCTGGGCCGTTGGGTAGTTGGTTCAATTTTCTCGGTGCCCTCGCCCTGAGCTACCAAAGGCCGGACCCAGCCAGGGCGAGTGCATCGGCTCCGGAGGAGTCTTCGTCAGTAGCTCGGGGTGGAAAAGTTTAATTAAACCGTCCGGTCGCCCCAGATGGGGTTATGATTTTTTAGAAACACGGTTCGCAGTAAAGCCCTGGAGCGTGTTTCGTTTAAGTCTAGCGGCTTTTCGATGCTTTTCGCTCGGTTGTTCAACGGCGCAGACGCTACAGTTAAGTGCAACATGCCCTAAGGCTTCTTGGGATCATTAAAAAAAGCGACTAAAGAGATCGTTCATCGCAGGTGAATGCATAAACGGACCGAAGGTTCAGCGTTATGCCAGCCCGGGCCAACGGCCTGGGAATCGGTTTGACCTTAGCTTTGTCGGGCCGAAGGTCGAGCTATAATTCGCGACTAAACTTGTCCCGATAAGGCTGGGCTCTCAGCCCGCCGACCAATTCTAACGCCAACGTTCCCAAGGCGTTGCCTTGGGCTGACATAACCTTGGGCCCGTGGCCCGAAAATCCTTAACAACGAAGCAGTTGTAAGCCGGACGATCTCTAAAGCCGCTACTACGAACGGCGCTGCCCAACCTGCCCGGTGTCAACGCGACTCCAGAGAACATTCAGTCGCGTGCCCCATTG
>CAYXWX010000124.1:0-10831 GCA_964468915.1 uncultured Pirellulaceae bacterium
AGTTTCTTCAGTTCTTCCGACTCTTGAGGATCGGGTAAACGACCTGTGAGAGATTCGAAAGCGAACTCAATTTGCTGGTCATCGTTGGCGTCCGATATCATTGCGTTTTCTGCCAACTTGCGAGCGGCTTCGACGAACTGAACGTCATTAAGCAAAACTAACGCCTGGAGCGGCGTGTTGGTACGAGAACGCTTGACGGTGCAGACTTCGCGAGACGTTGTGTCAAACGCCATCATGTTTGGCAGAGGGGCCGTCCGCTTCCAGACGGAATAGAGCGATCGGCGATAAAGCGACTGGCCGACCGACTGCTTGTAAGCAGGCGACATGCCGTTTGATTCTCGCCATACATCTTCACCCGGTTGGTACGGAGATACGGGGGGGCCGCCCGCTTTTTTGTTCATCAATCCCGACGCCGCCAGCGCCACGTCCCGAATCTGTTCGGCTGCCAGGCGATAAGCTGAACCGCGGGCTAACAGACGATTGGTGGGATCTGCCTCGACCAGATCCTCAGTCGCGCTTGACTGCTGACGATAGGTGGCCGACATAACCACGTTTCGGCAAAATCGTTTCACGTCCCAACCACTGGAAATGAAATCACGCGCCAACCAATCAAGCAGCTTTGGGTGCGTGGGAAGATCACCTTGCAACCCGAAGTTTTCCGGTGTGCGAACGAGGGGATCAGCAAAGAAGTTGCCCCAGAATCGATTCACCGCGACTCGCGCGGTCAGCGGATGAGTCGGATCCGTTACCCACTGGGCCAACCCAAGTCGGTTCCGTGGCGCGGCTGCGGGAAACGGCAGCGGAAGCTCGGAAAGCGTATCACGCGAAACGAGCGTGTCGTCGTTCTTCGGCGCGGTGTACTCGCCCCGTTCCAGCGTGTAAGCCGGACGAGCGATAACCATCTCCCGCATGATCGGCGTTTCCGTCATGACTTCCTCCGCCATGACAAATCGTTGTCTCGCTTCATTCAGGGAGGCGAAAGACTCGCGTGTCGAATCGTCGATCGCGGAAGCAAAATACTCGAACGTCGGCTCGATAGAGCTTCCGGTCGCAAGATGGTTAAGCTCAGTCTTCGTCAACGGTCGAAAATAAACTCGGACATCATCAATCAACCCGCCATCGAGTCCGCGTGCGCGAAATCTCTGACCTACGACGAATTGACCGCCATGGTCGACCTTCACATTCGCGCTTTTTTTGATTTCATCACGTAAAACACTCGTTTCGAGAGGCTCGCCGTTCAACCACAGCTTCAAACCTGCAGCGTCTGATGAGCCATCGTATGTGGCGGAAATCTGATGCCATTGATCGGCGGGAATCGCATCAACCGTTCGAACTCCAATCGCGTTACCTGGCCAGACTCGATACATTCGAGATTCAAGGTGCCCATCAACGATGGTCAGATCCCAACCGTTGTAACCACAGTCAGTTCCGCGAGTGTGATGAGCGATCAGACTACGATCGGGAACTCGTTTCGTTTCTTTCAACGTGATGACGACCGTGAACGGTGTCCACCGATCAAACGGTTCGATGTCCACCGTCGTGATCCCACGTTCTCCGTCCAGTTTCAACGCTTTGCGGGGCGTTTCGGATGCAGGCTGATCCGCGTGATCATGAGCCATCCGAGGAACATGGCAATCCACAACGTCGACTTTTGGAACCATCTGGCACCACGCTCGATCAAGTTCCGATGGTTTGTAGAACGACTTGAGTGATTTGTCGTAGTCTCGATCAAACGACAAAGCCATTCGCAGGTCCGGAATCGACAGCGTGTCGGCATCCACCGAGTGCTGCCATTTTTCCCAGCGGATTTTTGCCTGGTCGAGTTGATCCACGTAAGTGTTTTCTGCCTGAACCAGCGACTGCTGTTGTTGCTGAAGGCTTTCAGCTTGTTCGGGGGTCGGCAGCAGGATCGATGGGCACGGCACCTTCTCTGTTCGGTCGTAGACGCCGCTTTCATCGATGGAATTGAAAAACGCCCCCAGCGAGTAGTAGTCTCGCATTGGAATGGGATCGTACTTGTGGTCGTGACAACGGCAGCACTCCATCGTCAAACCCAGCACCGCAGTGCCGAAGGTGTGGACACGATCGGCTACGTTTTCAATTCGCCATTCTTCAAAAACTGCACCGCCCTCGTTGTTCAGGCGGTGAATTCGATTGAAGGCAGTCGCCAGCTTTTGTTCGACCGTCGGCGATTTCATCAGATCACCCGCCAGTTGCCAAGTCAGAAACTTGTCGTATGGCAGGTTATCGTTAAACGCTTTGATAACCCAATCACGATAGGGCCACTGAGTATTCAGCTTGTCCGACTGATACCCGTAAGAATCGGCGTACCGTGCTGAGTCCAACCACGCAATCGCCATGTGCTCGCCGAATGCAGGTGACGACAACAGCCGCTGCACAACGGACTCGAACGCACGTTGCTTTTTGGTTTTATCATCCCCTGCGGATCTGATCAATTCCGCGAACTCGTTCGTTTCCTGTCGAGTTGGAGGCAAACCTGTCAGGTCCAGAGTGACCCGTCGCAACCAGCGCTCGGGCGGCGCTTCTTTGCTGGGCGCAAACCCTTGCTGCTCGATTTTTGACAGCACGAAACGGTCAAGCGTTTCGCGCGGCCATGCGTCGTCCTTCGTTGCCGGCACGTCAACCGACGCGGGCAACAATTGAAAAGCCCAGTGCGGTTCGTACTTGGCGCCTTGCTCGATCCACTTTTCAAGAATCGCCTTGTCCTTTCCTGTCAGCGTCAGATTGGACTCAGGCGGAGGCATGACAACCTCTTCGTCGTCTTCGTGAATTCGATTTAGCAGTTCGCCCGATTCGATGTAGTCAATCGCTTCCTCGCGAACATCCAGACGCAGACCTGCTTTGTTGTTTTCTTCGTCGGGACCATGGCAAAAATAACATTTGTCAGAAAGGATAGGACGGACGTCGCGATTGAAATCGATCTCCGGCTCGTCCGCGACGCCCGTGCTGCCGAACAATGCAATCGCGAACAGAACGAAACAGTGCTTTGAAAATTGAAGATCAGACATGCTTAAAGGCATTGGAGGATGCTCGGTTTACGTGGCCAATTTGCGTCGCCAAACCAGGGTTTTCTTTGTCGAATTATGGCATCGGCTCGAAACCGAGTCTTGCACGGTATCGTCATTTTTGCGTAAATTCGAAGCATGAAAAATACAGGCGCAAGTTCCCGAAAATCGTTTTTGCGCCAGCTTGGCTTGATCGATCAAGTGTTCGGGTTGTTCGAGTTCATGCCTAACGTATCGTTTTTTGTCAAAGATCGGCGAGGCCGATTCATTGCACTCAACCGTAAAGGCTGCCAGTACTGCGGGGTCAGCTGCCAAGAGGAAGCTTTCGGCAAGACGGACCATGACTTTTTTCCGAAGTCACGTGCGGATGAGTACCGTGCGGACGATCTGGCGGTGATGAAGTCAGGGGAAGCCATCGTGGATCGAGTAGAAAGTGCGCCTGAGTATGCGGGATCTCCACGTCTGGTGATGACCAGCAAGATCCCGCTTCGAAGTGCCGACGGAAAAGTGATTGGTGTTGCCGGTTTCTCACGATCGGTAGAACAGATTCAATCGACTTCCGGCACGGCCGACGCATTCGCCAAAGTGATCGCTCACCTGCATGACAATTTCGCGGACCGTTTGTCTTCGTCTGAACTAGCGGACATGGCAGGGCTATCGGTCAGTCACTTTGAACGACGTTTTCGTCGAGCCTTCAATGCATCGCCCCGTCAATATTTGTTGCGTGTTCGAGTCGAGCACGCAGCGTCGATGCTGCTGGAAACAGACAAGACGATTTCTCAAGTCGCATTGGCGTGCGGATTCTATGATCATGCCCATTTCAGTCGCAGCTTTCAACGAATCATGCGTCAGACGCCCAGCGAGTACCGCAAACAATGAACCAATGTCAAGTACGCTCTTTCACAAACAGATCGCTTTCGTTTTGATGGATTTCGCGTAAATGCTGGAGAATCGAACGCAAACAGAGTTTTGCCGTTCTCTTTATTTGGTGCGATTCAAGTGCTTGCCACAGAAACGCAAAATCAGAACATCTGCCTCCGTATGAGTGCGATCGACGCGATTTTCTTTATACTGTCTACGGCTCACTTACTTGTGCTTTGTCCCAACTGAAGATTAAGGTTGACCGACCGAATCATCATTCCGTGAGCCTCAAAAGCAAAAAATTAAACGAGATCCTCCGCAAATAACAACTCAAAAAATGAGTTGGAACAAAGCACCAGGCAATCGATGCGAAACTATCTGATGAAGAACATTTTTGTGACGACAGTTTTGCTTTTGGTTTTAGTTGGATGCAGCAGTCCCGAAACTGAGAACCCGTTTTCATCCGGCAGCTTGGAAAATTCTCATTCCCGGAACGCTTCATCTGAGATGGCCGGGAAAAGAGAAACAAGTGTTCCTGCTTTTAATGGCGTTCGGTTCAAAGATCAAATCGAATCCAACGTCCCGATCCCGCAAAGCGTGAAAGAGCTCGAATTCACCTCGAAAAACGGCCAGACGCTCAAGCTGTCGGATTTCATCGGACAAAAATACGTTGTTCTTGTTTTCACACAGGGCTTTGACGGCACGCTGTGCCCGTTTTGCACCACTCAGACTTCTCGACTGGTCGCGAACTATCAGGAGTTTGTGAAGCGAGATTGTGAAGTGATTGTTGTTTACCCGGGACCGGACGAGCATGTGGACAAGTTTGTAACTGCGGCTTTGAAAAAAGAAAAGCAGCAGGTCGACCGAGTCCCCTTTCCGATTGTTTTGGATAGAGATTTTACCGCAACCGACTATTTCGACATTCACAGCATGCACGCACATCCATCGACCTACCTGATAGACAGGAACGGGGGTGTACAATTTGCGTACGTCGGCGCGGACAGGTCGGCCGACCGCCCATCAATCAAAGCGATGCTCACAAAGCTGGATGATCTTCGAAAATAGGACCGTGCAAGGCAGATGAATGTCCGCAACCAGGGCTGACAATACGATTCAAGCAGCCATGAAACTCGGATTTCTGACGACATCTCAGTTGCAGATAATCGATCGGGAAAAATCTGAAACAAATGTTCAGGCAACCGATATTGCGATTCGCCGCGGCTTCTTGAATCGGCAACAGCTTGACATTCTGAACGTCTTCTCCAAACCACTTTCGGCCGTCCCTGGTTACCGGATTGATGGACTGATTGGACAAGGCGGAATTGGCGTCGTCTACCGAGCAACCCAGTTAAAGTTGGATCGTGTCGTTGCGATCAAGACAATCAAACATCACGCGACGCGAAGTGCACAAGCCTCGAAACGTTTTGAACGCGAGGCGCAGATTATCGGCCAGTTGCGCCATCCCAATATCGTTTCCGCATTCGATTTCGGTACGCATGCGGGCCAAACCTACCTGGTGATGGAGTTTGTTGATGGTATCGACGCTGAAAAACACCTTCAACAAAATGAGAAACTACCAGAGTCCGTTGCGTGGCACATTGGTCTTCAAGTCTGTCATGCGCTGCGGCAGGCAAGCGAATCCGGGATCACTCACCGAGATATCAAGCCAGGGAATTTGATCCTGACCTCGCCACCCAGCGGCACAAGACTCCCGAAGAACGTCCCATTTGTAAAGGTTACGGATTTTGGGTTGGCTCGATTTAAAGATAACCACGATCGGCCATCAATCTCGAATGAAAACTCGGTCAGCGGAACACCGTTTTACATGCCTCCCGAACAAATCAGGTCGGGTGATGTCGATCATCTGAGCGATATCTATGCGATTGGGATCACGATCTGGAATTTGATCAAAGGAGAACCACCTTTTCCTGGTGATAGCCCTATGGAGGTGATGACCAACAAGGTCAAGTTTGAAGATCAATGGCTTGCTGAGCCTGCCGAAGGCATTTCGCGTCGTGGATTCGATTTGCTGAAACGGATGTGCCGTTATGAACGTGAGCACAGGATCCAAAGTTACGAAGAGGTGGTGGCGGAAGTCGAGTCCGTCGTTTCCGAGTTACAGAATTCCAGTCTTGTTCAAGCCGAACAGTTTGAAGTCGACGATTCCGCTTTTTCAACAGCAGCTGACGTAACGTTTGTTGGGAGCGTCGCTGACTTCAGTAGCGCCGAAGCTGAAAGCGAATTTATCGATGAAGACTTTTCCTCAAACGCTCAGAATACAACCGAGGCAGTTGATTTTCGAAAGTGGCTGATCCGAGTTGCTGTTGTAACTGCGGTTGTGTCTTTGCTTGTCGGGGCATTTCTGTTTTCAAACAAAACGCCCGGCCCGCGAGTTGGGTTAGATGCAGCCGTGCCACACGTCAGACTGACATCTTTTACAGGACCGCCTGTATTCTTGTTCAACGGCACGGACGTCGATCCACGGCAAAAGTTTTCGGGTTTCTGGGAGTTGGCACATGGGAAAGAAGGCGAGAGCGTGCTCGCTGGAACCAATGGAACTCGAGATCTGAAATGTGTTGATGCTGATGGCAAGCCAATGGAATTTTTTGGATTTAGCTGCGGTTTTCGCCACAACGAGTCGAACCGTATCGGATTTCGTTGGATTGCCACACCCGGGAATACTGTGTTTGAAACTCTGATTTCACGTAACCAATCCCAGTTGATCTACGACGGAAGAGAAACAGGCTTGCTCGAACTGGAGAAATTCGGTGAAGACACTTTCGGTTATCACCTGTTCCAAATTGAATCGCAACCCGATCACTGGCGTGTGATGTTAAATTCCGAACTGTTGGGAAGAGTCCCAAAGGCCGTGCAAAACGGCAAAGTATCCAGCCAACCCATCATTCAGCTGTTTGTTGACGGACAAGGCGCCGCGCATTTTGAACAGCTTTACCTGAGGCGGTTGGCAGAAGCGGACGCTGATCATTGAAGCAGTCAGTCTATCGGCGAGTGTATTCCGCTCCTTTGATGCACCGGTGTGTTGATTCAGGGACAAAGAAGTCCAGGATTACGGATGCGTTCCGCTCTCTTCCGAATTGGAATTGCAGCGCGTGATCGCTGGCTGGAACAGGAATTGACCGCATCTTCGAACGGAGGTGTTGAAGTGATTGCGATCGATAATCTGAAATTGCGCTCTAGTACGCTCGATTTGCCGAAGAAAAGAACACGTTTCCACCCATCAAGTTCAGCAGATTCTCTATCGCTTCGTCAAGAATTTCTCCATCGCATGCAATGTCACGTCGCTGACATGATGTTCCATGCCTTCGCTGTCGATCTCAGCGGTGGATTGATCGACGCCAATCGCGAGCAGAAACTTAAGCACAATTTCGTGCCGTTCGCGGACCCGATTGGCCAGGCGTTTCCCCTTGGATGTCAGCTCGATCGGACGATACGGCGCCGAGTCAAGCAATTTCTCGCCCTGTAACCGTTTAACGATGCGTGAAACGGTTACGTGACTGACATTGAAATGCCGCGCCAGATCCAGCACGCGACATTCTCCTGTGTCGGCGATGATATCGGACACCGCCTCGACGTAATCTTCCGCCGTTTCGTTGGCGTGGTGCTTGCGGGTTTTCGAGAAAGGCACCGAGCGTGCCTTGACTGAATCTTTCATGGATTTCCCCAGAACTTCGGACGGGGAAGTATACACTTGACACGGTCCGTAGCAAGTGCTACATTTCGATCCGTAGCACATGCTACAATTTGAATCGCCTCAATTTTTCGCGTAATGATATGAGTAACTTTCCCGTCCGAATGCGTCATCGACTTGCTTTCACTTTGGTCGAATTGCTGGTGGTAATCGCGATCATCGGTATTCTTGTCGGGATGCTGCTTCCTGCCGTTCAACAGGTGCGCGGGGCGGCTCAGCGAACATCGTGCTCGAACAACATGCGGCAGCTTGGGTTGGCCCTGCATAACTATGAAAGTGCCAATCGACACTTCCCGCCGGGGTTTTCTTCGACTCCGACTTCGGATGGCAATGTTCCATCAGGCGTCTTTATCAATCCCGAGACGTGGAACGCGGCACCCGGTTGGGGTTGGTCCGCTCACTTGCTTCCGTTTATGGAAGGTGGCAACATCCACAACCAGATCGATTTCAAGCAGCCCATTTGGGCTGAGCGACACCGTCAGGTCATTCAGACTCAGGTTCCTTCGCTACTTTGTCCATCCGCTTCAGGGGATGACCAACCGCTGACGGTCGTTGACGAAAGCAACGCCCCATATTCGCCTGACGGAAACACTGATCTGTTACTTGGACGCTCTCATTACGTTGCAAGCCACGGACAGGAATCGGCCTGGGGCCCTGAAGCAGGTGCTGACATCGACGGAACGATTTTCACAGACATTTACACGTCGACGACGACAACCGTTCGAATTAGTGGTGACGTGTCGCGTGTTGCCGATGGACCATTCTACCGAAACTCAGAGACTCGTATGTCGGAAGTGACCGACGGAACGACCAGCACGATTTTTCTGGGCGAGCATTCTTCCAAGCTGAGCGATAAGACGTGGGTCGGTGTTGTCCCCGGCGCCATCGTTCATCCTCGAATCGAATCGCCCGACAATGGTCCTGACGGCGAGGCAACGCTGGTTTTGTATCACATGGGCCCATCGGGAGGTGAACTGGACATCACTGGAGCTCCGATCATTCATCCTGTGAATTTCCCCACCTATCACGTAGGGCAGATGTACTCCGAACATGCGGGCGGCGGAAACGTTTGCATGGGCGACGGCTCGGTTCATTTTATCTCGGAGGATGTTGACCTGCTCACTTGGGCTGAATTAAGCAGCATGAACGAGGCCGAAATTCCAGGAGAGTGGAAATGAGTGACAATCAGGTAAAATCGAGTGGCTTGTTTCTTCTTGCAGCCATCCTGGTAGTTTGGGGGTATCTATGGATGAATCAAGGATACGGAGAAGTCAGTCAACAGACGTACGAATTCTCGAAAGCGATCTACGGAGCGTGTCTGGCAAAAAGTGAGCAACGATTGGACAAAATCCAGAATCTGCTCGACGATTCATCCGGCGACCAACTGCCCGGTCACGAGCGAAAATGGTTGGAAGCCATTATCTCGAACGCCCGCGCCGAAAATTGGAAGGTCGCTGCAAAAGAAGCGAGAAGCATGATGGAAGATCAAGCTCAGAGTGTGAACTGATTCGAGCCCGCCGCATCAATTGCTTGTTTACTTCCAACTTAAAGCAATTAGTGCGTCGATGTTCCGAACGAACAGCTGGTCACCATAAATGGCCAGATGTGCCCACGAGTTGCTGCCGACCTTACATCGCCCAAGCTCTTCATATTTTTCCGGATTCGACTTGAGCATCACCAGATAACCGTCTGCCGTGAGAGCCAGAATCTTGTCTCCGTTTGAAATCAGGCTCGCGTATTTCGTTTCGCGATCACTGACCCAGTTTTCCTTACCGGTCCGCAAATCAATGCAGGTAAACCGCTCATTCTGCAGCAACAAGTAAGCGTGACCGTCGACGATCACCGGCGAAGTCATGTATCCACGCGACTTGAGTTGCCAACGTTCGCTTACCGAGTATTGCTTACCCGCCTTTTCGATCGCAAGCATTTTTGTTGGATGGCGATAGTTGCTGATCAGGAACTGATCTTCAAAGAAAGTCGGCGTGATAATGCTCATTCCACGGAAAGCGGGGACTGTTTTTGACCAAAGAACCGTGCCGCTGTCCAGGTCGATCCCCATCAATTCCGTTCGGCCCTGGACGACCAGCTGTCGAACGCCGCCAATCGTTTCAATCGTTGGCGAGGAAAAAACACTGCTATTCTTGCCTTGGCCATCAAGCGCGGATTTCCAGATCGACTTGCCGGTCGCCTGGTCAAGCTTGTGCATGGCTCCACCGGCCTGCATGTAAACGAAGTTGCCATCCACCAGCGGCGAGCAAACACATCCAAACTGCGGGATCGGCGCACTCATTTCTACCGGAAAGTCTTTTCTCCAAATTTCTGATCCATCGTTTTCATCCAGGCAAACCAATAGGCCACGAATTCCCGCGACAAACAAGCGGCCGTTGGAGAGGGCCGGAGTGGATCGAATCCAACTGCCGTTTGCGGCCGCAAAGAATGGCACTCGCATCGCACCTTTCCATGACTGTGACCAGATTTCGTCAGCGGTAGTGCGATCAATGCATCGAACGCGTTCATCTTTCTTGTCGACCGTTTCGGTCACATACACACGATCACCAACCACAAGTGGACCACTGTAGCTGGGTCCGAGCGGAAATCGCCATAACTCTGAAACTCGATTCGAATCGATTGAATCAGGCCATTTGGTTCTATCTGGCAACAGACCGTCCCGGTTCGGGCCTCGCCATTGATTCCAGGGGACAGGGTCAGCTTGTGCAGATTCTGGATGTTCAGCGATTGTGTGTGCAGGGTATAGCATGAAGACCACAATGACAGCCATGAACCGCTTACCGAGTTTCAGGAACATTTAGCGTCTCGTCTATGTAAATTTGTGGATGTCAAAATCCGGTCAGACTCTAGACTGCGGCAAAACGAAAAGCATAACTTTAGCAGCCACTTTTGTCTTCTTGAGGTCAGTCTTTGCGACCTGTTTCCAGAACGTCAATCAAGCTGGCATCCTTTTCATTCAGCAGATTCTCGAAACAGTTCAACCGAATTGGCAAAACACTTCTTTTTTGAAGTTGTGCTGCGGATAGCCCAGGAGTGACGACGCTGGTAAACTCATTTGACTGTTATTCGCCATCGGTTGCATGGTTGCGTGCCGTTCAAAGTTCAGGAGGCAGAACACCGCTGGTCAGGCAACGCAACTGAGTCCATCATTGCCGATCAGAGAATTGGTATCGCCCCCGTAGCTCAGGGGATAGAGCACAGCTTTCCTAAAGCTGGTGTCGCAGGT
>CAYXWX010000125.1:0-8061 GCA_964468915.1 uncultured Pirellulaceae bacterium
GAGCCTCAAAAGCAAAAAATAAAACGAGACCCTCCGCAAGTAACAACCCTAAAAATGAGCTGGAACAAAGCACTAGGCTGGCAGGACACCACGCCGCCAGATTACAGCGTACCGTACAACCATCCGTACTCTAACAACCCTCTCACCTGATAGCCACGATCTGGTCCCGCGTGGCAGCGGGAAATCACGAGTTTTCAGAAGAGTTATCCGAAGATTCACGCTCAATTTTGATCCGGGTCGCCTTCACGGCTGAGCTTCAGCTGCCCCTTCAGATACTTGGCTCGCTCGACATTTCGCTCGTCCGTGTCGAGTGCTGATTGATACAGCTTCTGCAGATGAGCGGGCTGAGTATGGATGAACAGTTGATTAATTTTGGGGATTTCGAGATCTCCGATCAGCCCCAGATTGATCCCCATCCGGACTCGCGACAGCAAGAACATGGTTTCCTCGCTGCTGATCTGACGAGCGTTCTGCAGGGTTCCATAGGCTCGGCTGACTCGATCGAACAAATCATTCTGCTGTTCATTGATCAGAAAATCACGCGCTTTCCGCTCGTAGTCGATGACCACAGGAACCACATCGCCCACCTGCTGCACCAGTTCCGCTTCGGTTTTTCCAAGCGTGACTTGATTGCTGACTTGATAAAAGTCCCCCATCGCCTGCGAGCCTTCGCCGTACAAACCACGAACGACCAGATTGATTCGCTGTAAGCTGCGAAAAACTTTCTCAATCTGCTTCGTGATCACGAGGGCAGGCAAGTGCACCAGCACACTGACTCGCATTCCCGTGCCAACATTGGTGGGACACGCCGTCAGGTAACCCAACTTGGGATTGAACGCGTACGTCAGATGTTCCTCAATCGAATCGTCCAGGCGATTGATCTGCTCCCACGCGCCTTCCAGGTCGAATCCACTTTTCATTACCTGAATGCGCAAGTGATCTTCTTCGTTGACCATCAGGCTGCAGCCTTCGTCACTGTCGATCGCAACGGCCCTGGCACCGTCCGAGTTCGCGTGTTCGCGGCTGATCAATTGACGCTCGACCAGAAACTGCCGATCAAGCACCTCCAGATCAGCAACATTGATAAAGGTCAGATCATTCAGGTCATCACTACGTTCCAATCGCTCACGCACGGTGGATTCGATGTTCGCGCGATCAATATCGGTGCAACGCTGAATGAACGGGTAGTCGGCCAGATTTCGAGCCAGCCGAATGCGGCTACTCATCACGATATCGGACTCCGGACCGCTCCCCCGCAGCCACTCTCCGCAGCGGCTGGCCATGTCATCAATCAGCATGAGGACTCCCGGGGATCAAAGCTGTCAAATCTGGCAATAGCATCAACCACTTTGACCCTCGCCTTCGATCTGGCGAATCTGGTCTCGAATTTCAGTGGCGCGTTCGTAATCTTCCTGCTCGATCACTTCTCGCATTTCGCGACGTAAGCGAATCAGTTCCGTTTGAGACTTGGCATCACGGACGCCACGCTTGGGTTCTTTGCCGGTGTGTTCGCTCTGACCATGAACGTTCACCAGCAGCGGATCCAGTTCTTCGCCAAAGAAAACATAGTCATGAGGGCACCCCAGCCGCCCGGCATGGCGAAACTCGTAAAACGAAATCCCACAGATCGGACATTTCTTCGAATCGAGCGCCTTCAGATCCTCGGCAGTCTGCTCCAGCTTCAACTGCTGGTTGAGCATCCCTGTCATGGTTGGCGCGGCCGGTTCTTCCTTGTCTTCCGTCTGCAAATACTCTTTGGCACATTCGGGACACAGATGAAGCGAGAGCAATTCGTCGCCAGTCAGGTCAGTGATGTGGAACGTGGCAGGCTTCTCACACTTTTGGCATTTCATGATATGATTTCCCGATCGGATCGCCCGACCGAGATTACTTGATGGGTCGTCGGTCGAATTTTATCTTGGCCCATCGAGCCTTACAAGGTTGTCGACACTGGTGTCGATTGGACGCCTTCGAGCAACCGCTTGCTTACCCGCCGTTTTTCACGACTTTCCACCGACCACATTTCGACTTTCATGGCCGTTCTTCCTGATCTGAAAAAATTCTGCCAGCTAGCGGACGATCATGACGCGATTCCTGTCTTTCGCCGACTGATCTCCGATTCACTGACGCCCGTTTCCGCTTTTCAGAAAATTGACGACGGAGCAACCGCGTGCCTGTTCGAAAGCGTGGTCGGTGGCGACAACGTCGGACGCTATAGTTTCCTGGCGGCAAGCCCCACAAAAGAGGTGTCCGCATTCGCCAATCGAGTCACCGTTCAAGAAGTTGAAAGAAACGGCCAAACCAAAACCGAGGAATTTGAATCGCCGAATCCGCTGGACGTCCTTCGCAAGTTCATGAGCAGCGTGCGAGTGGCCGACATTCCGGGGCTTCCTCCGTTCACCGGCGGCGCAATCGGCTACGCGGGTTACGATGTTGTCCGTTACGTCGAATCTCTGCCCAACGCACCGCAGGACGATCGCGAACTGGCCGACCTGTCATTTGCGTTTTACGATTCGATGCTGGTTTTTGATCACATCACGAAAACCATCACCGCCATTGCACTCGCATGGCCAACCAAGTTCGATTCCGCCGAGGCTGCTCACACAGATGCGTGCGAGCGACTTGAAAACTTGATTCGGCAATTGAATCAACCCGACGAAGGATCTGCTTGCGTCGATGCAACGCTTCCAGACAAAGACCCCGACGGTTTCGAATCGAACTTCACGCAAGAACAGTTCGAACAGGCGGTGCTGGATTGTATCGAGTACATCAAAGCGGGTGATATTTTTCAGGTGGTGCTCAGTCAGCGACTGCAACTGAAAATCGATTGCGATCCATTCGAAATTTATCGATCCCTGCGCATCCTGAACCCCAGCCCGTTCATGTTTTTCGTTCGCAGTGGCGACACCACGCTGGTCGGAAGCTCACCCGAAATCATGTGCCGCGTGGTCGACAACGAGATGACCGTTCGCCCATTGGCGGGCACTCGACGACGCGGTGCCACACCCGAAGAGGACGACGCTCTTGAGGCAGAACTGCTGGCCGACGAAAAAGAACGCGCCGAACACGTGATGCTGGTCGACCTGGGACGAAACGATGTCGGCCGCGTCGCCCAGTATGGTTCGATCAGAATCCCGGACGTGATGATTGTCGAGCGTTACAGCCATGTGATGCATATCTCGTCTACCGTCACAGGCCAGCTGCGTGAAAACGCGGACGAATTCGACGCGTTGATGGCCAGCCTGCCCGCCGGCACGGTGTCCGGAGCCCCCAAAGTACGAGCGATGGAGATCATTGACGAATTCGAACCGCATCGCCGAGGCCCCTACGCGGGAGCCGTCGGTTACATTGATTACTCGGGCAACATGGACACCTGCATCGCCTTGAGGACAATGGTCATCAAGGGCGACACCGCATTCGTTCAGGCTGGCGCGGGCATTGTTGCTGACAGCAATCCCACCAGCGAATACGAAGAGACGCTGAACAAAGCTCGCGGGCTGCTGCGAGCCATTCAAATGACGCACGATCGCATGGACTCGTGCAAAGAATCCTGATCTCTTTCATCCACAAACGTTTCGTTCTATACGATTCCAGTTCAATCACCTCAATCATTCGAAAGTGCCGTGAAAACTTTACTTGATGAACAACAGCTGAACGCTGGCGTTGAAGACCTGGCCAGACAAATCAACGAAGCTTATGGGAACACTCCGCTGACCATCGTCGGCGTTTTGACCGGAAGCGTCGTGTTGATGGCGGATCTGATTCGCAAGCTTCAGATGCCAATGCGAGTCGGAGTGGTTCAAACCAGCAGCTACCAAGGGTCCGAACGAGGCCGATTGACCATCAATTCGGATATGATGTTGGACATCACGGGTCGGGACGTGCTGCTGATCGATGACATTTTCGATACGGGTCACACTTTGGCAGAAGTCACTCAATTGATGAACGACCTCGGCCCCACCAGTCTGAAGTCTGCCGTCCTGTTGTTGAAAACGGGATGCCAGGAAGTCGACTGGAAACCCGAATTCGTTGCGTTCGATATCCCAGACGAATTCGTCGTCGGCTACGGACTCGACTACAACGACGAATACCGAAACCTGCCGTTCCTTGCCTGTCTTGAACCCGCTGATCTGCCAGGCACCTGATCAGAAACTTGAACGACTTTCTGATTCAAGTTGAAGCCAACCTACACTCGCCTCCTGGACCATGGAAACTGAGTCTGCCACAGAACCTGACCACTGGCCGTCCAAGCCTCGCCGACTTGCCATCATCACGCGACGATTCTGGCCGGTTTCGGGTGCTTCGGAACTTGCCATTGGCAGGCTGGCTCAAGTGATGCAGAGGGCAGGGCACACGGTCGAAATTTTTACCGTCTGCTGGGAGAAAGCCTGGCCCAAAAGCCTCCACTTTGGCGAGGTTCCCGTCCGCCGGCTTCCGAAATCGGGAGGCGGTCCATGGCCATCGTTTCGTGCCACTCGCCCGCTGTCCAGGCACATCGTTGATTTTCAACCGGATGGCATTCTGGCCTTTGGGGCTGACGACGAAACATGGACCGCGGCGAAAGCGTTTGCTGATCAGGTTCCACTGGTTGTCCGAATCGATAGCCATTGGCTGGATCAGCCTCGCGCGAAATCGAATGCCGCCGCAAGGCAAACGCAGGTTTTTGAAATGGCTTCGTCGATTCTGGTCGATTGCCGCAGAACGGGTGACGAACTGGAACGCCGAATCCCTGGCTGCGGCAGCAAAATTCAAATTGTTCCCGACTTGGTAGATTCATCCGATCCCGACCAACGCACGCTCGCCCGTCAAAGCGCCGCGCGAAATGCACTTAGCGATGCACATCCCGTGCTATCCATCGAAACCGATCAACCGCTGGTCGTTTGCGCGGCGCCGTTGAACCAGGATTCAGGAGTACTGGATCTGGTACGAGCGTGGCCGTCGGTACTTCATCAATTTCCGAAAGGGCGATTATGGATTCTCGGCGACGGTCCGTCGGGGAAACGGGTCTGGGAAGAGATCAATGAACTGGAGCTGGTTTATTCGGTCATCATGCCTGGCTTTTTTGACGAACTTTCCGAAGTGCTGCTCGCCGCCGATTTATATGTTCATCCACTCAGACACACCGGCTACGACAGTCGACTTGCCGAGGCACTTCTTTCGGGCATCTGCTGCCTCGCCGGGCCGGAAAGCCAGCACGATGGTTTGATTCAGCATGGCCGGACGGGATTGATCGCCGACAGCCAACAAACGCTCGCGTTCGCCGATCGCATGATTGAGCCGCTCAGCCAGCCAGAGCTGCGACAGCGGCTTGGAAAAGCCGGGCATGTTGCAAATCGAACTCGTTTTGAACCTGAGAAAATCATGACCGGTTTCATGAAAAACTTCGCTTCTGGTGCGGAGCAACGACTTTCTGCAGTAGACTGATATGCCTGGCAATCGAGCATCGCAGACTCACTCACGATGCTTCATCGACTCAACTTTTGATCCACAACCGTGAAACGTCGCATCCTGTTCATCACGCCGTCCCTCCAGCTTCCCACTGATTCATCTCAGCTGCGGTCGTTGAGTTCCACGATGGCCCGAAACGGGTTTGACGTTCACGTCGCTGCCATTTGCGATCCCGTTGGGTCCGTCGCGATCCTGCCAGATATCCACGTTCACTCACTTGGTATCGGAAGAATTCAAGAACGACGCCGCCCGTCCTATCACGCGGTCGCACTCGCCAACACGCTGCGAAACCTGATCCATCAACTGCAACCGGACGTCATTCACTCGTGGGATGCAAACGCGCGATTCGAAATTGCGTGGGCAAAGCGCTTCCTCGGTTCGAGATCGATTGGCCTCGTCGAAACAATCACCGGAACCGGAATGCCTCATAGTCACATTCGTCAAATGATTCGAAACCGAATCGTTCCCGTCCAGGGCGAGGCTGTGGTCCCTCACGAAAGTCTGATCAACCATGTGACGGATCATGGCTACCCAGCGGATGAAATCAACGTGATTCCACCGGCCGTTTCGATCGATGGAACAACGAATCGCATCGTTGCAAAACGAAACCTGACGAATTTCCTGAAACTCCCCGATTCGATCTTTCTTGCGACCGCGTTCGCGCCCCTGCAGCCGCGATTTCGATTGAAAGATCTCGTGTGGGCAACCGATTTGCTGACCTGCATTCGAGATGATTTTCACCTGCTGATCGTCGGACGAGGGAAACAGAAAACGCGCCTGAGAAAATTCGCATCACAAACAGAGGCGGCAAGCCACGTTCACATCCTGGATTCCACGCCGTCCGAGTTGACCGCCAATGATGTGTTGGCAGGTTCTGATGTCTACTGGAACGCCAACCTGAATTTGCCATTGGCGACGCCGATGTTGAACTCGATGGCCGCGGGCACACCCGCCATTTCCGTGCTGGGCGAGGGCACTCGCGATATGATCCGGCATCAGGAAACTGGCTTCGCGGTCAATTTTGGCGCTCGAGATGAGTTCGCTCGCTGGACAAAGTATCTGATCGAGCAAACCCGATCAGCTGATCAACTCAGCCGGCAGGGGCAGGACTTCGTCCGCGGTCGGTATTCGGTCAAATCCATGTCCGAGGCTTATCAACGTTTGTACAACCGCCTTCTGAATACCAAGTCAGCCTCCTCGAATGACCAGAGTTAGCGAAATAGTTAACACAATGGCAGATTATTCTGCGTTTGGTTTGAAGTTTATCCGTTCCGCGTCGCGGCTGACGTCATAATTCGAACTTACGATTGAGTTTTGCATTTCGCGTGACTCGAATCAACGCATCCACCTTCAACGAAGCTTCACTTGAATCGCCCGATAATCATTCTGATTTTCCTACTGGCCGTCGGGCTGACGCTGGGGATTCGCGCGTTGAATCAGACAGAGGTTCCGCAATACGGTTTTGCTGTATTCGGCGAAACGCCCGAAGTTGCGGTCACCAAAAGCTCAGCCGTGAGCGACGCCGCGTATTCCACCCAGTCACTCGACGCACGCTTGACTGCTCGCTTCATCGTGCTGGGAACAGAAATCTACTTCGATCAAAACGAAAATCAGCTTCCCGAGCGTTCCGAGAAATTCACGCATGCAGGAAGTTCGTTTGAATTGATATCTGAAGACGGGACCTGCCGCTATCGCTTGTTGAAAGCAATCCTCGGCCTGAGCCCTGACAGTGTTTCAAAAACCATGCCACAGCAAATTATGTTGAGAGTGGAAGTTGAAAACACCCGCGACGCTGAAACCATCACGTTCCAACAGGCGGGCATGGTGACGGTCTATCCTGAACCGATCAACGGAGGCTGGGCTCATTTTGGCGGGCCGTTGGAAATGGAGTTTGTCGATCCGGAGATTACATTGCCTACCTCGGCAGGCCCAAGCGTTGATCTGCGGCTGGCGATTTCCACTCCGCCAACCGAATGCATCGACGCATCAGGTGAGAAAACACGTTGCAGTAATTTGACCTCGGTAGTTCCCGGCGCGCTGATCCCGACGGCAACGATCGAGTTTCCGACTTCGTCTGATCAAACGATTACCAAACGATACGACTTGGATCAATTTTGCTGAGGCGTCCTGTTTTCGGGCTCGGTTCGAGTCCCCGCTGACGTCGTCCCCGGCGTTGCCATGGTCACATTCGAGTTGAACTCGCAGGCCGTCGCAGCACCAATACCACTCACGGTCGAACTCCCGGTCGTGGAACCATAACGTGCTTTCATGCGTCTGCTGTCGCGTCACCTACCCGCTGGAGGAACGGTTCTAGCGCGCGGGGAGGGCTGAGTAATCTCCAGCGCTGTGCAAGTGCCTGGCAACGCTATGCAAGTGTCTGGCAAGGCTGCACGACGAGTGTCTGCTGCACGAGTGTTTGGTAACGCTGCACGAGTGTCTGGTAACGCTGCACGAGGGTGATGGCAACGCTGTGCGAGGGTCTCCCGACCCCGCACCAACATCAGAACTAACGCTGCACAAGTGTCTGGTAACGCTGTACGAGGGTCTCCCGACCCCTGCTAACGCTGTGCGAGGGTCTCCCGACCCCGCACCAACAGGGCTACCCTAATCAGA
>CAYXWX010000125.1:8161-10777 GCA_964468915.1 uncultured Pirellulaceae bacterium
AGAACTAACGCTGTGCGAGGGTCTCCCGACCCCGCACCAACAAATCAGAACTACCCCACTTCGTTGCATACTCACCCGAGTGTCGGTTATCGTCTGATGATCGAAAAAGCAATCAAAAACCTGCCAAACTACCTGCAAGAGCGGACGCGAAGTCTGGCCGATCAGCAGAATCCCGCCGGAGAACTGGTTCTGTACTGGATGCGAACCGCAGTTCGCGCGGATGAGAACCCGGCACTTGATGTGGCGACTGAACTCGCGAATCAGCTGGACCTGCCGTTGCTGGTTTATCACGGGCTGTCACAGCGCTATAAATACGCGTCGGATCGTCACCATACCTTCATGCTGCAAGGGGCTGCCGACGTTCAGCAGCAATTGGCGGACCTGCAGATCAGCTACGCCTTTCATCTGGCGACCCCCAAGGACAATTCAAAACACCTGGTCGATCTGGCCAACCGAGCGGCGATCGTTGTCACCGAAGATATGCCGGTTGATCCTCCTCGCAAGTTTTTGAATTCGCTCGCCAGCCAGATTGAAACACCGATCGTTTGCGTCGACACGGCGTGTGTGGTGCCGATGCAGCTGACACAAAAAGCGATCACTCGAGCGTTTCAGTTTCGTGACAGAACGGAAACTTTGTACGACGAACGTTTGCATCAATCGTGGCCGGAATGTTCCGAGCAAGCCAAACGCTACGATCTGAAACAACTTCCGTTTGAACCGATCGACTTCGAATCGGAATCGATCAGCGAATTGGTCGCGCGTTGTGAGATCGATCATTCAGTCGGTCCGGTGGTTGATACGCAAGGTGGAACCGGGGCAGGGTACCGAAGGTGGAACTCGTTCAAAAAATCGAGCCTTCGCGGCTACGCATCCAAACGCAACAACGCGTTGATCGGCGGCGTCAGTCGCATGTCGCCCTATCTGCATTACGGGATGGTTTCACCAATGCGGATCGCTCGTGAGGCGGCAAGCGTAACGGGAAAGGGTGGTGAAAAATATCTGGACGAGCTTTTGATTTGGCGGGAGTTAGCGTATCACTTTTGTTTCGATCGCGATGATCACGATCAATGGTCCGCGCTACCTCAGTGGGCTCAGGACACGCTGCAGAAACACGCACTCGATCTGCGACCAGTCGTTTACTCTTGGGAACAACTGGCTCGTGCTCAAACCGATGACGAACTTTGGAACGCGGCACAACGGTCATTGTTGATGCATGGCGAGCTTCACAACAACGTTCGCATGACTTGGGGGAAGGCGATTCTCAATTGGACGGCCGACCCCGAAACCGCGTTAAAAACGATGATCGACCTGAACCATCGCTACGCGCTTGATGGGCGAGACCCTGCCTCTTACGGCGGGCTGCTGTGGTGCCTTGGCCAGTTTGACAGGCCTTTCAAACCGGAGCAGCCTGTTTTTGGTACGGTGCGAACACGCCCGACCCATGTTCATGCCGACCGACTCGATCCAGTCGAGTATGCATCAAAAGTCGCAACGGTAAGGTTTTCACCCAATCCACGAGTTGCCGTTGTCGGAGCGGGCATGTCTGGAGTGATTGCGGCACGAACACTGAAGGACCATGGCGTCGACGTAGGCGTTTTTGAAAAGAGTCGAAAGGTTGGCGGTCGGATGGCAACCCGGCGTCGCGAAGATCAGCCAGTTTTTGACCACGGAGCCCAGTATTTTACCGCGCGAGACGAGCGATTTGCTCGATACGTTGAATCGTGGTTGCAGCAGGGAATCGTTGCCAGGTGGCCTGACGCCGGCCAGTCCATCGTGGTGATGAAAGACGGGGTTCTGGAACCTAAATCTGGCTCGGTGGATCGGTACGTTGGGACCCCCGGAATGCGGTCGGTGGTGGAGTATCTTTCACAAGAGATTCCGATCAAGTTCCAGACAACGATTGCGAAAATCGATCGAGGGCCCTCTGGCAGATGGCAGTTGTACGACACGAACAACAATGTTCACGGGCCTTTCGATCAATTGATCCTCTCCGCGCCCGCACCTCAGACCGCAAAACTTCTGGAAGCCATTCCGCAGGAGTCGGCGCTCAAGCCTCTGATCGCCCAAATCAAAGCGGTCAAGATGAACCCTTCTTGGGCGACCATGGTCCAGCTGGAATCGACGCTCGATCAACCGATTCCATGGGCAGGCGCGTTTGCGCATGATTCGTTGCTCAGTTGGATTGCCAGAGACAGTTCGAAGCCAGAACGAAATTCGAAATCGGCGGACCGAATCGTCCTGCACGCAACGGCTCAATGGAGCATTGACAATCTCGAACGCGACGCGGAAACAATCGCGTCAGAAATGCTGGATGAATTCTGGCGAATATCTGGCTCTCCCGCTCAGCCAACCGCGCATCTGCAGGCTCATCGTTGGAGGTACGCTATTCCCGTTGAGCCGACCGAAGCAAGGACACTGTTCAGCCATGACATGACGATTGGATGCTGTGGCGATTGGCTGGGCGGCCCAAGAGTCGAAGGCGCTTTTCTGAGCGGAATGGCTGCGGCAGGAAGAATCCTTGGCCGGCTACGCAACCGTGAATCGCCGGAAACGGTCCTTGAGAAACAGAAACAACTGTTCGCTTGAGTGCAACAAACTGTTCGCTTGAGTGCAACA
>CAYXWX010000126.1:0-10681 GCA_964468915.1 uncultured Pirellulaceae bacterium
AACCGAGCGAAAAGTATCGAAAAGCCGCTAGACTTAAACGAAACGCGCTCTAAAAGATTCACATCCATCGAATGGTAGATTTCATTCCGCCGCTCGCCTAAACGTTGATCAGGAAGTAACCATTGATATGAAGTGCATTTCCTCGACCGAATCCATCAACAATTCCGTCTTGGGCGGTCCACGTCCCCGTTGAGAAGACATCAATGGAATCGATCTGATATTGAACGTCACCGACCTGAATGTATTCGACAATCAGGTTGCGATCGAAACTGCCTTCCACGTATTCATCGTTAGTGAATTCAATTTGAATAACAGCAGGGTCAAGATACCGCGGCAAACTGAATTCGAAATCGGATGAACTGGTAGTTGCTTCGAACGATGCGAGAATATCACCATCGACCAGAATGTTGAACAAAGCTCCGGGCTCAGATCCATACGCTCTGACAGTCAAAGTTTGATCTTCCGCCGCCACAAAATCTGAAACGACCGACGCCGCAACCGCTTGACCGACTTCCTGTCCTACAAGGTCGTCAAAGTCAAAGTGAATTCCAAGATAGACTCGGCTGCGCCCGTTTTCGATCTGAGCTTCACTGAACGAATTGAATGTTCGTTTCGCATCATCGAGGTTCAGCCCATATTGCGATTCTAGAGCCGGATCGGCAATCAGGATTTCCAACTCTCTTGATTCCAGAGTAAATGAAATGTCATCGGTGCCATAGAAATTCTGAAGCGTTCCAAACAAGGCGGCACCAAAGGTTGCGTGGCCCGAGATATAAGTTGGGAACGGAGGAGTGAATCCGACGACGTTGCCACTTCCATCAGGAGCCCCGATGGCGGTCCATGAGGCGTCGCCAATCGTCAAATCATTGCCATCGATGTCACCGTCGCGGATCGCTGTGACAGGCCGCCAGAATTCTTCATCAAATTTGGATTGCCATGCGACAATGCCTGCGTCTGCCAGTGCAACGGACGCTTGGGCATACAGCTTAACGTTATCCGCAAAGCTGTTGTTTTCCTGGCTGGAAACTGTTTCAAGCACTGAGCTGAATAATGTCATGGGGGTTCCAAGACCGACTCGGTCATAAGCCCAAAAGATTCCAGCCTCAAGTTGGTCAGCAGTGCGAGTGCTGCTGTTGACCGAGCCGAGTTCCTTGACTTCGTTGTATGACGCGGCGTATTGAGCACTATCCAGTGGAGGAGTTGTTGCGGGCAAGTAAGACGCGGCTGATGAAATGGCAAAAGTGTCAACCGAACCCCACGCTGGTCCCCACGCTGGTACATCCGGATTCAGTGGATCGGCTTTGAATGCTCCGGGGCCGTCGCCATATTGATAGCCAACGGTCGAGTCCCAACCATCGTTGGCTCGCTTTGACATAATCTGATTACCGATCGCATCACCCAGTGCCAGGCTGGCTGCGTCCTGCACGCCTCCAGTGATGTAGCTCCAGTATTGATCAAGTAGGCTTGTTTGAGAACTGTAAAGCGATTCGAGCACGAGGTACGCAGCGTGAGATGCGGCGAGTTTGGCGTCGACATTACCAGTCGGTAAAGAATCATAGCTGTAGAAGGTGTCGGAACCGTTCGCAGCGGCCACGGCGTCATGAATTGCCAGATTTAAAATCGCCATCGAACGCGAGGCGTAACCTGGATTTTGCTGCTTATCATCCGCGATCAAAATTTCATTCAGGACTTTGTTCCATTTGACAACGATGTCTGCTTCGTCCAGCACGTTGTCGTTCACTTGGCTGAAATCAAGAAAGCCATTTGCGTGAAGAATGTTGCCTCGTCCATAACCAGCAACAACTCCGTCTGCTTCGAGCCATGTGCCAGTCGAGTAAACAGAGCTTTCGTTTCCGAAGACCGTGATTGTGTCAGTTGATTGAAGGTCAAAAAATCGAAGGCTACCCACCGTCACATTCGAATCATAGCCGGACGCAGGAAGATATGCATCATTGCTGAATCGAACTTTAATACTCTCGATCGCAATATCATTGTTGGAAACGTAATTGAATGTCTGGAAGTCAGTCCCAAGTTGCCATTGGCTGACCAGCTGATCATCGATCAACAATTCAAGGATCTCATCTCCTGTGTCCCCACGAGCATTAATGTCCAATTGATTGAACTGTTGAGCACCCGAAGACGAATAATCAATCTGTCCGTTGACGTTCAGAATTTCCGTTTGCAGGTTGCCCGACTGAATACCACCATTGAGCCACAGTGCACTGATGTTGGAGCTGTAGTGTTCCGAGTGATACGTAACACCGTCGACGATTACCTTGTCGACAAGCAGATTGCGATCAAGTCCGATTGATGGATTCCACGCATCGTTGGTGAACCGAATGCCGATATCGTCTGCCGAGATATCATCCTGGAGCTGCAGCGAGAACTTCTCAAATTCGCGGTTATCAAAGTCTCCACCCACGACAAAGGTCTCCGCGACCTCATCATTTACCAGGACCTGCATGATCTCTTCGCCAGTCGATCCGGCGGCATAAATGTCAACCGCCGAAAGCATCTGACGATCTTCAAGAGATTCGACCTCCATTTGCTTGCTGCGGTCGTCGAATTGAGGCGTATTTGCGCGGTTTCGCTTAAATTTTGAGAGAATGCTGGGGATATTCATCCTTGTCAGATCTGGGAGTGCTTCTATTTTCCGGACAAACGCGGTAGAGCTGGCAAGCCAATTCTTTGCAAAGAAATGTGAGTTAGTTCACACTAATTGGCCGGGAAAGGAATTCCAGCCGCAAAATCCACCCAAACCTGACTATCTGGCGGCCTGAGACATGCTCGGGAGGCCCCAAATTCCTCGCAGAAATAGAGCAAATGGGGCTGAACAGAAGAGGGGCGAAATGGTGCTTCGGTTGGTTTTAGCAGCCATTTCAGCGTCAGCCTCACTTTTTTCGATTTCAGCCGAGGCGATGTCGCGACCAAACTGAGTGTCTCCAAGAAGACATCTGAACCATGGTTCGCAATTTGCCGATCACTGAGCGTCTATGACTTCCCTGGCCATCGTCGCAGCTTCAGTGTCCGGATACTTGTCAACGATTCGATTTAACTTGACCAACGTTCGCTTCATTCCGTTTCGAGCGAATTGCTTCTTTGCACTTTCGAATAACCTCATCGCGGACAACTCAGCCTTCACAGCGTCTGTCGATTTCAGTTCTTTCAAAATCGAGCGAAGGTCAACGTCAAGTTCGTATCCTTTAAACTGGTCGCCGACGGCCGAGTATAATTTGTAAGCTGACCAAACCTGGCTGTTCGTTTGAGCTTCTTTGGCTGCGTCGAGTTTTACTTGGATTTGCCGTTTCACGAGTGTCAACAATGCATCGGCACCCGCTTTGATGGTTTCATCACGACTTTGACTGGCCTCGTTCAGTGTTTTGGCGGCGGCTGAGTAACTGCCGAACTCGACAAGGTAATGCGCTTGACTGAGCGGTTTGGGAATCAGTGACGCATCGACTTCCCACTTGGCGTCGCCCAACAACTGCGCGGCCGTTTCAGCCATTTTGGTGCCGTTGAAAGAGTCCATGTTCCCTTTTGCGTCGATGGAACGGAATTGCCAGATATTTTTCAGACTGACTTCTTTGACATCCGCCCGCGATTCAAAGGCTCGATCAGAATCGATGATCACAGGCCAAGTGACTTTGTTGGAACGAATATAGTTTCGAACGCTGGCTGGGTCGTTTCCTGAATTGACCGCAATGAACAGGATCGGTTTGCCGGTAAATTTATTGGCAACTGCCAACAGTTCGGGCCAACGCCCTTCACATTTCGGTCAGCCTTCTTCGAAGAAATACAGAACCGCCGCTTTTCCATCGAGCGTTTCAGATGAAATCGGCGGGCTGTTGAGCCAGGCGGCCGCGTCGGTCGGAAAAAGTTCATTCGCATCTTCCTGAGCAAAAGAACAAGTCGTGGTCGAAATCCACACTGCTGCAATTGCTGCAAGTAGAAGGCGGCTCCTCGCGGTCAAGATTACCATGCACGGATCTCCGTCGAACAGGAAGAAAAATCCCTCAAGCCCAAGACTGATTTACCAGGGTTGCCGCAAGGAAATCAGAAACGGCAGCTCGAACCATCCACTTTTTAACAAATCCGGAATGAACGAGCCGAGCGGTCCGTATTATACAAACGAAATTATCCAATTGCACAGCACTAAAGATGGCCTCGACAGCCAGTCTCATGGATCGAGTGGCGACAATCGCTCAACATTGGCTTTCCATCATCCTTAGCTGCCAAATCCACCGAAGCTGTTGTTCGAAGATTTGGGGCGCTTGGGAAGTGGAAACGGCTTGGGTTTCGAGGTCGAAGGCGGACGTGACGCAGCTCGCGAAGATGCTGAGCTGCTCGCGCCTCCGAAACGGTTGATCGCGTTTGAGTTCGACTGGCCTCCGAAGCTTGAACGCCCACCGGAACTCCCGGCTGTCGGCCTCTCGAAGGGTTTTGTCGAAGGTGCCGATGGCTGCGATCCAGCTCCTGTCGAAAGTGAGCCGAACGCCGTCGGCGAAATTGAAGGAGAACTGGCGCTTGTGTTTCGGCCTCCAAATCCGTTTCGAGAGGTGGCACCGAGCGAGGGTCTTGCATCCGCGGTCGAGCGACTGGATCCCGTGGACAAAGCTTGCCGGTTGCTCGAGTTTCCGCCGCCGTTCCAGGCGGGTCGATTGGTTGGTGCGAGCGTTTCATTCGATGAGCTGGCGGCAGACCGAGCGCTGGATCCGGAAAAACTGGTCGGTGTGGCTGCGGTTCGACCGGTTGTTGGTTGTCCGAATGAGGTGTCCGCGAAGTTTCCAGCCGTGCCGTTTGGATTTCGGCCGTGACTCATTTGGCGGTTGCCAAGTACAGAACTGGATGCCGTGCCTGACGTCGTTGGCAACGCATTCGTTTTCGTTTTAGCAGCACCGATCAGCATGGCGACAGTCTGTTCAGGGGTGGTTTGTCGTCGAGTCACATTAAACGCGTAGTCGGCGATCGCCTGGTTGTAGTTGGTGACCGAGGCCAGCAGTTCCTGTTCGGCAGACTGCCAGACTCGCGCTGCTTCAAGAACAGAAGCCAGCGGAACCTGCCGTTTCGAATACGCGGCCATCGTTTGCTTGATCGCCGCTTGCGATTTTTGAACGGTCACGGCGCGATGGTTGATTAACTTCAACGTCTGAGGCAACATCTGGTCAATTCCCAGCAGCCGCGTCGGCATCATGTTGCGAGCCTTGTACAGCTCATAATGAGTTTCATATCGCTCGACCAAGGGCAGGTCACTCGGTAGCGGTGACAGAGTCGACCGACGGGTTGGCATGAAGCGAATCAGCTTGGCTTGAGATTTTCCCATTTGAATTTCCGCCGCCAGAACCTGATTCTCGGCAGCGGAACGAGCAGCATCCAGCAACCCTTTTTCACCCGACGACGATGCGTTAGGAATTGTCGCGAGCCATTCCTGGTAAGCGATAGCGTTCTGTAACGCTGCCCAGTCGAACCACGTTTCCCAGTACTGGCTGACCATCGGTCGGCGGCTTTGCATCGGGATTGGCTGCTGTAGCATCTCCTTCAATTTCATCGGCTCGCCCGGCAGAGGCTCGGCCGCATTATCCATGGAGTATCGATCGACAATCAGCTTGGCAAGGTTCTGATCGACCGGTTGTTCACTGGCAATCGGCTGTGAAAAGCTGGTCGCTGTGACTTGGTTATCCAATTGGCCCATGACTTGCATTGGTGGCATCGATTGGCGGTCCATTCGTTGCGTCGGCTGAGCGGGCTGCGATAGCAAGTTTGGATTCGGCTGTTGCTGATCTTGTTCCTGAGTTCGGAGCTCGTTGGTGTTGTGCTGGGGAGTGAAAATTTGCGGATTGAATCTGGCGGGTGATGTGGTGGGCATCGCTGCCGGAGGAGCCGGGCGACTGTCGACGAAACGAGATGCCGCCGTCATGGCATCCGCTGCCGGCTCGCTGTGCGGTACATGGTCCTGGTCAGGAATCATCACGTTGGTCGTGCCATTTGAAACGGAAAGAGGTGAGGCTCCATTCGATGACCGCAGGTTGTTGCGGCTGATTGGCGGATAGTCACGTGCTGGCTGATTCGAGTGGTTGGACTCGGACGATTGAGCGACACGAACCGGAACCGTAGCGGAACCGAAAGATCGAATCGGCGCTGCTGGCGGTTCTGGTTCGGCGTACGGATCGGCCGGCTCACTGGACGCATGAGCAAAGTTGCCGATCGCAGTGGATCTGCCAGCGACTTGCTCATCTGGTTGAACAACGCCGCTCTTTTGATCTGGATTCGTAAAGTCATCACGCGTCGGGCTGCGTGGGATCTCAAACGCCGGCCGCGATACTTGCGGTCGCAAAGATTGCTCTTGAGGGCGAGCGGTAAAGCCTCGATGCGATGGGCTGGGCTGGGCTGGTCGAGCGACGTTGGGTTTGTTCAAGTCGTTGTCGCTGATCAGGATAGACGATTCCTGCGCCGAAAGATGACTTTCATCACCAACAGCTTGTGCGTTGACCAGCGACGCGCAGGAAAGCGCAAGGTAGATTACGGAGGAAACCATTCCTCGCAGAATTTGGTTCGGGAAAAGCGAACCGCGGTTGGCCACGGTCGGGCAGTTTCGATTCAGTGTGAGCATCCTTGCACCTTCAGATCGATTGTTTTTGCTCGCGGTCATTCGCGAGCGGACCCGTAATCTGTTCCGAATCGAAAATCGAGTCAATCCGAATCGCCCTCAGGCAGGCCGTCGGCACAAAGCATTCAGGAAACCCAATCGCCCAGCCTGTTGCGGTGGCAGCTGACAGATTCGTCTGCTAGCAATCAGGAAAATTCCGAACTTAGAAATACAGACAACGTTTTGCGATCGCGATTTGAAAATTCAAGATCGATTTCACTGTTCGAAAAGTTCCGCAATCCAATCATTTAATCGTTCCACAGGCAATCCGACCACATTGGATGCCAGGCCATCAACGATGTGAATCCATTCCAGCCCGTCCTGGTACCCGAACGCCCCAGCCTTGCCCTGCCACTGTCTCGAATCAAGATAAGCTTCCAGATCCTCTGGCGGAAACTTGTCCATTTTCAACAACGTTTGTTCCAAACGAGTCATGTGCTTGCCAGACACACAGTCCCACAGGCAGACGCCCGTCAGCACGCGATGCTTTCGATTGCTCATGGTCGTCAGCATTCTGGCAGCGTCGGATCGGTCGTTTGGCTTGCCAAGGATTTCACCGTCGCAATCAGCCACGGTGTCAGCCGCCAGAACAATCCCGGTATCGTGCCTGCTCCCAATCGCGGTCGCTTTCGCAAGGGCGGCAGCCACGACAAATTCTTCCGGCGGGAGCGAGGAATCTACGGCCTGCTCAACCGCGTCGTCCGGTGCGTCAATCGTAAATGCCCAACCGGCTTCGTTGAGCAACTGTTGTCGCCGGGGTGACTGGCTGGCAAGGATCAAGGAAGGCTGCTGACTGTTCATCGAAAACGTTTCTGTTACCGTGGACGGAATGACCGAAGCACCGGATGTCAATCTGAAAATACTTTACGAAGATAACCACTTGCTGGTGATTGATAAACCTGCGCCTCTGGCAACGATGGGAGCAGAAGAAGGGCAGCCGAGCCTCGTCTCGATCGCTAAAGACTATCTGCGAGTCAAATACAACAAACCCGGTAACGTTTACGTTGGGATCGTCAGTCGTCTGGACGCGTTTGTCACCGGCGTCATCGTGTTGGCTCGGACGTCCAAGGCGGCGTCACGCTTGACCGATCAGTTCCGCCGTCGCAGTATCCAGAAAACTTACTGGGCGATCGTGGCCGATCCGCTGCCCAGTGACTCGGGAACTCTGGAGCATCATGTTTTCAAGAATGACTTGCGACATCGTATGGTGATTGCCAGGGATCTCCAGAATCTTCCGCCCGATGCGAAACTTGCCCGACTGTCCTACCGCGTGATTGGTACTCGGCAGAATCGTTCGCTGCTGCAGGTAAAACTGGAAACCGGACGCAAGCACCAGATACGCGTCCAGTTGGAATCCATAGGTTGCCCGATCGTTGGCGATCGCAAATACGGCAGCGATGTGCCATTCAGGTGTGGAATCGCATTGCATTCAAAATCGCTGACGCTTGAACACCCAACCACCCGAGAAAGGCTTGATTTTGAAGCAGCTGCACCAAAGTGGTGGAATGTTAACAAGTTCGATCGGCAGAACGATTATTCCTGAGTTGCTTCTTGCACTGATCAGGACTTTTGGCAGGAGGATTGTTGGCTCTGCCCCGTCGGCGAAAGTGTCAAACGATACGAAATGATGCTGCCATGACCGTTATGGCAGTCAAACCGGTTGAGCGTGTTCCAAACGCGATATTTATGCGATCTGTAACCCGTGCTCGTTTTTTTCCGAAAAGCGAGGCGTATATGAAAAGTGAAGCGTATATTATTACGTTCGTGATGCGTCTGACGGGTAAGTGCTGCCTGCTCGCATCGTCATGTTGACCATCGTTGCCCATCGCATTTTGTCAATCGCAACATCAGTGAACTTCGATCCTTCGGTCCACGAAAGTCATTCAAAGCCGCTCGACATGAGTCCTCAACTAAGCAAATTTCGTGAATCTGCTCTGGCCAGCAAGCTGGTTACCGAGGATCAGCTGCAGGCAGCCATTGCGAAGGTCATGAGTTCGCCCAAAGGGAAGCAGTCGCACCCGAACGAGATCAGCGACAAACGCATTGCATCCAAGCTGGTTGAAATGAAGGTGATCTCGGCGTATCAAGCGGATCAACTCAGATCCGGGCGCAGCAAGTTGACGCTGGGTCCCTACATCATCACCGATTGGATTGGTCAGGGTGGTATGGGGCAGGTGTTCAAAGCAGTTCACCAGATGCTCGGCCGCGAGTGTGCCGTGAAAGTTTTGCCGCTTCACAAAACGACTCCCGATGCCATTGAGAATTTTCGACGTGAAATTCGTGCTCAGGCCAAGCTGGATCATCCGAACCTTGTTCGAGCCTATGACGCTGGCGAAGACGGTAACGTTCATTATCTGGTGGTCGAGTTTGTCAAAGGGACAGATCTGCGTCGCCTGGTCCGGACCAACGGGCGGTTGTCGGTTCAGCAGGCCGCCAGTATCGTCAAGCAGGCCGCCGATGGCCTCGCTCATGCTCACGAGCGAAATCTGATTCATCGCGATATCAAGCCTGGTAATATCTTGGTTGATCCGAAAGGGATCGCAAAATTGTCCGACCTTGGCCTGGCTTTTTACCTGAATGATCCCAAGGACCCTCGAGTCGGCAAGATTGTAGGCACCGCCGATTATCTTTCGCCCGAACAAATCAAAACCCCGCTACAAATTACCAGTGCAAGTGACATCTATTCGTTAGGTTGCACTTTGTATTACGCGGTCACCGGCAAAGTCCCCTTCCCCGGCGGAACTCCCAAGACCAAGGCGTTGCGTCATCTGGAAGAAACGCCTTGGCATCCGCGTCGATTCAACGAAGAAGTCAGCGATGATTTCGTTGACTTGATCGGCGACATGATGGAAAAGGATCCGAAGCAGCGTATTCAGCAGGCCGAAGAAGTGTCCGAACGTCTGGCGCCTTGGGCTGACGATAGCCCAGCTGTTTATTCGGTAGACTTCGACAGCCGCCAACGCTGGACCCCAGGCCCCGTGCAAGAGATGGATGAGCAGGCGACGGATCCGAATCTGGATGCCAGCGGTGTGTCGGCCAGCGGAATCAACGAAGCAAGCAAGGGCTCGCAGGCAAACATGCAGGCCACCAGCGGACTGAGCGATCAATCGACCGATCATAGTTCGATCTACAAGAGCTCCACCAAGCCACCGCCACCCCTGTCCACGATTGAGCAATACTCGTCTGCTCGGCGGTTGAATGATGATTATCAGTTTGGCATGACCGAGCTGATCGTGACGGGCGTCGTCTGTCTGGTCGTTGGCGTCATCGCAGGATGCCTGCTGATGTTTCTTGCCGGCTGAAGCCGCAGCCGAACTGAATTCGAACCCCAAGCTTTTCGGACAAATTTCAGGCGATCGATTTGATGAGACTTGATATTCGCGGGGCTCCGCCAGGCAGCCCGATTTCCTTCCCAATTCGTTATGGCATGTCCGTTGTACTTTGAAATTTGATAAACAATCATTGCAACCCAAAAATTCGACGTCTCGAATGGCGAAAACGAGGTATGTTTCCCGACGTATTGGCCGTAATTGTTCGCTCGAGATCTCTTATGACTTCGTTCACTACCCCACACCACGCTCAAAGCCAGAGTGCGATGCAACTTCAGGATCGACGCCGTCGCGAGAGAACTCCGCCTCAGCAGCAAGGCACGCACATTTGGGTGAAAGGCAACCGAAGAGTGTGTGTTGAGGTTGTTGACGAATCCGAGGACGGGATCGGTTTGATTATCCCAGATATGTCATTCAATCTCGGACCTCATATCGATGTCGAATACGGCGGCCGGCGACGCACCGCAGTTGTCGCGTACCTGAACAAGCAGGACGACGGGCGTTACCGCCTTGGCCTTGAGTGGTTGGCATTCCGCGAAGTCTAAACCAGATCTTTCATCGACGAAGTAGGCGGTCGAAGTAGGCTGTGACACGCAATACCAGCCTTGCCGGAGCAGCAGTTACCTTTCCTGTCGCGAAAATAGCGGTCTTTCGCGGCTAGTGCTTTGTTCCAACTGAAGATTAGGGTTGACCGACCGAATCATCATTC
>CAYXWX010000127.1:0-10603 GCA_964468915.1 uncultured Pirellulaceae bacterium
TGAGAACAGGTCAAACGCCCCGATCACCCCGGATGGGGTCGACAAAACGCCTGACCTGGAACACGCGATGCCAACAGATTCCGTGAAGAGCCTTCCCTCAAAAGGCCGCCCCGTCTCCATTTGTCGTGCATCAGAAAACGCTCATGCGCCCGAGGGCTTGTTTGCGTTGTCTTTTGCTTTTGATGCATTGACCCGTTTGATCGGTTTGCTCTCAAGCCGACTGCCGGTCAACGCTTCAAGGTCGTCGACGAACAGTAAATGCCCATGATCGGCGGTCAGAATGACGGCCGTTTCAGACCAGTCACTGTTTTCTTCGACCCACTGCACTACCTTCTGAAACGCCCGGTCACCGCTGACAACGGCGCCGATCGAATTGTCGACATTGTTGTTATGGTTTGCCCAATCAACTTCGCCGGCTTCGATCATCAGCCAGAAGCCGTCCTTGTTTTTCTCGAGTACCGTCAAAGCGGCTTCCGCCATGTCGGCAAGCGTCGGGTTCTCAATCAGGTCACCCGATGTGTAACGCTCGGCCCTGCTGACACCTCGCGTCGGATCGTATTTGCCGTCGGCCGTACGATAGGGAAGATGTCCCCCCTGCCCATAAAAACCAAACAACCTTTCCCCGTTGTCGGCCGCTCGTTGGGCCGCGTTCAGCAATGTGCGGCGTCCCACCTGGCCTTCCGTCCGCTGAGCCACTTGGTAGCGACCACCGTTTTGAACGTCGATTGCTTTCAAGTTCTTTGCCGTCAGATATTTGTTCCCGGGGACAAAGTTATTCCCTTGTTTCGTTCGATCGTCATCCTTGGTCTCGGTGATTCCGCAGCCGATCAGCACATCGACGCCGGGCAACGGTTTTTTGGGGTGAGAAACCGACTTCAGCCCCAAAAGATCGCGTGACAGATCCTGATAGTCGTTTCGTGTCACGTTGTTCCCATAGGCTGACGCCGGTGTCGCGTGGCTGATGGGAACACTGCTGACAACTCCGATGGCCATTCCTTGTTTCTGCAACTGTCGAGCGATCGATTCAACCTGCTTTCCGTCTGGCGAGACGTTGACCGAGGAATTGTATGTCTTGATGCCCGAGAACATCGAAGTCGCCGAAGCAGCCGAATCCGTGTAGCCGTGAGGTAACGATTTTCGCTTCCCGATCAAATAGGACGGATCGGCAGGACGGCTCCACGGTCGGTTTCCGCCAAATGCCGCGCTGTAGCCGCCACCTCGCTTGCCCTGAACGGTGACCGCCTGAGCATTCACGTCGGTTTTGGAATCATTATTGTGAGGGCTTGAGACAAAGTAGCCGTAGTCGGAGGATCGGCGCCGGTAGTCAAGAAACGCGAGGCCGGTCCCACGTCCGCGTTTGTAAGCGATTCTCCCTTCCTGATACACAGCAGCTGCCTGAGTCGTCTGCCAATCCATCCCATCAAAAATGATGACGATGATGTTCTTCCTGCCTTCTTCGATCGCCTGTTGCTGCAGTCGAAAGATATCCGTCTGATCAAAGTAGTCAGCCTTCGGATTCAAAGTCTCGTCAGGAAGTCGACCGTAAATCTCTTTCAGCTTCTTTTCGTCACGGTAGCAGCTGTTCGATTTTTCAAAACGGTCAAGTTTGATGCCCCATGTGTAGATCGGAACCAGCCGATTCGAATGAGTGGTCCAGTTCGAAAACTTGCCTTGTCGGTCGCCCCAGTGGCACCATTCACACTCGCCTGAATCCACCGCCTGGAACTGGTAGTCACGCAGAAAATCGTCATGCTGATCCTCAGCGTCTTCTGCAGGCGACGGTCTTGATCGCGAGTCAGCTTCCTTTGTTGGTGACGGAGCCTGCCCAAAACAAATGTTCGCAGAAACAAAAACAGTTGCCAACGTGGTCAGAATGAGTCGTCGAGAAGCCTGCATCGAAAGTTGTGTCCGCGTTTGAATCCGGTTCAAGATAATCGAAGCGTTGATTGTAGTTCACCGTTGGCAACGGGAGCAGTGGCTGAAGGCACAACGGGTTCAAAAGCCTCGGATTCCTGGTCGCGTGTTTGCCGTTGTCAGCCCTGATTGTGGTAATTTCACCCTCAGGAATCCTGTTTCTCTTTTGTCAGCCATCCATACGTGGACGGATGCCGGTCCTTGAATCGGTGAACTTCATGCTTGCCAGGAACGGCGACCAGATGTTTTTGTCGCGCCTCGGCGGGATCGATCGTTGCGTACAGGATTGTTTCGTCTGCATGGTCCGCCGATGCGAGAACGCCCCCTTTGGTGTCACAGATTTTGCTTTTGCCAATGAACTCGAATCCTCGTTCGGTTCCGACGCGATTGACAGACATGTAGTAGACGTTGTTTTCCAGTGCTCGCGCGTTGGGAATAAAGTCGGCGACGCGTCCGGAACCTGGCGGCCAGTTGGTGGGCAACACGATCAGGTCGGCTCCTGCCAGGGCCAGCGAGCGCGCGGCTTCGGGGAACGAACTGTCGTAGCAAATGTTCAACCCCACACGCAGGTTGTCTGCGCCGAACACCGCGTCGGCACAGGTGCCTGACGTCGTGAACCGATCGACGCCCAGAAACGGTAAATGAATTTTTCGATAACGACCTAACACGCACGCAGGAGTGATCATCGCAACCGAGTTGTACAGTTTTCGGTTTTCATCTCGTTCCAGGAACCCGATCACGGCTGAAGTATTCAGGTCCGCACACATTTCACAGACACTTGTTATTGAATTGCCACCCGCGTCTTCCGAATACTCGAACGCTTCGTCAAAAGACTCGAAACAGTAGCCCGTTGTGGTGCATTCGGGGAAGACGGTCAATTTCGCACCGGCTGCTGTCGTTTCCTGCAATCGAGCATGAATTTTCTGAAGATTTGCTTCAGGGTTTCCAAGTGTGATGTCCATCTGGACACCTGCAACTTTGACTGACATGAGTCGTATCCTTTTCTAAATTAAGCTTCCAGCCTGCGAAAGTCACCGCAGTTCATTGGCAAGCTGTTGATACGTTGGGTTGTTCGGATCAATTTTCAACAGTCGATTGATGAAAACCTTGGCCTGATTCGGTTCACCCGTTTCCGCGAACACTGCTGCCGCCGCGTACAAATAGTTTTCGTCATCCGGTGCTTGCTCCAGACACTCCTGCAAGTGTTCCTTGGCCAATGAATATTCCTTCTGCAGCAGACAGGACATGGCGAATCGGTAGTGCAGAATGTGGTTTTCTGGAAGGCCCTCGCTGAGTTTCAGATCTCGCTTCAGTAATAAATGTTCTTCTTGTCGTAACGTCGCCGCACGTTTTGCAACCGTAAGCCGGGCAACGCCCGCTGATCCTGCATCGTTGGCCTGTTGTTCGATCAGGCCGGCAAGGCGCGAGCGAGGGCCCGCCATCGAATCGTTCATTTCAATCGCCCGTTCGTACGCGCGTTTCGCCTGGTCCACCCGTTGAGTCTGCTCGAAGAAACTGCCCAGCATCATCTGGCCGCCCGCTCGATCCTGATTCAATCGCAGAAACGTTTCGTATTCTTTCAGTCCGTTTTGAAATGCTGTTCTTTGTGACGCGGAAGCGACTTGATCTCGAAAACCAGGTGGAACCGACATCGCAAATGTGACCGCCTCAAGGCGAACCTGCTTTGAAGAATCACTCAGCAGCGGCAGGACACGCTCCATCGCGTCTCGCATTCTTTCGGAGAAAATACTCAGAAATCCAGTCAGCCGCCGAACCGCTGCGACTCGGATTTGCAGGTCTGAATCCTCGACCATTTTCAACGCGTTTTCGAACGAGTCGAGATCGTTGCCGGTTCCAAGAATCGCACTTGATCGAACGATCGAGGGAGCCGTTGCATCTCGAGCGAGGCGATTTAACACCGCTGATTGACTCGAAAGTCCTGTCGCCAGATCTGCATAGTATTGAGTTTTGGGTGGCGAGATCTCGGCGGGGTACCACTTGTTCACCGCCTCGAGCATTTCCCGATTGACGCGTTCCAGTTCCTCGGCCACCGCCTGGTCACCGGTTTCAGCGGCAATGATCCAGTCGAGATATTGTTTCAGGGGCCGGCGATTTTCATCGGCAGGCAGTTTCGTCTGATCAATGTGACAGGCGGTGCAGGCATTGGGCGTGCCAGTTTTGACACTCAGGTCAGGTCGCGGTATTCGAAAGCTGTGATCGTGTCGTTGATCCACATCCATGTAGGTTGTGTGCGGCATGTGACAGTTGATGCACAACGCTGCCTCAGTTCCGGGTTGATGGAAATGGTGACTGATCGAGTCGTACTTTCCGGCTGAATGTTGGTGGCAAGAAGTACACACCTGATTGCCGTCATGTTTCAGGCGAGTCGAATGTGGATCGTGACAATCGGTGCAGCGAATCCCCTTGTGATACATTTTACTCTGCAGAAACGATCCATAGACGTAGTCTTCGTCACGAATCTGGCCATCGACGTGGTAGATCGGATCTTGAATGGTTTGCACCGCATAAAATTCATCGAAACGACAGCCCGCGGTAAAACCTTCTGCAACCGCCGTCCGGCGTGAATGGCACGGAGCGCAGGTTTCAACCTGAGCGATATTGCTTTCCGTTTTCAAGTTGGGAAGACCGGTGCCATGATGCCGGTCCCAGAAGATTCCCTTGTTCGCCACAACTTCTTCGTGCAGGCTTCCCGGACCGTGACATGATTCGCAGCTGACATCGATATCCGTGAATGTGGTGGCGAATCGATTGGCTGAAACATCGAATTTCCTCTGCAAGTTCGTGCTGTGGCACTCGGCACAACTGACGTTCCAGTTTTGCGTGACGCCGGTCCAGTGAAGCGGATCGTCGGGCATCAGTTTTTCAGAAACGTCAGGAGGCTGAAGATAGAACCACTCGTTCTTTCTTGTATCCCATGACAATCGCAGAACCTGAATTCGGCCAAGCGAATGTTCCTCGGAAGAGCTTTTTGCAGGTGGTTCAATTTCAACCATGTACTGCTGAAGTGGCTCGACGCCAAACGTGTACTTCACCTCGTAGTCGTGCAGCTGGCCGTCAGGTCCTTCGGTCTGAACCATGTATTTGTCGCCGTCCCGGTACATTCGCGACGTGACGCCAAACCTGGTCAAACGCTGGTCGTTGAAGTTTGCCAGTACGGTTGTTTCATCTGCGATCGCCATCGCAAGATCATGATGCGACCCATGAAACAGCGATGCCTGGTCCTGATGGCATTCAACACACGATTGTCGACCGACAAACTCTGCACGTAAATCTTCGGGTAGGCCTGAGTAGTAATCCGCCAGCAGATAACCGCCGCCCAGCGTCAGGATAATGGCAAGAATGACGAAGATTTTCGAACGGTTCATAAAGATCTGGCGGCGGCAGGGAAATCAACTGCAATTTTTGCAGTTCCTTCCATCATAACTGCGCCAGAAACAGACGGAAATGGTCTTCCTTTCAGTTCAGGGACCGAGAGCATGTTAGACTTCTGATCTGTTGGCGAAACGTACTGAGCAATGGAGCCAGAATGCCCGGGGCGAATTCAAGGAAGTACAAAACCGAACGGTCAAACGAAATTTGGTCGAAACTGCTCGAGGCAGACTGTTCGGACTCGTGTTTCGATTTGGCCACCCTACCCTCTGCGGCTTTCTCAACCGGCACCGATCACGCGGGTTCGGGTATTTGCTGGTGCCCGCAATCTATGCCGGCAGGCATTTCGACTCATCTGGCCAGTTCACGTTTGGGCAAAGACCTCGAGTCGTTTCCCGGATGGTTTGATGCTTTACGAACCTTCGGTTGCTCGGTTGATCGCGACACCATGTTCTTGTTGACTGCCGAAGGCGTGACTGCGGATCGATTCATCAAGCGACTCGGCAAGCTGTTTGATGTCCCCGTCGTCTGCGTAAAACGATTTCCAAAACGTATCACGAGTGCCTGGATCGAAAGGCAGCTCGATACGAATTCCAAAGATGAACAAACACTTTGGGTTGAGACCGAAACCAGGCATTCCATGGACGACCTGTTGATCTCGATCGCGAAGGAAGTGCGTGTTCTTCGAGTGCGAAGCAAAGGAAACGTTCATCAATCGCTGACGAAGCGACTGGAAACGAGCGGGCGAAAAACGTGGGTATTGGTTGACGATTCACTGACTAAGACAACGTTGTCGAACTCATTGATTAATGCTGGCGCTGCGGGTTGGTGGTTGTATGATTCCGAGAATGATTCCAATGATGCCGCGCCTTTTGAATCTTCGGCCGTTGATGTCAAAACCGACGGGGTGTCACGCGTGCCTGCGGATTCGTCTGACTACGCGATCCACTGGACGCGTCGTCGCCAGGGAGCGTGGCCGGATCAAAGCGATCAGGCGTATCACGACGATTTGATTTTTCGAAGGGATTCGCGTGACCACCACGCGTTTTCTTCGTTGCGACGGATTCTGATGACAGAACGCCTGGTCGCCAGCAATGATCTGACCCGAGGCACGGTTCCCGTTGTGGCATTTGCAGACGTTCGACTGACCGAGATCAGATCCCGCCGAGTATTTCGAAGTCATCTGGGGCGCTGGGATTTCGAGCCCTACGGAATCGCTGTTCGGAAAGATTGCCTGAATCAGCTGGGCGCTCGTCCCGTTATTTATGGCAATGACAATGACTGGTCGCGGCTGAGTCTGAATGAACGTCCCTTTTTTCAGCTGGCGACAAGCAGCGATGGCAAGCACGATTGGCGATCAGAACGCGAGATTCGTCTTTGTGGGGACTTGTTGCTGAAGCGAGTCGGTCGTGACGAGGCACTTGTGTTTGTGCCAACGGCCGAGGAAGCGAACTCGATTGCCGCCCTGAGTCGTTGGCCTGTCGTTGTACTCGATGAATGAGACAGTGCGACGAGTTGAGCTGATAGGTTTCGAAATCATGTGATTCTCACTGTCCAGCTAGCCGCTAGCGTTGCCCCTTGCGGGACAGAACCGGCTTGTCGCTGGAAGGACATTTCTGTATTTACGCAATAGAGTTCCGCGAAAACAGGGATTTTGAAACGGGAAAGTCTGTTTCGTTTTCAAAAACCTGCCCGGAACGAGTTGCCGAATTGAGTTTTCGGGCGAAACGAAGCAACAGAAACCCTTCGCGCATCAGGTCAATGGATGGACCATAAGTTGCCTTTACCAAACGCAAAATTTAGAAAATACCGAACTGATCTTCGTTGGCAGCCGGTACGAAAGACGTATGCTGCGGCAACGGTGTTTCTTTTGATCGGTGTCACAAGCCTGGGATGCCAGACTGGGATGATGGCAGGAAACGGGGAGCTGCCTGTGCCGGCTGCTCAGCTGGATCCTGATCAGCTTCAGACGGTCCGCTATCAAAGTCCGGGCGGTCGATCACGAGGCGCTCCCGCTGCTGGGGGGCTTCGTCGTCAGCCCCGCGATGATGTTTACGCACCGGATCCATGGGAAACACTCGCGCCAGGAGCCAATGGAGAAGAGATCGACCAATCGAAAGTGATTATCGATGTGATCATTCAGGGGAATCATGTCGTTCCCGAGCATCAGATTCTTGGCATGATTCAGTCAAGAGTTGGTCGTTACTTTGACGCCGACAAACTACAGCGAGACGTTGATCAACTGTGGCGGCTGCCGGAAGTCAGCCGAGTCAACGGACCGTACATCAATCGAACTGAGGTCGGAATCGTGCTGACGTTTGACATTGTCGAACGAAGCGTCATCCGCGAAGTCAAGTTCATTGGGAATCGTGGAGTTTCAGATCGTGCCCTTCGCAAAAAAGCTGGTCTGGATCCGGGAATGCCATTCAACGCTCACGAAATTCGCATGGCCAGAGCTCGTCTTGAGGATCTGTACAAGGAAAAAGGGTTCCCACGGACTCAGGTTGAACTGTCCAAAGCAGACGGCAATGATCCCTCGACGGTGGTGTTCTTGATTCATGAAGATCAAAAACAACGAGTTTGGAACGTTGAATTTGAGGGTAACGAGATCGCGTCCGACGGCCGTCTGAAGAGTTTTATCGAATCCAAACCTGGTATCGCAAAGCTCATTGGCGGCAACGTCAAACGAGACGAAATCGAACAGGACGTGCTGCGTCTGACCAACTACTACCGAAGCCTCGGGTTTTTTAACGCTCGCATCGGACGAGAGGTCAGTGAAAGTAACGACGGTAAATGGGTCACGATCCGATTTATCATCGACGAAGGGCCCCGTTACCAGATTCGAAACGTTTCGTTCATTGGGAACCAGTCCTATCGAGCCGACCAATTGCTCGACCTGCTTGAACTGAAACCTGGAGAGGAAGGTTCGCCCGATTTCAATTCATCCAAGATGAATGGAGACGTCAAAACGCTGCAAACGCTTTATGGAAGTGAAGGATTTGTCTTTGCCACGATTCAGGCCGAGCCGAGATTCCTTGAGGAGCCCGGTTTGCTGGATGTGGTTTACAAAATCGATGAAGGCGAGCAGTACCGAGTCGGACAGATCAACGTTCATTTTGAAGGCGACTACGGAATAACAAAACGAGAGGTTGTGCTCAGTCGACTCGGACTCAACCCGGGTGACAAGATCGATGCCAACTTGATCCGTAAGGCGGAAAACCGATTGGGATCGTCTCAGATTTTTGCAGCCAGAGGGACACCGGGAGCCCAGCCGCCTCGAATCGTAGTGCGACCGCCGGAACTTGGAGGAGAATCATCCGGAGCTGGATCTCGGACACGAGTGGCCGACCACTCGTCCGGTTCAGGAACCAAGCGACGTTAACGAAGGAATCGGATTGATTTCCACCTTCCTTTTCAACGCGATTAACAATATGAAATTTACTTCAAAATTATCTGGAACCTCAATCGCCAGCCGGTGAATGGCACGCGTCCTCAATCGCCGTTCGTGTTATCGCGGGAAATACAAAGCAACATGCCAAACAAAACGGACAACCTGACTCTTGCCGGACTGCTGGCCGCCTTCGTCGCGATCACGTTGAATAGTGGATGTGCTCATACGATGGGTGATCCGAATCGAGCGACATCGATGGTACCGGTGCAAAATCATCTTCCGGCTGAAATGACAGATCGAGTGACTCCTTCTGCCTTGGCTCATTACCTTCCAGAAGATACGCCAATTGTCGTCGAAAAGTCGACTGTCGTTTCTGATCGCACGGTGACCATGCGAGCCCAGAGTCCGGGCGCGGCCAACGGTTTCGGCTTTCCCGAGCAAACGATTCCCTCGTACACCCCAAACAATCAAAACGCGGCCTATGGTCAGTCGTATCAACAGCCCGTTGCGACAGACGGGAACGGCCAGGCCGTGGGACAGCAAACCGCCTATCAGTACCCCGAACTCGCCACGCCGGGTGGAAGCACGATTCCAGGCAATGGCTTGCCGTCGCCAAATATCGGATCGCCCAACGAGTTGAATCCGCTTATTCAGCCGTTTGAACGTGGTGGCAACGCGGCGTATCCAAGCGAATTCCCCACCAACTACGCGGACATTGATGTCTACGTCACGGAAACGCAGACGGGCAGCATTAACTTTGGTGGAGCGTACAACAGTGACAACGGTCTGGTCGGCCAGATCATCGTCAACGAAAAGAACTTTGACATCGCTCGATTCCCTCGCAGGTTACGTGACATTACCGACGGAACTGCCTGGCGTGGAGCCGGCCAGAACTTTCGTCTGGAATTGGTGCCCGGATCAGATATTCAACGATACCTGGTCAGCTTTTCGGAACCTTACCTGTTTGGAACCAATTACAGTTTGAGTGTCAGTGGCTATCTGTTTGATCGCCGCTACTTTGACTGGGATGAAAATCGTTTGGGCGGCCGAGTCTCGCTGGGCCGACGTTTAACGCCGGATCTGTCGTTCAGCCTGGGCCTGAGAATGGAGCGAGTTGAAATTGATAATGTTCGTGGCGGAGTTCCCAATCCACCGATCGACATCAACGCGGATCTCGGTAAGAACAGTTTGTTTCTGGCGAACGCAGGTTTGATTCGAGACACGCGTGACCATCCGTTTCTGGCGACCGAAGGATCATACTTTGCGGCAACCGTCAGTCAGGCGTTTGGCGACTACTCATACACCCGCGGCGACATTGATTGGCGAACGTACCGGTTGATGTACCAAAGACCGGACGGGTCGGGGCGACACACGATCAGTTATGGCACCAAGCTGGGTTTCAGTGGTTCCGACACGCCAGTGTTTGAGAACTATATTGGAGGTGGTTTTTCGACGATGCGAGGTTTTGACTTTCGGGGCGTTGGTCCTGTCCAGGGAGCGAACAACATCCGCGTTGGTGGAGCATTCCAGTGGCTGAACACCATTGAATACAACTTCCCACTGACGGCAGATGATATGGTCAAGGGAGTTGCCTTTTGCGACTTCGGGACCATTGAAGATAATGTTGGAATCAACCCTGACGACTTCCGCGTCGCTCCGGGTGTCGGCCTGAGGATTTCCGTGCCGGGCCTTGGCCTGGGAGCCCCGCTGGCGTTTGATTTCGCGTTCCCGGTTGAGACCGCCACGGGTGACGAAGAGCAAGTCTTCAGCTTCTACCTTGGTGCGTTGCGATAAGTGGTTACCGTTAACGACGATATGTGCGGAATAGCGTGTGGGTAGGGCGATGCTCCGTCCCGAGCCACGTGGATGCAAGACGCACGACGCGTCGCAACGTGGAGCGAGGAATCC
>CAYXWX010000128.1:0-4140 GCA_964468915.1 uncultured Pirellulaceae bacterium
GTTGTAGCTGGCATACGAGATCAACTCGCGTCCATCAATTTGAGTCGTATTGCTGACCCGCCCCTCGTGCACGCTGAAAAACGGATTCCGAACACCTTCGTCAGCGATTTGCTGCTGCAAACCCTGCAGGCGAATGTATTCAGGCATCTTTTCAAGCTTGTAATAGGACTCTGGAATCGGTCCCGTTTTTCGTCGCGAACCGGGCGCCGCCGAATCCAGTTGGTCGAAGTTAGTCGTGAGCGGAATCACTCCAACATGCTTCTGAATCGCCGCCGCAACTTCGCGAACGGTTTCGACTTCCTGCAGCACTTCGTCCGGCAAGTGACCTCCAAACGTGGTGTGAAGGCTTTGAGCGATATCCAGTCGTTCCAGTGAGTCGAGTCCAAGGTGAACGATATTCGTATCGACATCGACGTCTCGTGCTCGATCCTTACCCACCTGTTTGACAAAGTGGATAACCGCACGAACAACTTCTGGCGCAAGATCGCCATTCGATTCGGAAATGCCGGAAGCGGTTGAATCCGCAACGGAAGCCAGTTTGTCGCCCTTTGGTTCGGCAGGGCTATCCTGATCGTCTTCCCACGCACTCCATCGGGCGATTACGTTCAGCTCGTTATTTTCAAACTCGCGTTTACAGGCATGCCGTTGCACTTTGCCACTGGATGTTTTCGGCATACTGTGTCCACGTACCAAAACGATGGCATCCGGAGGCAATTCGTGTTCATCAGCCACCGCCGCGCGAATTGCGTTGAAGACACCGCCGCGATCGTTGGTGTAACTTGGGCCACGTTCCACTTCGCACACGATGACCAGATGCTCTCGATCCCATTTGGTTACCGCAAACGCAGCGGCTCCGCCAGAACGAGTCGCCGGATGACAATGCTCGACCGTAGCTTCAATATCCTGCGGGTAGCGATTGACACCTCGAACAATAATCATGTCCTTCAAGCGACCTGTGACGAATAACTCGCCACGATCCATAAAGCCGAGATCTCCTGAGCGAAGGTAGATCTTTCCGTTGTCCGGATTCAGTCGCGCTTCGAAAGTCTCCCGTGTTTCCACGGGGCGTTCCCAGTAGCCGCGACCACAACTGGGGCTGTTGATCCAGATCTCACCGATCTGATCATCACTTAATTGACGCCGTGTTTCAGGGTGGACGATCAACACTTCTTCGTCCTCAAGCACCTGCCCGCAACCAACCAATGCCCTCGCATTGGGGGCGTCATCACCAACACTCACAACGCGATGTTCAACCAGATCGTGTTTGTTGAACGACCGAACGACAGGCGGTTCCGCCCGTTTTCCACCCGTGACGATCAACGTGGTTTCTGCCATGCCGTAGCAAGGATAATGAACATGTGGGCGGAACCCGTAGGGAGCGAACTTCTTGGAAAACGCGTCCATAACATCTGCGCGGACCGGTTCAGCTCCATTGAATGCAAGATCCCATCGGCTGAGGTCCAGGCCTTCGCATTCCTCTTCCGAGATCTTCATCGTGCACCAGGCGTATGCGAAGTTCGGACCACCACTGACCGCCACGTCAAATCGAGAGATTGCCTGAAGCCAGCGAATCGGTCGAGTCAAAAATGAAATTGGTGACATGATCGTGTCGGCCATACCACAGTACATCGGGTTCAGGATTCCTCCGACCAACCCCATGTCGTGATATAGCGGTAGCCAGCTGCATCCCGAACGCGTCCGATCAATTTCAAAAGCCTGAGTGATCATTCGCGCGTTGGCGATCAGATTGTTGTGGCTTAACATCACCCCTTTGGGTGAGCCCGTCGATCCAGAGGTATATTGAATCAGGCCCAGGTCATTGGCTGAGACGATTGGCTTCACCCAATCGGTTGCCATGTCGAGCGAAATCTCTTCGGTGGCCAGCCATTTGATTTTTTGAAGACCGGGCGTGTCTCCCACCTCGCCTTGCCAACGCTTTGCGACCGGGCGAACCGTCAGCACAACGGCAGCTCTTGCATCGTCTGAGATCGCGCTGATCCGTGTCATGTTCCGATTTCGACGCGGAGGATAAGCAGGAACCGGAGTGACTCCCGCGTAATGACATCCGAAGAATGCCGCTACAAAATCCAGGCCGGGAGGATACATCAAAAGCGCTCGTTCGCCCCGCAGCCCCATCGAGACCAGCTTCGCGGCAATTGCTTTTGCCTGTTCGTCCAGCTGAGCGAACGTGACAGACTCAAAATCCTCTTCGTCTTTGTCCAGAAATCGGAATGCAATGTCGTCCGGGATCGCCACTGCCCAATAGCGGAGTCGCTCCAGGAAGTTGGTTTCTGGTGGTGAAAATCGATCGAACAAAGTTACAACTCTTTTTGAAAAACGCGGAACTCGGCCTGACAAATCGGATGAATCGTCGGCGTGAATTTCGGCTGCGAAATCGGCTGACTGTCAGCCCTCCGCAGTTGCTTCTGCGCGGCGGTCAACCGCCTGGTCATTTGACACAGCTTACCAGAGTTTCCACTCCAATAAACCTTCAGTTGGTCGGCAGGTTTGATTTTAACCGTTCTCCCGCGTGCAGAGGACCGCAACTGGCAACGTACGACCACAGCCTTTGTGTCGCACTCAACAGGCAAGCCAAACTCCACGATCCCTGATCGATCAGAACAGAACGCCCCAACTTGAGCGGCTTCTTTGTCAAAACCTGAATCGGCGTTATCCCGCGTTTGGGCCTTGATTCGGTGCCAGCAATCGTCGCATCAATTTCCTTGGTTACAAACTGGATAACCTGAACATTTAATTCGTACGGTACTCCGCGAACTTGCGGCATGCCGGGAACGATTTGGATGCAACGAGCGATTTCAATTCGCGTTTCAAAACGATCAAACGTTCGAGTCGTTGCCACGCTCAAACTTTATGCATCAGCCTGGGAAAGAACGTCAACCTGTTCCGGTCTGCCCAATATTGACGAGCACCCAATTTGCATTGCGTGATTTTTGTCGGTTGCAGTTTGACCCATCAGATCCCGAATGCAACGTTTACGGGCCAAGGTCTTTTCACGGCCCCGGCATTTCTTGCTGTCTCATTTTAGCCACGGCCGGACAAACACATTATGTCACAAGCACAATACATTCGCACGGAAGCGATCGACGGTGAGCGTCGGGTCCGTGCCGTCGTCAAGCATTGCAAATCATGCTGGAGAGAAGACTTCCATGAAGTCGTCCGACTCCCTTTTTTCACGTACGGATTTTTATTGGTTGTCACGTTCGGATTGATTCTGTTCATCAAGCCGTATCGATGCGTATGCTGCGGGACAAAGCGACTCGGCTGAACCGCCATCGGGCGAAGACACATTCATTAATCTCGCAGCCGCATCAGAGCACGGACGTGTCCCCTGATCGCTGCCCTACAACACAGATTCCTTGCGTGCCGCGTTAAGGTGATGCAGAGGAAGATGTGCACCAAGCGGAATCGCAGGTCGCAACTCCTCTGAGTGAAATTTTCGTGCCAACGGAATGTTACGGCAGGTGATCACGTATTCGGTCCTGCGAGAATGACGGTCCCAGAGAATCTCTGAGATCCGCCCGATTCGCGGTCGCGTTTTGCCGGACCGAGATTTGACCTCGACGAAGTCCCCTGGACGAAACACCTCAGGCCTGATTTCACGCCAGAGGATAGGCTTTGCACGAAAGCGGACGTTTCCATATTCGTATACCACAAACCCAAGCTCGCGATCCGAATAGTCTGCACTGACATCCCTTCGAAAAATTCGGTGGCCGGGCACAAACTCACGAATCGTTTCAAAATCATTTGGGTGAGCCCACAGGTTGGGCTCCGCAGGCCACCACAAAAACACCCCGTACTGTGGCAACATTTTGAGCGGCTGAACCGGCAGACGAAACTCGCTCAGCTCCTCCTCCGTCATTGTGGCCGACGGAGGCTGCCAGTCGAAGGGAATTGTCGTTTTCGAATCAAGCATGGTTCTCTGATGGGAATATCCGCAGCCAAACCGTGGTCACAACTCAGAACTGAAAGTCATTGCATCCATCTTTTCAATGTGCTGACCAGCAGATCAATCTGGCCCGTTGTATTGTACAGATGGCAGGACACTCGAATAAACCATCGTCCCGAAAAGTGGATAACCGGAATTTCGATGCTCGCTTCTTCCCAAAGACGTTTTTGCAG
>CAYXWX010000128.1:4240-10478 GCA_964468915.1 uncultured Pirellulaceae bacterium
GGAGCGGACATCCACTTGTGACAACTTGCCACGTAAAAATCGCATCCAAGATCGTTCAAATTCAGTTCGACCTGAGCCGGAGCATGCGGACCATCGACACAGACAAGAACGCCACGGCTTTGAAACGCGTCCACGATTTTCTTGATTGGCAAAACGATGCCAGTCACGGATGTGACATGACTGATCGAAAGCAAACGTGTGCGATCACTGACTTCCGCCAGCAGGCAGTTCACGACCTGGTCAGCAGAATCAAATTGCCATGGCAATGAAACAGATTTCACGTTCGCCTTGTTTCGAGCGGCAGCTCGTAACCACGTTCGATTCACCGCTCCATAACCGTGATCGGTGATCAGAATCTCGTCGCCAGGAGAAAACAACGCCGCGCTGGCTACAACGTTGATTCCAGAAGTTGCATTTTCAACGAAGACCAGGTTCTGACTTTCGGTCCCGACGAACTCTGATAGTTTCTGTTTCGCTGCCAGCAACTCCGTTTCGCAATGACGGAGCAGAAAATCCATCGGTTGGTCATCAAGCCGCTGAATCCAGTGTCTTCGGGCGGATCGAACCACGTCAGGGGAGGGCCCAAACGAGCCGTGGTTCAGATAAACCGTACCTGGCCGGATTCTGAACCTGGCAACCAGATCCAGCCAATGATCATCGTTGGTGACGTCGCGTGGGGTTTTGCTGACTGCCGACACAGGATCTGCTTTGGATGTGGTAACTTAATAAATCCGGGCGAAGCACTTCCGGTCGTCGTCAACCTGGATTGAATAACGGAACCAGCTTTCGATACGTTACGAACCGCCTGTCCCAATACCCAAACTGAATAACTCGATCCCAAACGCAAGTGTCGGAAATCTCGGTCGACTCGCTCGGGAACATTTCGAGTTACTTCGGGACATGAAATTGTGGGACAAGCACTTAATCAGCTTATCCAGCTTCGTCGTCTGGCAACAGCATGCAACACAAGGAAGATGCCAAGGATTGATCCCGAACCTGGCTCAGGTATAGCCGAGGTGGAAGGCTGAAAACTTGTTTCTGCTGCTTGAAACGGAAGTCCGTTGACAAGAATAAATCCATCCCCAAGTACGTCGACCACTGAGTCCGCGTTAAAATCGCCGCTGGCGTATCCAACTGAGTCTGTGCTTCCCAGATTATTGACCAGCGTGAATCCGTCGCTCAGCACATCTGTGATTCCATCAAGATTCGTATCGCCTACAGTCGTGCCCAAACCTCCGCTGCTGGTCTGCACCAAAGTTGTGACATGCAACTCAAGATCAGCCAAAGTGATCTGCCCGTCGAGATCAAGATCCAAAATCGCCTGCTCTCCCTCAGCCGCCTGGTCGAGGTTGCCTGAGTAGAAATCGACGTCCGCCAAGTCAACTTGCTGATCAAGGTTGAAATCGCCGGGCAATGCGGAACCATTCAACCGCCAAGCTAAAGCGAAATCCGAATCCCTGTCTCCCGATAGCTTCAAGTCGTAGGTGCCGGGTGCAAGATCCTGCAAGTAGATGTGCTCAACGTTATCGACAGTGCTGAGACTGGCATCCACAACGTTCCCGTCCGAATCCAGCAATTCAAGATCGAGGTTAGCCAAATCTGGAACCGGGACAAACGGATTGCGTCCAAATCCAACATTGTTGATATCAATGTTCCATGAAAGGGCCACCGAAAGCTCATTCAAGTACTGGTCGGTACCAACTTCAAACCGATAGTATCGTTCCGGATTGATCGGGCTCGATTCAAATGAGTCGCTGTAGTCCCAGCCGAGGTCACCAACGGAAGCTCCACCCAACGTGGCAGTTCCCTCGAACTGGCCTCCTTCCTGAATCTTGAAGCTGTTGTAGGCATTTACTTCTCCTGCACCGTATCGCTCATCAATCGGACGTGAAGTTGTGCGATCCCAATCTGCGAACTCGTCTTTGGTAGCTCCAGCCAGCAACGTCGCTTTCAGCGTTTCAACATGAATTGCATCAGAATTCCCGTCAGCGGCATCAACCAGCAAGGCAGCTACCGAAGAAACGACAGGCGTGGCAGCACTGGTCGAGCCTTTCGGCGCAACAATATCCACCTTTGTTCGACCTTCAAAATAGAATGTTGTCGGTCCAGCACCATGTTCTCCATCGGACCTGCCCACTGACAGAACATTGAACGACGGAACAAGCCCAAGCGGAAGATTCGTGGAATTGCCGTTCGATGACCCAGCAACAACCAAACTGTCGTTCTGATCAATGTAATAGTCCAGACGCTGCAACAATGCGGCAGCTTCATTGGTGCCAAAGCTATCGCTCTGATTGATCACATAGCTGTGATTGGAGACGTGATAATTTTGAGTGGCCACACTTTGATTCGATCCGGTGTTCAGTCCTCCTGAACCCAACCAGTGCCCGGCAGAATAAACGTCTATGTTGTCAATGCCAGGAGCGGAACTTTCAGATCCAAAAAAGTTATTCGCAGAACCTGTCGAATGCACTGATACGGCGGCCGTCTCACCCGACCTTGGTTCCCCCTGGTCGTTAAAAGTCTTGCCCGGAAAATCATCTGGGTCCGGTAAGTAACCTGAACCGCTTCCTGTGAATGCTTCGACCAACGCGACCACAGTGTCAGACCCATCTGGAAGACTCGTTCCATACTCGTCCAGCAATCGGTCGTAACCTATTTTCTGGGCAGTCGTTTCAGTCTGACCGAATCCCGCTGTTGACATGCTGACCAGCTGAAGGAACAGCAGCAGAGCGAACAAATGAATTCGACAAAATAAACTCATACAAGAATTCTCGGATTGAGCAGCTGAATTTTGAATAACAGTCACCATCGGAAAAGAGTCTGGCAACCGATCCGTAAAACGTCGGTAGGACAAAGTGTACGTTTTTGCTGATCAGCGTAATCTTATGCCGCAAAGGCTTCGAAGACACCCTCATTAGTGTGGATTACGGGTTTCACCAGGTTCTGGTGTGGGACATTTGACTGTTTGAGACGCCTGATTTCATTTTGTCATTCCGAATTCAGATCAATGTTGCCAAATTGCAACAAAAAAAGCCTCGATGTAAACCGAGGCTTTTGTTTCACATTTCCAGCCGAAGACGGCAGGCAAGGGTTTTAAACAGCTGCGCTTTTGACCGTTTTGATGATCTCGGCAGCAACCTTGTAGGGATCGGCGTTGGATGCAGGACGACGGTCTTCCAACCAACCCTTCCAGTTGTTTGTCACGGTGCCCACAGGGATGCGGATGGACGCACCACGATCAGAAACACCGTAGCTGAATGCGTCGATACTCTGCGTCTCGTGCTTTCCGGTCAAACGCTGGTCGTTGTCAGCGCCGTAAACCGCGATGTGCTCTTTGACGCGAGGCTCGAATGCCTGACAGATTTTGTCGTAGACAGCTTTGTCTCCACACTCGCGCAATGTGCTGTTGGAGAAGTTCGCGTGCATACCTGAACCATTCCAGTCGGTATCGCCCAGCGGCTTCGGATGATACTCGATGGCCAGACCATACTTTTCACCGCAACGCTCCAGCAGATAACGAGAAACCCAGATCTGGTCGCCAGCTTCTGCCGCACCTTTACTGAAAATCTGATACTCCCACTGACCTGCTGCAACCTCCGCGTTGATTCCTTCAACATTCAGGCCTGCGTCAAGGCACATGTTCAAGTGCTCTTCGACGAGGTCACGGCAGTGAGCGTTCTTCGCGCCGACGGAACAGTAGTAAGGCCCCTGAGGCTCTGGGTATCCGTTTTCAGGAAACCCTGGTGGTCGGTTCGTTTCAGTGTCCCACAGGAAGTACTCCTGCTCGAAACCGAACCAGAAATCGGCATCGTCATCGTCGATGGTTGCTCGACCATTAGTCGCGTGAGGCGTTCCGTCCGGGTTCATTACTTCACACATGACGATGAATGCGTTCAAGCGACCGGGGTCAGGATAGATTGCGACTGGCTTCAGAATACAGTCCGATGAACCGCCTTCGGCCTGTTCGGTCGAACTTCCATCGAAGCACCAATCGTCGCACTCCTCAAGGGTGCCGCCAAAATCACTGACGATCTTGGTCTTGCCGCGAAGGCTTTGGGTCGGTGAATAGCCATCGAGCCAAATGTATTCCAGTTTGGTTTTACTCATCTGTACTGAACGCTCCTCAATAATCTGTCAAAAACTTGAATGGTTGTTCACTGCAAGTCCTCCACCGCAGCTCCCGCGTCGGACACGCATGAAACCTTGTCTGGCAATCGGCCGGGCGGACAATCCGTTCGCCTGTCCTGTGGATGAATGCCCGCAGGTGCACCGTTGCCTGAATCAGCGACTTGGCATAATAACGGGGGCCAACCACCGTTTACAGGGCCGAAATAAGAACCAACCCATATTCGGGGCTGCTCAAGCGTTTTCTGGGTAACATAAAGTGATTACGGACGGATCGATGCCTGAAAGCCGGCAAACTGCCGATGTGCTCATTTATTGGTCAGTGTTGCCAGGGAAAGCGACCGTGAGAGCCAACGAAATCCCTGTTTCGGATGATCAGGCCACCCAAACAGAGATGTTTTTGGCATGATGTTGACCTTCCGATTTACTGCTCTCAGAATGGAACAAGAGTTGCATCGGAAAGCGGACCCTTTCTCGCACGTCGCAGATCTATTTTAAAACGGAACCGAGCTGGTTGGTCGGCCAGGCAGCCCATCGTCTCGAGTCGAAAAAAAATATCCCATTGACCTAAAAAATTTGCAGGACAACCTTTGACTCCCAAAGAAGTGCTCGCTCTCTGTCGCGAGAAAGACGTAAAAGCCATCGACCTGAAGTTCACCAACTTTCTAGGTGCATGGTCTCACACAACCGTCCCAACGGCCGTTCTGACCGAAGAAATGTTCGAAAACGGACTCGGTTTTGACGGATCGTCGGTGCGAGGCTGGCAGCGGGTGGACGAAAGCGACATGCTGCTCATGCCCCAGCCCGATACGTGTTTCGTCGACCCATTCACGCGACTACCGACGCTCAGTCTGATTTGCGATATCGTCGACCCGATCACGCGTGAGAACTACAGCCGCGACCCGAGATTCATCGCTCGCAAGGCCGCGAATTACCTCGAACGAACCGGCATCGCGGATACCGCCTATTTCGGACCCGAGGCCGAGTTCTACATTTTTGACGACGTTCATTTTGACCAGCAGCCTTCCGGCTCGCACGTGCATCTGGACAGCATCGAGGCACCATGGAACCGCGGCCGTGCCGAGCAACCCAACCTTGCTCATAAACTACGCACGCAGCAGGGCTATCTCCCCACTGCGCCGATGGACCAGATGATGGATCTGCGAAATGAAATGATGGTGACGATGATCGAGTGTGGCATCGACGTGGAATGTCAACATCACGAAGTCGGAGCCGCAGGTCAGTCAGAGATTGATGTGAAGTTCGGTGAATTGGTTCTCACCGCCGATCTGATGATGCTGTACAAGTACATTGTGAAGAACGTGGCCACCCGGAACGGCAAAACAGTCACTTTCATGCCCAAACCCGTGATGGGAGATGCTGGATCAGGGATGCACACGCACCTGTCGTTGTGGAAAGACGGCAAGCCTTTGTTTGCAGGCGATGGGTACGCGGGATTGAGCCAGATGGCGATGCACGCCATTGGAGGAATCCTGAAACACGCTCCCTCCATTCTTGCGATTTCCAATCCGACGACGAACAGCTACAAACGCTTGACAGCAGGTTTTGAAGCTCCCACGAATCTTGCGTATTCGCAACGCAACCGCTCCGCCGCCTGCCGCATCCCGATGTACAGCAACGATCCGAAGACAAAACGAATCGAGTTCCGCTGCCCTGATCCCTGTGCCAATCCGTATCTTGCTTTTTCCGCGATCCTGATGGCCGCGATTGATGGGATCGAAAATAAGGTCGATCCGGGGCAGCCGCTGGACAAAGACATTTATGATTTGCCGCCAGAAGAACTCGCAGACGTCGCACGCACCCCCGACTCTCTCCAGTCAGCACTCGCGGCATTGGAGGCAGATCATGACTTCCTGCTGCGAGGCGACGTGTTCACCCAGGACGTGATTAAGACGTGGATTCGCTACAAACGTGAACACGAGGTTGAAGCACTTCGGCTCCGCCCTCATCCTTACGAATTCTGTCTCTACTACGATGCATGACATCCAAGTTGGCGTGCAATTTTGCTTCCACGTGCAACTTTGCACCCTTAAGCGAAATTGCGGCCCCTTTGGTCCGGATATTTCGTTGGCCGGCAACAAGGTCTCGA
>CAYXWX010000129.1:0-10353 GCA_964468915.1 uncultured Pirellulaceae bacterium
CAGGCTTCTTTTGACCGACAAACAGCAAGGTTTAGCCAGCAAAATGTATGCCGAAACGCAAAAATTCGGCAGAGATGCCGATCGAGACGAGGTGGATGGAGTGGACTGTAAGTATAGCATAAGGGATTTTAAAGGCATCTGATCAATAATGGTCAAATTGCGACAACCAAGTCATGAGGCACAAAAAAACCGCAGCCCGGTGTAAACCGACCTGCGGGACATTTTATCGACGTTTTTCAGATAGAAAGAATTAAATCGAAGCGAAATTCAATTTCTGCGTCGCCTTACCAGGCATCCCAATCCGCACAGAGCGAACAATGAAATGGAACCCGGTTCTGGAACAGCCGCCGCAGATGGCGAACCGCCAGATCCTCCATTGTTCGCGCCAAGGTTACCGACAAGTGCGAAGGCATCGCCAAGAACGTTGACGGTTCCGTCAGCGTTCAGGTCTCCCTGCGACCAGCTGGTTGCGGGATTGTTTAGATTACCAACCAGAGCAAACGCGTCTCCCAGCACGTTGACGATACCATCCAGATTCACGTCTCCGGCAGCCGTGCCTTTACCGCCGTTGGAGGTTTCGACCAGCGTTTGATAGTGTTGCTGGAAATCATTCGCTCCAACGGTACCATCGCCATCCAAGTCGAGCGCTTCCAGCACTCCTGAAGCTGCCATCCCAATGTTGCTGTTGTATTGATCCAGATCCGCCAGATCGACATCGCCGTCCAGGTCAAAGTCACCCAACAGTGTCGCAGCGGCCGGACCGAACGAGATATCGTCAAATCCGAATCGATCGACGCCCAATGTGGTGGCATCCTGGACTACCCCGCTGACGAAAAACAGCAAATAGTCGTAACCATCTCCTGCATCAAACTGAAAGCTCAGATCTTGCCATTCGTCATCCGGAGTGAGAAATGCGTCTGGATTCATGTTCTCCGTTTCATCGAACGAACTTTCCGCCAGAAACAGCCGGTCGACCACCGGTTGATCTCCTGTTTCGGAGTTAGCTCTGGGCCTGCCGCCACCGTAGAAGTGCCCTGCGAACAAAGGACCTGCAGATAATTGAAATTGATCATCGCCCCAAGGGTTACTGTCGTCCCCGGTGTCCTGAATGCCCATGATCCTGATTCCGACGTTCCCTCCAGTATCCAGGTTTGTATTGGGAGCCGGCGCGTTGAGGGTCGGATCGTTGTAATACATGCTGAGATTGAAGTTTTGCATGCCTGTCGTGGCTCCGGCATCATAAAGCACATAAGCCGCTCCAACTCCATTGGCATCCGTCCCGGTCGTGGTTTCACCAGTCGCATCGAATAACGAAGACAAAAACGCTCCATTCGCTCCGGCAGCCGCTCCCGCTGCACCCAGCGTTGTGTTTCTCATCCGACGGCCTGCAGCACGAAACCAGGCTGCATCGCCGGGCTCAAGCACGTTGGGGTCCGCACCGGACTCGATAATTCCCGCTCGATCCGGGTTCGAAGGATTATTGACGAGCGCGAAGTCATCATTCAAAAGAGCTGAACTGAAAAAATTCAGTTGCTCGTCGCCGTCGTAGATGACGGTTTGGGCGGACACGAGATTCACCGAAATCGCCCCGAAGAACGCAAGGAGGAACGCGGTGGACGATACAGTCCCGCCGAAACGGAAAGTGTCGCTTCTCAAACTCATAGCAAAGATCCCCATAACTAAAGAAGTGAAGTAAATAGTTGTTTGTCAAGTTGGAACTCTGAGATTGCCAGCTCATTTCCATGTGAACTGGACAAGCTCCCCCTCAATGGCGAATTCCAAAATTCTCGCTGACACTGCAGCAAGCCACATTGTCAATCACTCGTTTGATTGCCCCAGATTTGCGATCAGAGCGAATGCGTCGCCCAGTACGTTAATCGTCCCATCACCGTTGACGTCCCCTTGGGCCCAGCTGGTTGCGGGGTTGTTAAGATTTGCGACCAAGGCGAAGGCGTCGCCCAGCACATTGACGGTTCCGTCAAGGTTTAAATCGCCCGCGAACGTTCCCGTCTGACCGTTGGAGGTTTCCACCAGCGTTTCATAATGCGTCGCGAAATCGTTGGCACCAACAACGCCATCGCCATCAAGATCAAGTGGCTCCAACGGTCCAGTTGCTGTCGCTCCGATGTTGCCGTTGTACTGATCGAGGTCGTCCAGATCGACATTACCGTCCAGGTCAAAGTCACCCGATAGTCCGGGACCAGAACTCGATCCCGCATTGCTTGCTGACACTCCGACGTTGTCAAGAAACAAATGGTGACCGCTGGCAGCTGACCCCGCATCTCCACCACCGCCGGTGAAGCTTAGCCGGAAAGTCACGGTACCACCCACGTCCAGCACGTTGTCAGTAAGCACCGAAAGATCAACGCTTTCATCGTCCTGGATCGGTCCGGCGTTGACCGTGGCTGTCCCGGTCGCCAGAGAACCTGCCGTCAGATCTTCCCCGGGCAATATCTCCAGTTCCCAGTCGGTGGCTGCTCGTGGTCGGAACGCACCGATGTCAAAATGAAACCCAGTTAATGTGATTTCCGTTCCGGATGTGTTATCCAACGTAAAATCGATAAAGCCATCGAAGCCATTGGACAACGTTACGGCATCGCCTGGTGATGCAACTGACGGGTTAGCAGCGAAGTCAGAGTCTCCAAAAAAACCGTCGTCACTGGCTCCGTTTTCAACAACGCTGTTATTGAAGTTGAACCACAATCCGCCTGACTCGGGCGTCCCGATCGCCCGCGCCGTTACGCCCATAGCCACGGTGGCATTCCACGTGTCGGCCGACACTTCGCTCCACGATTCCCACCCTGCGATTAACTGGGTTGCTGAACCCTCGCCCCCCGATCCGGGCTGGTACTCAAGCATGGCTCTGATCTCCACAGGTGTTGAGACGTTGTTTCCACCTGAACTAGCCCCCGTTAGCCACCAGTAGACCATTCCCGCATCAGAACAGTCGTATTTGTTGTCCTGGAACCTCACCACGCCGTCCGCTTCCGCATACTTCAGCTGATCAAGAATCCAGACGATCGCGGGATCGCTGTTACCTTCAGCCCAGTCCCAGATCCCCGAGCTGATCAGGACCTGCAGTCCGACGTTTTGATCGCCGATCTGATGTTCCGTCACTCCAAAATCCAGAATTTCCTGCCAAGTGAAAAAATCGCCACTGTTGTCATTGGCGGGGTTGTGAGAAACAACTTGCACATGCTGAATCGCCGCGGGATTGGCCGCTTCCAATGCAAATCCAATGATGTCCGGTTCCCCGGCCTCGATAATCCAAAGCGGATCGCTTGCCGAGGATTTATTGATGGCATCGCGAAGGTCATTGATGGCGGCGGTCTGATCGGTGCGGCAGTTGTAGTAGTCAATCAGGTTCGGGAACGGACCGAAAAAGCCGATTCCTTCGCCGGCCGTCTGGTGCAAGTAATCCTGACGGCGTTGTTCATTCGTGGCATCAATGCTCTGGCTGCCACCAAGCGCCAGCGGATTAAGGTCACACGAATGCGAAAAGTGAACCAGACGGTCCTGCAGTCCCGATCTACCCAAAAGTCCGAACACGACCGCATTGGCTCCGATGTCATCTGGATCAGGCGAGTTCCCATCGGACACATAAGCAATTCTGCCCGCTGGAGGATCGACGGGTGAACTGCTGGTTGTCAATTCAATTTGCCGCCAGCGACCACGTGCCCACGCCCACGGAGGATTCCCATCGCCTGCCTCGGAAACCAGATTATTGGAATCCGCATTCGATTCGATCGAAATGGTTGCTCCATTTGGAATCCTGATCGCGGGCCACGTGTGGTTTAAAGGCTGCAAGTCGCGGGGCGAGTCTGGAGGATCATAGACAAAAGGATTCTCGAACGCCCGGACCTGAACACCATTAATCAACAAACGGTAAGTTGACTCGCCGTCTTCCTCCATCATCGTGGTGATTGTGACATCGTAGATTCCCGTCGTTCCCTCAAAAGTCCGCGTGGCACGGGCAAAACCGGTGCGGTTTGCGACAACATTCGCAGCAATCGCTAACGCATCATTGCCGTTATCAACGTAGTACGGGACATCGCCCGACGTTGTATCCGGAAAATCTGTTGTGGCGTCATAAACGAAGGACAATCCACCTTCTCCGCCGCTGGTTGTCGTCTCCGACTCTGGCGTATTCAGGTTTTGAGCCAAACTGCTGGAGGTACTGGCACGACGGAATACGATGCGGTTGATTCGGAAGAATTTGGATCTTCCCGAAACGACCAACTTGTAGGTTTCTCCAGCTTTGAAATCGTAAACTGCCACCCGCTTGTTCGTTGACCCACCAGGATCAAGATTTCCATTTCCACCGGAAGAGTTCTGACCATTTTCCCACTTCCATCGATTGGCTGCTCCCCCAAAGTACTTGGTGTCACGTCGCAACAGCGAGAGCGAGGCATTGTCACCGTGGCTGTCGTGCGGCCCCGGCCCCGCGTTGAAATCACCTTCCACGCGCACATAGCAGTCGTTGGCCACATCCGTTCGCCCGTCAATTGTTTCCTTCGCACAGTGCATGTGCAGATAGTAAAGGCCCGCCTGATTGATTTTGAACGTATACTCAAGCGGCGAGTTCGGAGGGCCATTCTCGAAGGTGTTCCCCGTAAACTGAAGATAACCGCTGCCGGTAAAACCGGACAACGAAGTCTGCTGCTGCCAGAGACTCAGCACGGAGGTGGTATTCTCCATTTCCATCACCACTAAGCCATCACTCTCCTGATAGACCTGCGCAGAGCATACGGAACACATCGAACAGAAAGCGATTAACAGGCTAACGACGCGTCGCATAAATCGATGAGTACCTTTTTCGTTCATTGTTGAAAAATTCTCGCGTTGCGGCTTAAAGATTTAACTGCAATGACCATCGGTGACATTCAACATGCCCGAGTGACTGGACATGATTCTTCGTTGGATGCACTGAGTTTGAAACATACAAAACCACTTCATCGTCACGCATAATTCGTCACCGTTGATAACTGTGCACGAGGCTCCCACGGAAACAGCGTTGCGGCTACGAAGGCCACAATTTTTCAGGGCAGGCAGCTCGGTCGGGACGAATCGCTGTCTTAGCGAACACCATATTAACAATAAAGTGCGTATAATGGATCGCAAGAACCCCTTCAAATATTGTCAGTTTGCGACACTGTGAGCAAACAAGACAGCTGGAGAAGAAGCAGCACGCTTGAAAAGAGGCGATTAAAGATGGCGCTCATGGACACGGACAATGAAGCGTTCCAGAGAATTGCTTCAGAGGTTCTCGATCGATTTTCGGGTCGAATGCTACGCGGACCGCTGGCTGCCAACCATTGAAACGTGGTCGCGATCACTCGTCAGAACGAAACAAAGCGATTGGTAAAATCGAACCAATCATTGAACCAAAGGCAAGTCAGTTGAGTTCACAATCACATGTTTGGGTTACCTGTCCGGAAATGAATGGGTTCATTGAGGTTCATTGCGGGGACGGCCCCATCGTTGCGGTTGCGATTCATGACGGACACCGTGTTCGCGACGAGTTGGTCGATCGATTGGTACTTGACCCGAGCGAACGTTTGCGTGAAGAGGACCCCCACACGGGTCTCTGGACGGCGATCGCTCCGACGCGAATCGTCGGGTTGAGAAGTCGGTTCGAGGTGGATCTGAATCGGAAGCGTCATCGATGCGTTTATCAGACCCCGAAAGACGCGTGGGGCCTGAGCGTCTGGAAAAAACCTCTGCCACCGGCTGCGATTGCTGCATCCCAGAACTTGTACGATGACTTCTATCGATCGATGTATCTGATTCTGCAAGACATTCGCATGCAACATGGAACGTTTTTCGTTTATGACCTGCACGCATACAACCATCGCCGTGCCGGACCCGGTTTTCCTCCAGCAGCGGCAGCCGATAATCCACAAATCAACGTTTGCACGGGCGGAATGGATTTGGATCGCTGCGAGCCGGTGGTCAATTGTTTCGTTGACACGATGCGCGCATTCAATTTTCCTGGCGGTCAGTTGGACGTGCGTCGGAATGTTCGTTTCCGAGCGACCAGATTTTCACGATGGGTGCATGAGAACTTTCCGGGAGTCGGAATTTCGCTTGGCATCGAGGTCAAGAAATTCTTCATGGACGAGTGGACGGGCGAACTGAATCCGACGCTCCATCAAGCAATTGAAGACGCTTTAGCAACGACTGTTGAGCCGATCAAGGAAATACTGCCGACACTTGATCAGTCTTCAAACCGACCTGCGTGAAAAGTCATCATCGCTGAACTGCGGTGACTCAGCGTGAGTTCCATTCCAGCAGTTCCTGGTACTTGATCCCGGTTCCACCAAACAGATCGAGCGCACTGCCAACGGTAATGTCGACGTTCCCTTGACTGGCGTCCGCGACTTTTTCCAAGTCCTCCATCGTGGCCGCACCACCCGCGTAGGTGACCGGCAATCCGTTCCATTTCCCCAGCAGTTCGACCAGCTCAAGATCGACGCCGCGACAGAGTCCCTCAACATCGGCCGCGTGAATCAGGAACTCGCAAGCGTAGCTGGAAAGGGAATCGAGTGTTGCGAGGTCGACATTGACATTTGTCCGAGTTTGCCATCGGTTCATCGCGACATACCACGAGTCTCCGTCGCGACGACAGCTGAGATCCAGGACTAACTTGTCCTTTCCAATCAGCCCAACCAATCGCTCGAGTCGATGCTCCAATAACGATCCAGTTTCATCAAAAAACCACGACGTTACAATTACATGAGACGCGCCCGCATCCAGCCACTCGGTTGCATTTTCATCGTTGATCCCTCCGCCAATCTGCATCCCGCCGGGCCACGCAGCGAGAGCCGATCGCGCAGCCGCTTCGTTGCCGGGGCCCAACTTGATCACGTGTCCGCCGGTCAGTTTGTCCGCTCGATACTTGTCAGCGAACCAAGCAGCACCATGTGACGAAACGTGATTCTCAGCAGGGGCCGTTCCATCATCGCGTAACGTGCCACCCACAATTTGTTTTACTTGACCATGATGAAGGTCAATGCAAGGGCGAAAACGTGTCATGAAATTCTATCGAAACGTTTGAGAATTTGGGCAGTGATTCAAAGTCGTCAGGATCGTCCGCTGCTCAAGAAACCAGTCTGGCAAACCCAGCTGCTCAGTCCACGAAGCGCCAGCGTGATTGGCAAGACCACCAGCGTAGCGGGAATGGCAAAAAGAATCGAGTGAGTGTACGCCCACAGTGGAAGAACGACCCAGGCGAATGTGAGCAAGGCGCCCACGGGCACCAGAACACCGATCACTGCAATTCGTCTCATCGAGGTCGTCTGTTGAAGTTTCGCCAACAAGAACAGGCCAACGGCGAACACGGCAATCACCATCCCCAAAACGACTACGGAGACGGCGGTTAACGCAGGGATTGAAAGGCTGCTGATGGGAATCGCCCATTTCAGCATTACCAGCATGACGCTGAGAGGCAAAAAAATGGCGAACAGGTCGCTGATTTCAAATCGTGAAAACGTCAGCCGATGAAGATCGTCAACGCTCGCGAAAGGAGCAAAGATTGTCCAGCCGATCAGAAACGAAACCGCCATGTACGGCAAAATGATGATTTCCATTTCGTTGCTTCTGGTTTGGCGAACGGTTGACTTGATCAATTTCTGTGACTGCAAGGAAACCGCTTGAACATCCGTCTATTCACTCGAAAGAGACTTCGTTAGAAAACGGGTCGATGGAGAATCCCCCAGCGAATAGTTCGAAAAACCAAAGCCCTCGTACAGTTTGATCGCTCGTTCGTTGTCGTCCAGCACTTCCAGCGTCAGTTTGCAACAACCGCGTTGGTGGGCCGCTTCCTCGACAGCCTGCATCAGTGACTTCCCGACTCTCTTGCCGCGATACTCAGGCACCACCGCAAAGTCATGAAGGTTCAGCAGCGGACGAGCTTGAAAGGTTGAAAACCCAAGGAAGCACGTAGCCAGACCAATCGGTTTTTTTCGATCAAACGCAAGTAAAACGACCGTCGTCGGATGGTCGCGAAGCCCTTCGATCAGACTTTCTCTGACGCTTGTCGGTAATGGTTTTCCGCCACCGAACGGGTCACGTGCGTAAGAATCAAGGACATCAACAATTGCAAAACCGTCCGCTTCGTCATTGAGGTCTGCCTCGCGAATTTCCAATTCCATGGTCTGATTATCTCGATAGAAAAGGGGCAAATTGTTGTAGCATGAGTCAGCGATTCCTGAAAAGACGTTGATGACGAGAAAAAGAATGTCCGGATTTTCAAGAATCGACGTGAACTTTTCAACGGGAAGGTAGTCTATTAGTTCAGCGGCGAGAGATCGCGGCGACCATTCCTTTTGAATCGCAACTGAAACTATTACGTGGAACAATGATTTCTTTACGCCAGTCAGGAAAAACCGACATCAAGTGCGAAAGCATATTCGTTTATGAGCAAACGAATTTGAGCTTTGCGCATCCGATGCGCTTATGACGCCAGGCTGGTGATTGACTGATTGTTGAAAAGCCCGGTGTTGTTTTCCGTGAACACCGGGCTTTTTTCGTGTCTTGGCTAAACGGTCAGGCCGAATTGAAGAAGGGATTTTAAGCGAGGACTGGTAGCTGAGAAGGCATAGCGTCTGGTTGAAGGCCAGAAGACGAGGATTCGAGCGCCTCCCAGTCCACTGACATTGGCATGATGTGTCTGATGCAAACTTGCCTCGTTCGTCTAGTGGCAGGACGGCGGGTTTTCAGTCCGCAAACGGGAGTTCGATTCTCCCACGAGGTACTCATCAGTTCAAAGGAAAGAAAAACGGGTAGAGGTGCAGTAGGCAGCACACCGGTTTTGGGAACCGGAGGCTCTCGGTTCGACTCCGAGGTGCCCGACTGAAAAGTTAAACGAGTTGATTTTTTACCCGGTCATCGAGAGCTGGTTGCTCATGTTTGGCTGATATCGTGGCGGTTTGGTGTAAAGAAAATCATAGAAACACAAACCGCCCGCAGCGCTGAGTTCGATTCTCAGGGCGACCACTGAATTTGTTTCGTCAAAGAACGATATGACGAGGAGGAAATTGATGGGATGCATTCGATTAAAACGCATAACCTCGACCGATTTTCAGGGTCGTGGTGTTAACGGCAACACGTCGGACTTTTAATCCGAACGATGAGGGTTCGAATCCCTCCGGCCCTACTTCGCTTGATGCGAGGTAGTCGGGATCTGGTTGATCAAGCTTGTCTTATAAGCGGGCGGTGGCAGGTTCGATTCCTGCGACTACCACATTTTTGAATAACAACGAGACCAAGGTGCCAAGGGGAGTGGCGGAATGAAATTGTTCGGGAAATGGTGGCGTGTTTTGCGGCCTCCGTTTGATGATTGGTAAGTTTCAACTCGCCTTCCGCCCAACGAAGCATGGCGGATTCTTACTCCGCTCGGTGAAGGTTCGAATCCTTCTGGTCTCACTGAAAGAACAAGTCATACGCGCCCATGGTGTAGTGGGAACCCATCTGCTTGCCATGCAGAAGATGCGAGTTCGATTCTCGCTGGGCGCTCTTGGAAAAAACGATGCAGAAAGCGGGATAGAGCAGTGGATAAGCTCGCGAGGTTCATGTCCTCGAGGTGGGTGGTTCGATTCCATCTCCCGCAACTTATTCCAGTGAAGCCAAATGGTGAGGCGGCCGCCTGTTAAGCGGACAATTGGAGGTTCGATTCCTCCCGCTGGAGCTATTCAACTTGAACGCAGAAGTCGACTTTGTGCTACCAACAAACAGCTCAAAAGTAGTTTTCTTGCAAAGATTTTAGAGACCAACGGGAACGAATTGGATTCTCGGTGCGGGAGCACCAGTTGGTCGACGGCACTGCCGCGTTGTGCCATTGGCCGATTGGTTCAGGTGCCAGTCTTCCAAACTGGTTAAGTGGGTTCGATTCCCACATGGCACTTTGAAAAATTAACACACATTCGGGGATCGGCTAGTGGCAGGCTACCTGACTTTGAATCAGGTGACGGAGGTTCGAATCCTCCTCCCCGAGCTGAATTATTGAGTGAACCAAACGAAGTAGCGAATGTCTGATACGTACTAACAACATTACTTTACCGGAGTAGCAAGTGTTGGCGATTGCATCTGGCTCTGAACCAGATGATCACAGGGCGGCAGTGCCGCCAACCAAATGGTGCTATCGCACCGAGGTGTTAATCCGCTCCCGTTGGTCACTCAGATGGTTACCAACGAACGAGAAATAGTTCGGTGCCTGCAGGTTCGATTCCTGTCTCCGGAACTCTGGTCGTCCCGCGGTGGTTCGGGAACTTGAATGTAAATCAAGTCCACGTCGGTTCAATTCCGATTGGCCAGCTTGTCAATGAAAAACTGGAAGTCACCCGAATTGGAAAG
>CAYXWX010000130.1:0-10245 GCA_964468915.1 uncultured Pirellulaceae bacterium
GCAGCAAGGTCGTCTCGTTCCCATGGATCTTTTTCCAAATCAAACAACATGGGGCGATTCTTGTAAGAACTTTTTACCAGCTTCCAATCGCCATCGCGTATCGCATAACCGTGATCGTTCGGCCCGACTGCGTATCGCCAGTACAGAGTTTGATGTGGCGATGAATCTTTGTCTCCGGTCAAGTGCGGCAACAGATTCACTCCATCAAGTTTTTCGGCATCTTCGGTTTCGACGCCAGCTGCCGCTACGCAGGTCGGAAAAATGTCCAATGCGGAAATCGGTTTGTCGTAGCGCCGTGTCGATGTCAACTTCGCCGGCCATGAAACGAGAAATGGGACTCGGATCCCGCCCTCGAACAGCATGCCTTTGTGACCACGATAGGGAAAATTGATCGCGTGAGGCAAACGGCCTCCGTTGTCACTGACAAAGAAGATTAAGGTGTTCTCAAACAGGTTTGTCGAACGCAGTTTCTTGATTACTTGACCGATCCCTTCATCCATTCCAGCAACCATGGCACCGTAAACCGACCGCCCGCCGTACTCGATGTGATCTGTTTTCTCCAGATGGGCGGCCGTTGCATGATCGGGTGCGTGAGGCGCGTTGTATGACAGGTATAAAAAGAACGGATGTTGCTGATGACGATCGATGAATGCGACCGCTTCGTCAGAAAAATCGTCGGTCAGGTGAGTCAGCTCATCCCTCGGAACCACCTCTTCCCCGCGATGGACTCCAAATTCGATTCCCTTGTTGCCGGTGTCGCCCCAGTAACTTAAGCCGCCGCCGCTGAAGCCGAACCATTCCTGAAAGCCTCGTCGGTTAGGCCAGAACTTTTTTGCATCACCCAGATGCCATTTACCAATCGCGCCGGTGGCGTACCCAGACTTGCCAAGCACATCGGCCAATGTGGTTTCGGAAAGCGGCAGGCCCAGCGTTGATTCCGGATCGCTATCGAGCCCCGGATTGCACTCGTGCCCAAAACGTTGCTGGTATCGGCCCGTCAGCAAACCGGCGCGACTGGGACTGCAGTACGAATGAGAGACATAGCCTGCATCGAACACGATGCCTGATGCCGCCAGATCGTCCAGGCACGGCGTTGGAATCTCCTTGCAGCCATTGAATCCAACATCGCTGAAACCCAAATCGTCCGCCACGATCACGATGATGTTCGGCCGGTCATTGGAAGGTTGTTCATCTTTGGCAAACAGCGTCGCCGGCGCAGCGAGGGCAAAAATCAGCAACATCGCATTCAGCGGCTTCATGGTAAGTCTTTCATTCAAACGTATTTTCCGAAACGAACTTTCAACCAACCAAAAATTCGATACCGACCAAGGCTCTGTGTAAAAATACAAGCACGAAGCGCAAGCAAGTGAATTCTTCCCGCGTGTTTTGTACACTCACTTGCGCTTCGTGCTCGCAATATGAATCCGCGAAAAGGAACTAATCTTCCGGCTTCAGCCGGTACAGAAATTGGTCGCTGCGGAGTAAGACGGATCCTCTCGGAACAACGGCGGGCGAGGCGTTGAACAGCGAGTCGTCATCAAATTTCGTGTGAGACAGCAGCTCCAGTTCGGGTTTCGCGGCCAAAACGAAAACCCCTTTCTCGCGACTCAGGTAATACAACCGGTCATTCACCAGCAACGGGACTGCGTAGATTTCTTTCGGGTTCGGCTTCAGGCGTTTTTCGTACATCGTTTCGCCCGACTTGGCGTCTACGCAGTAAACGATTCCCTGCTTATCTTTCGCCCAATAAAGATATCCGTCATGGAAAACCGGTGACGAAACGTTCGTACCGACTCCCTTCAACCACAAACGATGAGTCTCCGTGACGTCTCCGCTACCGCCTGTTTTGACAGCCATTGCCTTGCCGCTTTTGCCGCTGACGGCGAAGACAACCCCGTCTTCGACCACAACGCTGGGGCACGCGTATTCATCAATTCCACTGCAAGACCATTTCTTTTCGCCGGTGTCGGGATTGATCGCAATGATTCCAGATTTGTCGGAGATCGCCAGTTCGGTTGAACCATCTGAAGATTCGTAAATCGCGGGCGTGTTCCATGACTCGTCCAATCCTTGAAATCGCCACGCCTCACTGCCGTCCACTTTCCAAAACGCGATCAAGTCTCCACATTCGTAGCACGCGTTTACGATGACGCAGTCTTTGTGCAGAACCGGTGATGCACCGCCCGGATAGCCATGAACGTTATCGCCACAGAACGTGCGCCATTTTTCATTCCCCTCGTGGTCGAACGCGAGCACTCCCGATGCTCCAAACTTGATGTATACACCCGATTCATCAACGGCGGCAGAACTGGATGCGTAGCCGGCTTTGGCCGTACCCCACGTTGAAAAATCGTCCTTTTCCGAGTCATCCGCAACGTCTCTTTGCCACAGCAGCTTTCCGGTTTTCAAGTCAAAGCAAAGCAGATGGCGGACTAGCTTGGCCGAGTCGCCTGGGTCAGCCTTGTCCAGAGCGTAACCTGTGAAGGCAGTCAGGTAGATTCGATCGTTAAACACCACTGGACTGGAGGCACCGCGACCCGGCAGTTCGATTTTCCACTGAACAGCCTGTTCGTTCCAGGTTTCCGCGACCTTCGTTTCGGATGTGCGTCCAAAGTCGGGGCCACGAAATTGATTCCATTGCTGAGCTTTCGCCTGGAGACTGATTCCAACGACAGACAGTAACACCACCACGATTGGAGAATTTTTTTTCATGGGCGATCGGACTCCTGTTTCAATCGAATGGTGGCGGACAAGTCGCGGTGTCAGTTTATAACAAATCACGACCGATTGTGTTTCGGTTGAGTCACCGTCAAAAAGCGTCAAGTGCCGGCAAACAACTGAACAGTTTCCATCGACTCAGGCGACTGACTTGCGCTTCAATTTCACAATCAATTCGTGATAAGCATTGGTTCGTTCATAGTCGGCTTCTCGCTCAATCTTGCGTTGTTCGGAAACCACAGAAACGCTTGACACAAGCTCACTCAGCTTTTTGAAAAGACTGCGAACAATCACTCTTGCATGCGCCGCACCGGGACAATTGTGAATGCCTTTGCCGAACGCAAGATGAGGATTCGGTTTCCGGTCCAGTTGGAATTGTTCAGGGTTGTCAAAAACCTTTTCATCAAAATTTGCAGCGGCCCAGTTCAGCGAAATCAATTTTCCGGCCGCAACGTTAACGTCATGCACATCCGTATCCACCGGACACAGTCGGCCCAAATGAGTCACAGGTGAAGCGTACCGAAAAAGCTCCTCAGCAGCGGTAATGATCAACTTCGGATTTTCACGCAACGACCTGAGAAGCTCAACATTTTCCGCCAGCACCGCGAAAACCATCGACACCGAATTGATCACCGTGTCTCGACCTCCGGCGAATGCGATATTGGCGTAGCCCTGCATTTCACTTCGTGTCAGTGGGCGGCCTTCGAAGGAAGCCCGCGTCAGCGCTGAGAAAAAATCGTCGCCGGGATTCGCTTCGGCCTTATCGAACAAACCGTTCGTGTACGCTTCCATTTCCGCGCCTTTGGAGATTCCACTTTCGTCACGAAAGACATGCGTTCCCCACTTGATCCAGATGTCGGCTTCGGATTCGGGCATGTTCAACAGATAGGTCAACGAGCGAGACTGCAGGGGAATCGCAAACTGACGCACAATTTCAATCGATTCGCGATCGAGGGCGTCAACAATCAACGCTTCAACAAGTAACTCGACGCGTTCGATGTACTCCGGTTCCAGCGGTCGTCGAAAAAACGGCTCGACGATACGACGGTATTCAGCATGGGCGGGCGGATCGACTTCCAGCGGATACTGCCGCACCGTTCGCACGTCTTCTTCGCGCGGAATGGGAACTCGGAACGGAGCGTTGGAGCTGAAGGTTTCGTGATCTCGGGCCGCAGCACGAACGGCCTTGTGATCGATCAACATGGCAACATCATCACCATCAAATTCCGTGGCAAGGGCCGGGCTTCTTTTTCGAGCTTCCTTGAACGGGTCGCGGTACGGGCACTTGGACATAGCGGCCTTGCAGAGATTTGGCGGCATTTACAGTGGCACAACTTCGACAACCAAGCCGTCCAAATCTTCGGTAATTTCAACCTGGCATCCGAGCCGACTACGTTCGTCGGTTGCGTCTTCGTCGTCCAGCATGTCCTGTTCTGTGTCGTCGGCTTTACCAACTTTTTCCAGCCAGTCAGAGTGAATTTTTACATGGCACGTGCAACAGGCACAGACTCCGCCGCAAGCACCTTCAATTCCCTCGATGCCGTTGGAGGTTGCGATCTCCATCAAGTGGCCGAACTCCGCTTCGACGGCCGTTTGCGTTCCGTCTGGAGTGACAAAAGTGATCGTTGCCATGAAAATTTTCTTTCGAATGTTGTTATTCGCGAGGCTCGTTCAGTGTTTCGATACAATCACGAAACACAATCGTCAATAGGTTTCGCGATTCTTCCACGCAAGTATTTGCCGCTGGGATGGATCGCAAACATGGTCAGACAGAATCGTCGCACGCTACATAATTCGGTGCTGAGCAATTCGGTCCCAATCGATTTCGACGCCGTGGCCCGGTCGATCCGACGCGTAGGCGTAGCCGTCTTTGATCTCCATCGGGCTGATCAGGAACTCATCAAGACGGAAAGCGTGTATTTCCAATAGCGACGCATTGGGAATCGCTGCCAGACAGCTGACGTGCATTTCCTGAATACCATGCGTCGTCAGATTACGATTGTAAGCTTCCGCAATATGCGCCACCTTCATCAACGCAGTGATTCCACCCACATTGGAAATGTCTGCATCGGGAAACGAAATTCCGCCTTGCGAGATCATTTGTTTGAACTCGTAAATCGAGTGTAGGTTTTCGCCGCTGGCAACTGGAATGGGACCTTCCATTTCGATGCGGCGATTCCCTTCGATGTCGTCCGGAATCGTCGGTTCCTCGATCCAGTAAAGATCGTACTGCTCGAACGCTCGAACTGCCCGGAGCGCCTTTTCGACACTCCACTTCATGTTCACATCGACCATCAACTTGCGGTCCGGCCCCAGAAACTCTCGCATGGCCGCGATCCGTTCACATTCTGCCGCAATCGAGTCACGACCGATCTTGATTTTGATCGCATTAATTCCCGCGTCCAGAAAGCCCTGCGTTTGTTCGAGCAATTCAGGGATGCTCATATCGAAATCGATTCCACCGCCATACGCTTCGACCTTATTGTCATGGCCGCCCAGAAAACGCCACAGCGGTTCTGCCGCCAAGCGGGCTTTCAAGTCCCAAAGAGCGCAATCGATTGCGGACAAGCCAAAGATCGCAATCCCACTGCGCCCAACATAATGCAAGGACCACCACATTTTCTGCCAGAGCTGTTCAATGCGACGCGGGTCTTCGCCAATCAAAATAGGAGCCAGGTTGTCTTCGATCAACGTCGCAATCGAAGTGCCTCCAACATTGCCAACGCTGTAGGTGTAGCCCATCCCCATCGCGCCGTCCTCGGTGGTGATCTTGACGACGATCAGGGAAAACTCTCTCTGGACACCATGAATCGCGTCGGCGAGTGGCTTTTCCAACGGGACATGATAAAGCTCGGTTTCGACGCTTTCGATCTTCATCAAGCGAGGATAACTGACAGCCGATGCACCGGACAGGCTTGTTCCGTTTAAAAGTTGTTTATTACTCATGGTTCACTCAGAAAAATTGACGTACATGGTTTTCTTTTCGAGGTAATTCTCCATGCCGTACCTGCCATCCTCGCCGCCCGTACCGCTTAACTTGTAGCCATTGTGGAAACCTTGCCGCTGCTCGCCCATTGGACGGTTGACGTAAATCTCTCCGAACTCAAGTTCCAAAACAGCCCGCTGGATCATACGCATGTCATTGGTAAACAGAAACGCGGCCAACCCATAATCGCTGTCGTTGGCAAGCTTCAAAGCTTCTTCGTAGCTGCCGACTTTCATGATCGGACTGACGACGCCAAAAACCTCTTCTCGCATGACTTCCATGCTGTTGTTGCAATTTGTCAGGATGGTCGGCTCGTACCAATGCCCTTTTTCGAACTGCGAACCCTCCGGCCGTTTTCCTCCCAAAGCGACTTCCGCGCCTGCGTCGACAGCACGCTAAACGATCTTTTCCAGTTGATCGGTTTCATGGGCATTGACCTTGGGGCCGATGTCCGTGTCCTCAACCATCGGGTCACCGATTTTCAGCTTTGAAACAGCAGCCGTATACTTTTCAAGGAACTGATCGTAGACCGCCTCGTGAATGTAAAAACGTTCAGGGCAAGTGCAAACCTGACCGCTGTTCAAGTGCCGTGACACGACCGCCGCATCGACCGCTTTGTCCACGTCGCCATCGTCCAGCAGGATGAATGGTGCTTTTCCTCCCAGCTCAAGGCGAACGGCAATCAAACGCTCGGCAGCCTTGCGAAAAATCTGCTGACCGGTCGCGCTGGAACCGGTCATGGTGACCAGACGGGTGATCGGATTGGTAACCAGCTCTTCCCCCATCGTTGAGCCTCCACCGGTCACCAGATTCAAAACGCCGTCGGGGATTCCGGCCTGCCGGGCGAGTTCACCCAACGCCAGAACGGCAACGGGCGTCACCGACGGAGGTTTCACCACCATGACGTTCCCAGTCGTCAGAGCCGGACCGATCTTCCGGCAAGCGAGGGCAAGCGGAAAGTTCCAGGCAGCGATTCCAACGGTCACGCCGTAAGGAATCTTGTGAATCATGATGTGTTCACCCGGCAAGTCGGACGGCAGAATATCTCCTTCGATGCGTCGAGCAGCCTGAGCAGGGAAGTTGATGAAGTCGGCTGACACGTCAACTTCACCCAGCGCCAAAGCGTAGGTCTTGCCCATCTCCAGCGTCAGGATCTTCGCCAGTTTTTCGCGGTTGCCGCGGATCAAATCGGCAAATTTTGCAAGGATCGTTCCTCGTTCCACGGCAGGCATCGCTGCCCATGCGGGTTGAGCGGCCTGAGCGGTTTCCAAAGCCAACTGAGCATCCTCAGTCGTTCCGGCAGGCACCGTGTACAGCACTTCTTCGGTGGTCGGGCTGGCCACATCAATTGACTTTCCCGACGAAGCATCCCTCCATTGGCCATTGATGTACATTCGATAGTGTTCGCGTCCGTCAATGGACTCTGTCATCGTTGTCATGATCTAACTTTGTATCAAGTTACAGTTTACTAATTGAGGTTTGCGTATTCGTGAGCGCCTAACGTCCCATCCACCCACCGTCGACCAGAAGCGTTGTGCCGTGGACGTAGTTAGCAGCGTCGGAAGCCAGAAACACAACCGGCCCCTTGAAGTCGGAGGGATCACCCCAACGTCCTGCCGGAATTCGAGCCAGTATCTGCTCGCTTCGCACGGGGTCATTTCTCAAGGCTTCGGTGTTATCCGTCGCGATGTAACCGGGCGCGATTGCGTTCACGTTGACACCTTTTCCGGCCCATTCGTTGGCCAGTGCCATGGTCAACTGACCGATGCCACCTTTGCTGGCGGCGTAACCGGGAACGGTGATCCCGCCCTGATAGGTCAACAAAGAAGCCGTGAAGATGATTTTGCCGCTGCCTCGGTCGATCATCTTTTTGCCAAGCTCACGAGAGAGAACAAACTGAGCATTCAGATTGACCTCGATCACCTTATCCCAAAATTCGTCAGGATGTTCAGCGGCAGGCTTGCGAAGAATCGTGCCCGCGTTGTTCACCAGAATATCAATGCTCGGGTGACCATCGTTAACCTGAGCAACGAACTGACCCAACGCGTTTCGGTCAGAAAAATCACACTGGTAGGCCTGGAACGATCGCCCCAAAGCTGAAACTTCCTGTTCAACTTCACTACCAGAGGATTCCAGGGACGCCGAAACGCCGATGATGTCGGCGCCAGCTTCCGCAAGGCCCACTGCCATTGCCTTGCCAATACCTCGTTTGCATCCAGTGACGAGGGCTGTTTTTCCAGAGAGGTCAAATGATTGAAGATTGTTCATTGAGATTTTTGATTCGAGTTGATTTTGGATTCGAGTTAAGTGTCAGCCAGAGGCTGTCGCCGAAAAACGGCTGAAGCCGGCACTACAAGTCTGCATTTATCGGCAGTCGATCAAATACTTGATCCCATCCGGATTGGCGTCGATTGCCTCGAATGTTTCCTGAACTTTGTCGACCGGATTGATTTGAGTGATTAGTTTTTCGATGTGCAACTTTCCGTCCGCGGCCAATTGAATCGCCTCATCAAAATCCTGCTCCTCGTACAACCGAGCTCCGATCATTTTGATTTCAGACCAGAAAAACTTGAACAGGTTAATCGGCTTGGGTTGCGGGTGAATTGCAACCATGACAATACGGCCACGCACGTTCGGCAAATCCGTCATGACCTCGACGCCAGCGGCGGAACCGGAGACCTCGAACACACAATCGGCCATTTTACCGTCGGTAATTTCTGCAACGGCTTCCGCCACATTCCGTTTCATTGGGTTGACGGTCGTCATACCGAGCGAGTCAGCCAGATCGAGTCGAGTCTGATTGACCTCCGACAGGATCACCTTCGCGCCTTTTTGCATTGCCACCAAGGCGATCAACAAACCAATCGGGCCTCCTCCAATCACGACACATGTCTCACCCGATTGAACCTCGCCAAGCCGAACGTCATGACACGCAACCGCTGCCGGCTCGATCATCGCGCCGTGCTCAAGGCTCAATGCTTCAGGCAGCTTGTGAAGTGTGTAAGAAGGAACCGTCCATGAAGACTGCATTCCGCCGGGCATGTCGATCCCGATAAACTTCAAATTCTTACCGACGTGCCTGTGCCCATTGTCAAACTCAGCCGGTTCACCAAAACACAACGGGCGTACAGCCACTCGATCACCGACAGCCACATTCGTCACGCCGTCCCCGATTTCGGCAACCGTGGCCGAAACTTCATGCCCGATAATTTGAGGCATACTGACACGCTGGTCCATCGCCCCATGGAAAATATGGATGTCGGTGCCACAGATGCCGCAGTAGGCGACCTCCAAGCGAGCGTCCCCCGGTCCGGGTTTGAGCGGTTCGCTGACTCCGATTCCGACCGTACGGTCACCACGATACTCGGCTGATTTCATCTTGTTTTACAGAAAATTTAGTTGAAGCACGGGGCGAACGATCAGATTATGTCACGACAGCCGTTCTGATTTAACCGCGACAGAGCTTAATTTTATCGAGACGTCTGATCTCAGGCCCAACTGAACCGATAGACGGTCGTTTCATCATAAGTCTCGCCGGGCTGCAAAACACTTCGCGGAGCACCATCGATGTTCGGTCCGTTCGGGTATTTGGATGTCTCGATGCAGAATCCTCGAAACTGTCCGAACTGAGCACCACTTTCGCGTTTCAGGTCGTCCGAGGTGTACCTGCCTGTGTACAACAACGTTCCAGGTTCGGTCGAGTGAACCTCCAAAGTTCGTCCCGTCGAGGGCTCAGTGACGATTGCGATTTTTTCCAGCGACCCGCCGGGATTGTCAAAAGCATAAAAATGCTCGAATCCCATCGGCAGTTCGTCGAACGCGTCTCCGATTCGCTTAGGCTGCTTGAAATCCGCTGCCGTGCCGGCAACCGGCTCTTCATTGCCCACGGGAACGTTCGTTTCATCAGGCACCAGAATTTTGTCGCTGAACAACTGCAGGACATGATCGAGGACTTTGTCCTGAAATCCATTCAGGTTGAAGTAAGTATGATTGGTCAACGAAACGGGAGTCGCCTTGTCCGTATTGGCAACGTAGTTGATCTGCAACTCGTTGTCGGCAGTCAAACGGTACGTGACAACGACCTTCAGGTTCCCTGGAAACGACTCCTGCCCGTCTTCACTGTCAAGCGACAGTTTTAACGCGACCGAATCATCGGCCTCATCCGTCCCATCTACATTCCAGACTCGCTTGTCAAAACCCTGCACTCCCCCGTGCAGGTGATTGGGGCCATCATTGGTTGCAACTTGATGTTCCTCGCCATCAACGGTGAACTTTCCGTCTTTGATTCGGGCAGCATAACGACCGACAAGACAGCCAAAGTAGGGGGAGTTCGCCTGGTACTCGTCCGCGAAATAGCTCTCGAGCGTATCGAAACCGCATGCGATGTCCGCAAGACCGCCATTTTTGTCGGGCGTAACGATGGAGGTAACGGTTCCGCCGTAAGTCATGATCTTGACCGACACGCCGTTGCCATTTTCTAACGTAAACTGGTCAACTTTCTGACCTTCAAATTCGCCGAATGGCTGTTTGGTGATTTTCAT
>CAYXWX010000131.1:0-5137 GCA_964468915.1 uncultured Pirellulaceae bacterium
ATTCATGTTTTACAAGATCTGGACGCTTTTCAGCTCGTCCGTCACCATCTGGAATCAGGCTCAGGCTTCCCGGATGGCGGCTGCGCTGACGTACTACACCATGCTGTCGCTGGCTCCGCTGATGATGATCGCGATCGCCATTGCCGGATACTTTTATGATGACGCGGTGGCTCAGGCGGAATTGATTGAGCAAGTTCGAACGTTAACCAATGACGGCGTCGCGAACACAGTTTCCGGACTGATCAAAAATGCGACGAAGCCGAATTCAGGCCTGCTCGCGGGAACGATCAGCGTCGCCATTCTGATTTTTGGTGCGTCGGGAGTTTTTTCTCAGTTGTACGACACGTTCAATGATATCTGGCATGTGCCTTATGATTCACGAGCCGGTTTCATGTTCTCGCTTCAGAAGCGACTGATTGGAATCGGGATGGTTTTGCTGGCCGGAGCGTTGCTGGTTGGCACGCTGATGCTCAGTTCGGCCATCACGTATCTGAACACCATGCTGGGCGGCGGAATGATGGCTTACTGGTTGAACCTGACCGATCGCAGTTTGTCGTTTTTGTTGATGCCGTTGATCTTCGCGATGATCTTCTGGTTTTTTCCTTCAGCGAAGATTCAGTGGCACGATGTCTGGCCGGCCGGTTTGTTGACCGCTGCGTTGGTCGCGGGAAGCCGGTATTTGATCGAGCTGTACCTGAGATTTTCCTCGACCAGTGAAGTTTATGGAGCGGCCGGATCGTTGGTTGTGTTGTTGGTCTGGGTTTACATCACCGGAATGATCGTGTTCTACGGAGCCTCATTTAGTCACGCTTGGGCGACGACATTTGGATCGCTCAGCGAGGAAGAAGAAACGGATAGCGAACGTTCCGCCCCGCCGTTGGTGCCCGAGCGCCGCGTGTCGGAGCAGTGATTTTTGCTTGCTCGATTTGGATCGTTTGTCGTAAAACGGCAACGCCTGCGTTCGTTGTGTCTCGCAAATGATTTGAAGCTTTGATTTTTCGCGACAGTTCTTTGCTAAATATTGAGCGGTCGAGTATCCTATTGAAAGATATTGCGCTGATGTCGTGCTTTACGCTCAGGTTCTGCTGATTGCTTCTCTGGAGATATCTCTTTTGTCCTTTTCATTCAATCGTGAGCCCGCAGCAAGTAGTTCCAGGCGACGGGTAGCTTCGAGCAGACAGAATCAACTTAACTTTCAGCAGTTGGAGCAGCGGCACTTGCTGGCGGCCATCGTCGTCAATAACGCAACCGACATCGTCAGTCCCACTGCTGATACGTCGTCCATCGCGGCTTTGATTGGCAACGACGGTGGTGACGGGATTTCCTTGCGAGAAGCGATCACTGCCAGCAATAACACGGTCGGAGCCGATACGATTTCGTTTGACGGCAGCGTGTTCACCGGTAACGCCAACAGTTTGATCCGATTGACTCAAGGCGAACTGTTCATCACCGAGGAAGTCTCGATCGACGCATCGATGGCGACCGACGTGGTCATCACGGGTGACGCGAATGGTGATGACATCACGGTGCCGGGTACCTTTGTAACGGATGTCGATGCAAGTTTCACCGGCTTTGGGACGAATGACATCAATCTGTTAGGTGACAACTCGCGGGTGATTCGGTTTTCGGATTCAAACGCGTACGAAGGAACGCTGACGCTTTCTGATTTGACGATCACTGGAGGAAATGGCTCACAAGGGCGCGGCGGTGGGATTATTGCCACGGGTGGCTCTCTCACGCTGACAAACAGCCACGTCCGCGGTAATAGTACCACCACTCTCGGTACTTCAAGCGGACAGGGTGGGGGGATCTTAGGCCGCCGGATTCGGTTGATTAATAGCGTCGTCAGCGAGAACAGAACATTCGGTGATCGTGCACATGGCGGTGGAATCCTTGTCAGCGGGCCAGGAGAAATCACACTTCATGGCAGCACGGTCAGCGGCAACAGCACCTATGGTGGTAGTGCCAGTGGTGGAGGAATTTTTTCATCGAGAGCAAATCTTACATTGATCGATAGTACGATCACCAACAACAGCACCAGCGGATTTCGTTCTTTGGGCGGTGGGATTCGCTTTGCTGGTCCAGACGATACTACGCTGACGTCGCTTAACAGCACGATCAGTGGAAATCAGACGCAGTTCCGAGGAGGGGGAATCGCTACGAGCATTGGAACTATCCGGTTGGTCAACAGCACGCTAGCGGGTAACACAGTTGTATCAGGCAGTGGTGGAGGAGTTGACGCTTTGGCTAGTGAGGTGTTCATCGCAAACAGCACGATCAGCGGAAACAGTGCTAGTTCCAGCGGTGGTGTTTCGGTGCAAGATTCACTAGCAGCACAGATTGTTAGTAGCACGATCTACGATAATTCGGGTGGCGGTGTCTCCAGCAATCTCAGTCTTGAGATTCTCAATTCAATCGTCGCCGGCAATGTCAAAAACGGTGTTCCAGCTGATTTGGACGCTCCCTTTGGGGTAGATCTCCCACTGACGATCGAGCACAGTTTGATTGGTGATACGACGGGATCGGGAATTACCGCGACTACCGGAAACCGGAACATTTTGAACCAACCGGCGTTGCTTGGTCCGCTTGCCGATAATGGCGGACCTACTCTGACTCATGCGTTGCTGGCTGGCAGTCCGGCGATTGATGCGGGGAGCGATACCTTTGCCGTCGATGCGGATGGCGTTACCTTGACGACGGATCAACGTGGCAGTGGATTCGATCGAATCTTAAACGGAAGAATTGATATTGGAGCCGTCGAATCCGATTTTGATACTGCTCCAATTGCTCCGTACGTGGTGTCGGCAACAGTCGATGAAGGTGGCATTCTGGCTCGACCCGATCTTTGGAACAACTTGACCGTGGTCTTTGATTCCAACGTGAGCGTTGATGCAGACGATCTTTCTCTGGTAAACGATTCGCTGGGCGGTACGGCGGTTGATCTGACTGGCGTCGGATTTACTTATGACGCTTCGACGAACACGGCCACTTGGGATTTCAACACGCTTGATCCGCTGGAACCGGCATTCTATTCGTACCAGTTAGATAGTTCATCGATTACGTACGAAGGACTGGCTCTGGATGGAAATGTCGATGGAACGGCGGGCGACGATTTCGTCAGCCAGCACTATGTCGCCATTCCGGGCGACGCGAACCTTGATGGAGTGGTCGATATTCTGAACGATGCGTTTGCACTGGTTGGCAATTTGGGTTCGACAACCGAACTTGCGTGGTCAGACGGTAATTTCAATGGCGACGAAGCAATTGATGTGCTCGGCGACGCTTTCGTTTTGGTGGGTGATTTGAATCGCGACGTTCGCCCACCGCTGAGCTCTCTTGCATTTGCGGCGTCTGCGATCGTGTCGACGGTGCCGAGTCTGTTGCAGAACAATTCAGACGTCGGTGATCGCGACGACTCCGGAACGGCAGGCAACCCGGTAGCTCAGAAAACTGCGTCGCCCGAATTGTTACTGGCCGGCGACCATGAGTTGCGAGATGATGTTTTTGCCAGCAGTTTCTAACCGCACTAAGAGCTTCTCCCAATACTCACTCGCGTACTCGTACCCCGAAAAGTAAGTGAGGGATTGCAAGGATATTCCCTCGCTGACGTGTCGGTTTATGAAGTTCTGCGATAAGCTCTAAATCTCCATAACCGCGAATGAACGCCGATGGACGCGAATCAAGATGGCCAGATTCGAGTCTTGCGGTAAAGAACTGGTATTCGTGTTGATTCGCGTCCATTTGTGGTTTAAGTGCTCTGAGGAGCGGCTCGGTTCTGGCTCAAATCGAACCGTCCCGTTACGATATTGCGTTTTGCAAATTTGGGCAGCCACTGATTCGTTTCAGCTTTCTGCCTTTACCGTTTTGACAGGGAACTGCGGCATTCCCGCCGTTCGCATTACGCTTTTATACAGGAACCACGGCACATGGAAGCCGGAATCGTCGGACTGCCTAACGTTGGCAAAAGTACTCTTTTTAATGCGCTGACTTGTTCGAAGTCGGCTGCCAGCGAGAACTATCCGTTTTGCACCATCGAGCCCAACGAAGGCGTGGTCAGTGTGCCGGATGATCGGCTGGATCGCATCACAAAACACATCAAAACCCAGAAAGTAATCCCCGCCGCGCTGAAGCTGGTGGACATTGCGGGAATCGTAAAAGGAGCCAGTGAGGGCGAAGGGCTGGGAAATAAATTCCTCAGCCACATCCGTCAGGTCGATGCGATCCTGCAAGTCGTTCGTTGTTTTGAAGATGACGACGTCATTCACGTCAGCGGAAACGTTGATCCGATCTCGGATATTGAGATCATCGAGATGGAGCTGATGCTGGCTGATCTTGAAACGCTGCAAAACGCCAAGACGAAAGCCGCCAAGTCGGCTCGATCGGGCGACAAGGAAGCCAAACTGCGTGTATCAGCGATCGAGAAATGTCTGGCTCATCTGGAAACCGAAACGCCGCTTCGAAATCTGGACCTACCTGAAGCGGAAGCCAAATCGATTAACAGCTACGGCCTACTCACTGCCAAGCCGATTCTGTACGTGGCGAACGTTTCAGAAAACGACTTGGAAGGCAAAGACCCGCTGGTGCAGAAAGTCCGCGAACACGCCGAAAAGGTTGGCGCCGGCGTTGTGACCGTTTGTGCGAAGATCGAATCGGAGATCGCGGAACTTGAGCCGGACGACCGAGGTGAAATGCTGGAAGCGGTCGGGCTGACCGAACCGGCACTGTCTGTGTTGGCTCGTGAAGCGTACGCCACACTTGGACTGCAGAGCTATTTCACGGCTGGAGAAAAAGAAGTTCGAGCGTGGACGATCAAAAAAGGTGCTACTGGCCCGGAAGCGGCGGGCGTGATTCACACCGATTTCGAGCGAGGGTTTATTCGCGTCGAGGTCTACTCGTTGGAAGACTTGGAGGCTCATGAAACGGAAGCGGCGATTCGCCAGAATGGAAAGCTTCGCACGGAAGGAAAAAGCTACGTCGTTCAGGACGGCGACATCTGCCACTTCCTGTTCAATGTTTGAGTCACATTGAGAGCTTGCAGTTATCATCGCGAATGTCAGTTTTCTTTTCGTGCGGGGTCAGGAGACCCGCGCACAGCGGAGTAGAACGAAGTCGAAAGAGTTCAATCGAAAGAGTTCAA
>CAYXWX010000131.1:5237-7000 GCA_964468915.1 uncultured Pirellulaceae bacterium
TCGAAAGAGTTCAATCGAAAGAGTTCAAGATACGGGATACAGGTTTTAGTGATCAGCACCGCCCGCAAGAATTGCTTCGTCCATGTTGCCGCGGTTTTCTGCTGCGCTTTGGTCTGGCTTTTTTACGCATCCTCAAACGCGAACGCTCAGTACGCGAATGCCCAACCCGTGCCCCAAAAATGGCGAGCCGGGTTTGAGTCAATCACTCAATCGCAGGCTCAGGAATGGCTGTCCGTGATTGCCGGGCCGGAAATGAAAGGACGAGGGACAGGGCAGCCGGGCTATTTGAAGGCGGCCGATTTTGTCGCGGATAAGTTGGACGAGTTCGGTTTCGAGCCCAAAGGAGACCGCGGCACGTATTTTCAAAACCTGCCGATGACTCGCCGAGTTCCCATCATCGAGCAGTGCCGAATTCTGGGGCCCGGTTTTCAGGTTCCGGGTTCGGGTAATATGGGATTCGAACGATACACTGATCGCGGACAGGTTGTAGGTGAAGCGGTTTTGGTCGTGTTCGGTCGCGACAGCAAGAACCTCCCTGCCGACGTTAATCTCAGGGACAAACTGGTGTTTTACGTGGCCGATGAAACGGCGGCGACATCGGCTCCGGTGACGATTGCAAAGAGAAGACCGGCGGCGTCGATTCGAATTATCGATAGCGTGCCGCAGTCAGTCTCGCAGTTGGTCCAGTTCGGCAGGGCGACTCGATCGACCAGCGTGTCGGGGACGATCCGGCGTGAAGCGGCGGTTGCAATGTTCGGTCGGTTGGGGATCAGGCCGGAAGCTTTACAGCCTCGTGCAGATGGTCGAACGTTCGTTCAGCCGACGGGGCAAGCCTTGACGATTCAGATGCGTATCGTCGATCAGCCGACGACCGTTCCCAACGTGGTTGGATGGCTGCAAGGTTCAGATCCAAGTTTGCGGCACGAGTACATTGTCATGGGGGCTCATCTGGATCACCTGGGTGTGAAAGCAGGATTCGTTTTTCCCGGTGCCGACGACAACGGGTCCGGTTCCACGGCGTTGTTAAGTGTGGCTCGGGCGATGACGATCAATCCGGTTCGCCCCAAACGCAGTGTGTTGTTCATGTGGTTCGCGGCCGAGGAAATTGGGCTGATCGGATCGAAGTACTATTGTGACCATCCGGTGCTACCGCTGCAGAACATGACCAGCATGTTGAATGTCGATATGGTGGGGCGCAACGAAGAATCGACGTCCGAGCGAGCGGACGAAAACGTGGACAGTATTCATCTGATCGGCAGTCAGAAGGGACGCACAAAACTGCACCAGTTGATTCAGGATGCCAATCGTTACGTGGGCTTTCGGTTTGAGTATGACGAAGAGTCAATTTTTGATCGCAGCGACCAGTACAACTTCTATGCGAAAGGAGTTCCCGTTTCGTTTTTGTTCGGTGGGTTTCATCCTGACTACCACGAACCATCGGACACGATCGAACAAATCAATTTTCAGAAGTTGGTTTCGGCGGCTCGGTTGTATTACGTTTCCGCGTTCCTCGTGGCCGATCATGGCCGGTTTCAGGTAGTTCGGGAGTAGCCAACAGATAAATAACAATTGACCAGTGGCAAACGGTAAATGACAAGTAAAGAGCGGATGCAGAACGGATTTGTCATTAGTTATTTGTCAATTCTCATTTGTCATAGAGATTCTCTGCCGCCATTTTCTATGCCCTGCACACTCACGCTGTGCGAGGGTCTCCCAACCTCGCACGTTGAGGAAACAATGCCCATCACTGAACATCAACATAC
>CAYXWX010000131.1:7100-10213 GCA_964468915.1 uncultured Pirellulaceae bacterium
ATGCCCATCACTGAACATCAACATACCGTCACCGACGAACAAGCTGGCCGAGTCGACTTGGTCGTGCGTGATCTGACCGAGTTATCTCGCAGTAAACTGCGCGGATTGTTCGACCACGGCTGCGTCACGGTCAACGAAGTGGTTTGCGATGACGTGGCCGTACGAGTCGCTGCGGGAGACGTGGTTGGCGTCAAGTTCGATCCGCATCAAGGTTACAAGGAAAAGCCCAAAGTCCGAGACGACAAGGCGTTCAAGATCGTGTTCGAAGACGAGGACATGATCGTGGTGAACAAGGAAGCCGGAGTGTTGGTTTCACCCGCGTCTGATGATGATCGGAACACGTTGATCGAACGAGTTTCAAAATATCTGTCGCATCGCCACAAAAATGCCGTGGCGGGTTTGGTGCATCGCATGGAACGAGGTGCCAGCGGGTTGATGGTTTTGGCCAAGACCGAAGAAGCATTAACCGATTTGAATCGACAGTTTCGTGATCAGCAGCCGACCAGAAGTTGTATCGCCGTCGTGATGGGGACGTTGGAGGCGGAAGAAGGCGTTTTCGATTCGTGGTTGGGGACGCGTGATAACCTTGACAGTTTCTCGATGCAGGAAGGTGAACGGGGCGGCGGCAAGCGAGCGATCACCCGATATAAATTGCTCAAGCAGCAGGAAGAAACGGCGGTTGTGGAAGTGCAGCTGGAAACGGCTCGGCGACATCAACTGCGAGTCCACTTCGCCGAGGCTGGGCATCCGGTTCTGGGTGACAAACGATACGGTCGAAAGAAAGCAGTACACGATCGGTGGAAGAAGCGTCGTCTGGCGATGCACTGTCACTTTCTGAAGTTCAAACATCCCATCACGGGCGAATTGGTTCAGTTTCAAACACCCATCCCGCAGGCGATTCGAAAGTTCAAAGCAGGTCCGTGAGTCGAATTCTGAATATGCCTCACGCAAAGGCGCGAAGACGCAAAGGGGATAGGTTTGATTGAGCCACGAATCTCCCAGCGCGGCGAAGCCGCAACCAAAAACACAGCGAGAAACAAGTTTGAAACGCAGAGTTCGCGGAGGTGCGCAGAGACACTTCTTAGAGCGCGACTCTGCGATGCTCCGCGCCTCCGCGTTACAATCTAATTGCAGATATAGCGGGTATCTATCAGCCGGATCAAAAAAACTTTGCGAGAACCAAAGATTTTCGACGTTAGTAGCACGAATCGGCACGAATGTCTGGACGTCGTCGAGTAGGTAGTGGTTCGAGGTTTCTGCGTGTCAAATTTCATACGACCGACAGGTTGAAATCAATTTTTGTGTGCTTTGTGACTCTTGGTGGCTGGCCACAAAAATTCACAGAGCTCACGAAAACGAGTAGGCAGTATCAAGCGAATCCTGCTCATACCGGAATATCCAATCCGTGCTTATCCGTGGCCAGTTTTCGTTTCTTGAATTTGATTTGCTGGTGTTGGGGTTGATCTGCGGCTACCATGGGAATCGTTTTGATTGATTCACACTCTTGTCCCACCGTTCAGGCAACATGATGTTCAAGCGTTTGTCAGGCTCGTCGCGATCAAACTCCCGTCGTCTTCGCAGTCGTCAGTTGCAAAGGTTGAAGCTTCAATTTCAGTCACTCGAAGAACGGCGTTTACTGGCGACGTTTACGGTGACCAATAATCTGGATGGTCCGGTAGCTGCGGCCGGTGGCTTGCCCGGCAGCTTGCGGCAAGCCATTTTTGATGCCAATGCCAATCCGGGGGCCGACACAATCGTGTTTGGTTCGTCGGTGTTAGGTGACAACAATTCCACAACGGTCAACTTGACTGCCGGTGAACTGGAGATCACCGACACCCTGACGATGGAAGGCTCAAGAGAAAGTTTGGTGACGATTGATGCTCAGACCAATTCGCGATTGTTTAATTTTTCCGCTTTGACAGGCGATCTGACGCTGGATGGCTTAAGACTAACCGGTGGCAGAACCACTGGAAACAATATCGATGCTTCCGACAACACATTCAGTGGTGGTGGTATTCGATTTCTGTCAGATGGCACGCTCACCCTGCTCTACAGCACCTTGAGAAATAGTCGCACCGTTGGTGACTTTGCTGTTGGTGGCGGGGTTTATTCGTGGCAAGGTGACGTGAGCTTGCAGCACAGCGCCCTGCATTTCAACTCGACGTTGGGTGAAGAATCGCATGGGGGCGGCATTTATGCAAATGCGGGCACGGTCAGTTTGGCCAATAGTACGGTTAGCAGCAACTCGACCCATGGTGACACTTCCGATACAGGCGGAATATGGCTGAACAACTCGTCAGGCTTGATCACCAACAGCACGATAACAAAGAACCGGACATTCGAAGCCAGGAGCGGCGGACTAAGATTGACTGCGAATAGCGGAACTGTCTCGCTCACCATTCGGAATTCGATTGTTGCAGACAACACGGACGACGGCACCGCGCCCGATCTGGATGTCCCACTCGATCCCGGAGCCAACTTTGTCGTGACCCATAGTTTGATTGGGAGAAACACGGGCACAACACTCGTCGCGGCATCAGTAGGTTCCCCTGATGCCAATGGCAATTTGATCGGCACCTCATCCCGACGAATCCCTTCGCGACTTGGCGCTCTATCAAACAACGGTGGGATGACGCGAACGCACGCACCACTTCCTGATAGCCCGGTCATCAATGCAGGCGATCCCTTGTTTAGCCCGTCCACGAACCGCGACCAACGAGGATTGCAGTTTCTGCGCATTGCAGATGGCCGTCTGGATATGGGTGCCTATGAAGTTCAGACTGTTGATCCGTCCCATTTCGTGGTCACCACTGCGTTCGACGAATTGGATTTTTCAAACACGGACGTGAGCTTGCGTGAGGCCGTTGAGTGGGCCAATGGTAGCTTTGGTTCTGATACGATTACGTTTGACCCAACGGTATTTATTGGGGGAGACGACAGCCTGATCCGTTTGCCGGCAGGTGAACTTGCAATCAACGAAAACCTGACCATCGATGGTTCGACGGGAACGGAAGTCACCATCACAGGCGATGCCAATGGCGATGACGTAACTGACAGTGCGAACATTACCGATGTGTTCGCCACGGGTGACGCGTTACTGGCTGACAACTCAA
>CAYXWX010000132.1:0-10021 GCA_964468915.1 uncultured Pirellulaceae bacterium
GGTGTCGTAAAAACCTTCCGTTGGGCTTGCCAGCGGTTCATTATTTCAATCCACAACGTTTTGTCTCGCGGAGTGATCGCAATGCACTCAGCATCTGTAGCCGTTAAAGTTTCCGCCGAGTCCGAAGCCATATTCGACTTCATTCACGACTACTCTCGACGCCTCGAATGGGACCCTTTTCTCAGCGAAGCCACGCTGTTGAATGGGGCAACCTGTGCTGGCATTGGCGTTGTTACTCGCTGCGTCGCTCGCAAGGCACTTGGCGGACTTGCAATGGATACCGAATACGTTTCATTTTCGCGACCAACTGTTGCTGCCGTATCGATGACACGCGGACCCATGTTCATTCGGAAATTCGCCGCGTCAATTCGACAGAAACGTATTGGAGACAACACTACGCTGATCACCTATCGTTACCACTTTGAAGCACAACCTCGGTTTCTCGCATTCTTGATCGAACCTGTCATGGGCCTTGTATTTAAACGCGAAACAGAAAAACGTCTTGCTGCCCTTAAATCGTATCTGGAATAGGAGCGTACAACATGGTTTTACGGCGGGGCCTGACGCACGCCTTCGCTCGTCGTTCAATCCGTCTGCTGATCGCTGGAGCGGTTTTGAAAGAACTTTATCTTGGGTGGGCCAGATGAAACCAAAGCCAACTCAACTTCGCTTCGGACTGAGAACGCTTCTAGCGTTGGTTTTTGGGGTGGCGGTTCTCGCCGCGTTCCCTTCCGCGCCATGCGCATTGATCTGGCAAGTTTGGATCACTGGTCCTTTGATCGCATTGGTCTTTTTTTTGTTGATCCGCAACGCGACTCGCTCTGCGAACGTTCGATGGCCACAGCGTTCTGCCTACGTCGGAGTTGCACTCGCTTTCGTGCCCCTTTTTTGTTGTTTGTTTACTCGGCACCGTTGGGTCAGTGTGTTCCACGACGACCGATGGCCACGGCGATTTCCGTACCCTGATGCTTATCTCACCCACATTCACGACTGGTGGGATCGTCTTCACCCCGCAGTTCCAGGCTCGATAAAGATTCACGGCGAGTATTTCGCGGTGCTTTTCGGTGTCAATTGTTTTGTGGTTTTGGCGTTTGGCTTCGTTGGCGCAGTTGCGGGTTACGTCTTTCGCGATGGAGACTTCCTTGCTGCTTCACGTCGCCTGACATGGTTTTTGCGATGAGGCGCTTCGGCATCCTCTGGCCCTTTGACAACGGGCTTGGTCTTGCACAGGAAAGCTTGGTTGAATGAATTGAGATGATTCCTTGCCAGCCGCTTTGCAATGGAACTGGCTGGGACGATCTCGATCAAACCGCGTCGCGAAGTTTCATGGCAGGAGGGCAGAAGTCCGCCATCTCGCGAAGCAATTGCCGCCAATTGGAAGGCTTACCCATCGACAATCGGCCGAGAATACGTTGTTCGTTGGCGCCGGTCAGCGCGGGAACGTTGGCCGGCATCTGGTCGATATGAAGTAGCCCCAAAACGGCGGCTGAAACGGCTTGGTGGGAACTGTAAACGTTCGTTGAGGATGGATATCCAACGGTGTGGACACGTGATTTGTCATAGTTCGCGGCTTGAATGAACTGGTTGATCAAACACGAAGTCAGCGATGTTTGGGAAGCAAAGTAAACGTGGTCCGCACGAACGTGCACTGGAGAAATCTCAGCCATGACCAGGTCGGTCATCCAGACCACGGCACTGCGAATGATATCCGCCTTGGAGATTGATTGAAATTTCGGATCGTCGACCGAGCGGGCCAGTTTCAGGTCGATATCTTGAAGCCGGTGGGTTGATTCGCTTTCGCCGTTCTGGTTAACCCAGATTTGATTCCAATGATCGATTAAATCATGATTGCGGCTTCCTTCGGCGTACAAATTTTCGAGTGGAGTCGAACTTTCCTGTTCGATATTGTTGGAAGAAACTTCGTCATTGTTTCGTTCTTGAGAAACGATTTGCTCGAGAAATACAACACTGGGTGTTGGACCAATTGCAGTGATGTTTGGTAGTTCGGCATCCAGTCCGTCCGATGCTGGTAGCCAGTATCCGGACGATTCGTTGGAAAATTGCAGTACCAACCGATGATCGGCGGCAACTTTTCGAGCCCGATCAGCATGTAGAAACCACCAGGGCAATGCGTCCAGCTGTTGGCCGGTTCCACCTGCTGCCATGTCTCGGGCAGGAAAGTCGTCGATGATCGTTACGCCGGTGAGTTGGCTCAAACGGACCGGATCGCAAAGGCTTTGCTGCTGCCGTGATCCATCAAAGTCGCACCAGCGAATGTCTGGCGAATGAACTGCAATGGCGAGAATCCGATCGACGTACTTGCCCGCTTTGCATTTAATTGTTTCGAATACGTTTGCCTGATGAAGAGCCAGATCGGTAGCCAGCTGCCGGACCTCAGCGATCGATGGGTCACTTGCAGAGGTAACTTCCTTCAGCAGGTTCTGTAATGCAGTAGGAAGAGCCTGCGTTTCGGCTTCAACATGCTTGACTCTCAAGTATTTGCCATGGCCAGCCGCGACGACAAGCACGGCATCAACGCGATCAAAGCCTTCCGAAATGCTGATTCCAGCGATCAATCGGTGGCCACGGTCATCGAGGGTCCGGTCGATTTTTTGAGCCGGATCATCAAGATCGTTTGAGGATCGGGTTAGTAGTGGAAGGATCGTCATGACGTTTTTTAAGTAGGTGCTCCGTCGATACAGAAGTGGAGCCGATTGATTGGGGCGTTGGTTTTTGATGGTAGTGAACGAAAAAAGGGCCCTGCCTTGTTATCGGCAGAGCCCTTGTTTGGACAACTCATTTTTTGCAGTTTTACCAACCGTTGAATCAATCTGTGACAAAGTCCGTTTTGTCCAGCGCTCCATCGCTGTTATCAGCCTGGCACCCGTGGTATGCCAGGCTTTTGATCTTCCCCAACACGCGTTGCACTCCGTTTTGCATGCTGAAACATTCCTTTGTTTGCTAGCAGATTCGGTGCGACTTCAGCTTCTTCCGTGAAGCATGAGTCTTACTGCATGGCCATGGCCTGTCCAAAGCATAATTCTTGCGGCCTGTCTGACGGGCAACGATCAAGCGGCGACTCTCAAGTCCGCGCCCGCTGGCTCTCGTACAAGGTCAAGGAATTCCTCGAAGATGCGTAGATCCAATGCTGAGGCCGCGTCGTTTTCGGGGTGAAACTGAGTGCCAATTGCGATCCAATCGGGCATGTCGCTTTCAATTGCCTCGACGACGCCATCGGGGCAGCGTGCCGTTACGATGAAGCCAGGAGCAACTTCATCAATCGCCATGTGATGACGGCTGCTGACTCGGATTTCACCGTCGCCATACACTCGACCCATCAGTGAATTCTGGACGATTTCAAGTCCGTGGCGATGGGCAGGATCGAGAGGATCTCGGTGAGGAATCGCTGATGGAACATCATCGTTGATGTTCAAAAACAGGTTTCCGTGCATCGTCACGTTCAGTAGCTGCATGCCAACACCAATCCCGAAGACAGGAAGACGCATATCGGCGATTAATTGCATCAGCTTTCGATCGAAGTTTTCGCGTCGCGTGGACATTGGGCGAACCGATGGATGAAGCATGAAACCGTCTTTTCGCGGATCCAGATCAGCTCCGCCGACCATCACAAAGCCATCCAGTTTATCAAGAATCGCCTGAATGTCGTCTTCGTCGGACATTGGCGGGACAATGACCGGGATTCCTCCGGCTTTGATAATGCTGTCGTAGTAGCCGGCGGTGACCACAGAAAATGAAGGCTGCTTGCCCTCAGCGGTACGATAGTCTGCGTTGATTCCGATCAGAGGCTTGGAGTGCATCTTGTCTCTCCTGAGAATAGTAGGTTCTTCGTGAACGTTCGCCAACGAGTCTGTATCCTACAGACGTAATTCGCTAACATGTTGAGCCCGCTCATAGGCAAGGGCTGAAGAAGCAACCGGTTTCAATTTGAAACCAATGTCAGGAAAGAAGTCGCGTGAAGGCGAATTGGGAAATCAAAGCAATGATTTCGAAATTTTGCTGATCACTGACGTTAGCAAATCCTGTGCTTCGTCGGAATCCTTGTGGGCTTGAACGTGTCGCAATCATTTGCAACGCGGCCAATTCTTGCAAATCACAAAAATGAGTCAAAGTTGACACATCATTTTCAGTATTTTAAAGCGTTGGCGGCAATATCTTGTGCATGCAGAAAAAGGTGCTAGCACGCAGCGGCCCGAGCTATACCGTTTATGTTGATTTGTCGCAGCTTGTTTTTGGGGCAAGTGAAACGTTCAGGACTACGCATTTTTACCGTTAAAACGCGGTTAAAAACGCTTTTCCAGTGAGTTATGTTTTTGTTCAGATTTGTTTGACCCTGAAATCATGAATTCCCCATGAAATACACCCGTGTTTGTGTCGAATCCTTCGGGTACACCCTGCCACAGGAAATTTGGACCAGCGACGACGTTGAAGCGAAGCTCGGACCGCTATACGAACGATTGAGGCTACCCGCAGGTCGTCTGGAGTTGATGACTGGAATTCGTGAGCGTCGTTTCTGGGCGCCCGGTACACGACCCAGCGAGCTTAGTGTGATCAGCTGTAACAATGCGTTGGCGGCCGCTTCGTTTCCTGCCAATCGTGTCGGTTGTTTGATCCACGGTTCGGTATGTCGTGATTTTCTCGAACCTGCCACCGCGTGTACGGTTCATCATCAGGTTGAGCTGCCACAGAGGGCGATGATCTTTGATGTTTCCAACGCGTGTCTCGGGATTCTGACTGGCGTTTCTCAAGCGGCCAACATGATCGAGCTTGGCCAGATCGAAGCCGCGTTGGTCGTGGGTAGCGAAGGTGGGCGTCAGCTGGTGGAAACGACGATCCAGACTTTGAATGATGACAACTCGTTGACGCGGAAATCGATCAAACAAGCCATTGCCAGTCTTACTATCGGGTCGGCCAGTTGTGCCGTTCTGTTAACGCACGATTCGATCAGCCAAACGGGCAATCGGTTGGTTGCTGCGGCGGTAAACGCGAACACGCAATGGCACGATCTATGTCAGAGTCACCAGGATCAGGCGGGGGCGGATATGGCTCCGCTGATGTCGACCGATTCTGAGGAGTTGCTCAAGCGAGGTGTCGAGACCGGCGTTTCAACGCTGAAAGATTTCTTCAACGAATCGGGTTGGGACAACCAAATGGTGGATCGCACGGTTTGCCATCAAGTTGGAATCGCACATCAAAAGCTGATGCTGGAAGCGTTTGGCTTCGACCCACGCAACGACTTTGTGACCTTCGACACGCTGGGAAATACGGGAGCTGCCGCGTTGCCGATCTCGATGGCGATGGCATGTGAGCAGGGATTCGTTCAGTCCGGGCAGAAAGTCGCGTTGCTGGGCATCGGATCGGGAATCAACTCGATGATGATGGCTGTCGAGTGGAATCAGTCACTGGTGAAAGGGACAACCCACGCCAGTTCTACTTGAAATTCCACTGCCCGAATCCCGGGAACACCCCGCGCAAAACGCTCTTCACAAGCGGTTTCATTGGAATGCCCTTCAGCTTCTGGCGAAGGAAGTAACGCTGTTTCGCGATTTGAAATCCGACCTTGCTGAAAGAAATCTGGCCGCATGAAACCGTCTCGTGGCCGTTGCAGAATCGAAACTTGTATTCATCGTCTCCATAACCAAGGTCAAGTTTGGAGACACCGCGATCGCAGGCTTCCCGCGCAACTTCCAGCAAAAGCTCCGTACCCGGGGAGTACCGATGGAACTGAGGATCGTAAACCGGAAACCAGTAGTGAAGTATGTCGTCGGTCAGCATTCCAAAATGAGCCGCAACCAATTGATCGCCCGCGTAAATTGCTGACAGCAGGCCTTTGAACCCAGGTTGATCGATGTCTCTGATTTCTCGAAGTAGGTTGCTTGCCCAGTCAACCGAAAGAATATCAAACGTGTTCGACCGCTGATACTTCCCTCGTTTCAGTTCGATCAGGCTTTCCAGCACGTCGGTGTCCTGACAATCGAATTCAAATCGAATCGGACCGATTTCTCTGCCCATTTTTCGAGTCTTTTGCTTTTGCCGTTTGATCGCCACGCTGTTCTTGCGTGCCCACTGGTGATAAGCATCCCAACCGTCAGAAAGATCCAGGAAGTGCGAGCCCAGTTCGGTAAATTCAAAGCACTTCAGGCTTGGATCCACTTGCGACATCGCGTGAAATGCGAACACATCAAGATTCGCTACTTTCATCATTTGCTCGACCATTTGCCGGATCGAAACATCGTCTTTATATCTGTTTCGCAACAGAATCCCGTGTGAATCATTCAGTCTGCCTCCCACCGGAGCACCCTGACGAGGACTCGTGCGATGAAACGGGAGCATCGCGATGATTTCCGATCTGTCTGAAAAAACAGCAATTTCAACATCACTCCTCACGCGCGCGACTGCCTGAGTGAATTCGAGATTGAAATAAGGGCTGTCGAGAGCGGAATTCGATTTTTGGATCGTCCGCCAGGCATTGGCAAGTTCACCGCACAGCTCGTGAGGTGAAACCAGATCCATTTTCAGTGTCAGCGGGGGCTGGGTCACTGGCTGCTGTCGTGTAATGACCGAGTCCATCTTGGCGGCATATTCTCCGGAGAGCGACATAAGAGAATCTGGAGGAAAAAGTTTGGGAGGTTCTTATCGGCCCGTTATTTTGATCCAAATCTGGCAAACTGTATAGATTTTCACGGTCATTCGGGGGCTGTTTTTCGCACAAGAATGTGCGCGGGATCTGAGTAATCCCTTTAACTGTTACCGCGGCGGCTGCGGGTTAACGCCAAAGGGAACTATCGCCGGCGTGATCATGTCCCCTGCGATTGATTTTTTGGGGCGAATCAAGCCGTCGCAGCTGTCGCATCTGGCTTTCGAGGCAGGGAGGCTGAAGCTTCTGTCGGCACGGCCTGATTCTCGCGGCCATGGCAAACAGCCGTCCCCGTGAACCGTTTCAGAGCCGGCCAGAGGAGCAACGCATTGTCTCTGAGATAACGTGAACGGAAATAGAACTTCGAAAAACAGTCGCCATGCAGCTTTGAAACCTGTGCGGCGGTCAAATTTCGATACTGCATTACCGGCTGGTAGACGCTGTACTTCGAAAGATCATGATCTGCAATCTGGTCTTTCACCGATTCGTAAAACGCGGTGCCGGGGTATGGCGTCACGATGTTGAAATTGGCGTAGGTTGGGTTGACCGCGCGGGCATAGTTCAGCACGTGGCGAATCGAATCGGCCGTGTCGTCAGGAAAACCCACCATGAACCCAGCGACGGTGCGAATTCCCATCGAGCGACACAAGGCGACGAAGTCACGTTGGCGATCGTCATTGATGGCGACGCGACTGTATTTTTTTAACGTTGCTTCGTCCGGAGTTTCGATCCCAATCGTGATGCTGGTCAGGCCCGCGGCTTTTAATTCGCGGAGTGTTTCCTCCTTCATCAGGTCGACACGCGTTTCGACGGAAAATTGCACGGATCGACCGAGTCTGCGGATTCCCTCGGCAACCTCCAACGCCTTTTTTCGATTCAAACCAAACAGCGGGTCTCGAAACTTGAACGATTCGAACCCGTAGCGTTTCATGCCGAAACGTATTTCATCAACGACCGCCTCCGGGCTGCGAAAGCGAGTTTTGCTTTCGATCATGATGTACGGGCAATAATTGCATTTGAACGTGCAGCCTCGGCTTTGTTGGATGTAAGTTGATGGAAAGCGATAAAAGTCGTAGTTGATGCGAAACTTTTTGTAGTTAAACAATGACCAATCCGGCATGGGAAGTGAATCCAGGTCCGCGACGCTGCCGACATCGACGACGGGCTCGGTTGCCTCAAGCACCTGATCCCATGTGGTCAGCAACTGCTCTGCTTCTCCCTTGACGACGGTCACGCCTGCGCCGTTGAAGAAGTCCGGCATAGCAAAAGCAACCTGACCGACGACAAGGATCTTCGCATCAGGCTGTTGTTGGCGAATCGATCGCATGACCTGTCGCTCGGCATCCACTGTTTGCAAAGCTGGATTGAAGATGAAGACGTCCGCTTGAGGTGTTTCATCAAGGCTGTAGCCAACGTTGTGCCCCAGCTTTTTCACGATCGCGGCAAGGTACGCGAAATTCATGGCAACCGGGCGATAATCCTGCTTGTACAGTCGGCGGATGATTCGGCCGCGCCAGCCGCCAGTGCCCGGGTGCATGCCGACGCCCATTCCACCGGCGAAGTCTTTTTGTACGTCGTTGCGTCGAGTATCCCAGAGTACAACTTTCATGATTTGATCCTTCGTTTTTATGCCGCGTTTCGACGATTCGATGAAGTGGAAGTTTTCCGGTTTGAGCAATTGGAGATTCGAGTCGCGACAGGTTCGCCGGCCGAGTCGGTGACTGAAGAAGTCGTTTCACAATTTTTGGGATCTGACCCGACGGGCCATGGCGCTTCGATTGAACGTCCCAGCAGTCTCACGGTCCCGGCGGGGCCAAGGTGATAATGGATGCCTCGCCATGTAATCACATTGCCAATGCTCGATGCAATGAATGACATCAGCATGAACAAACCCGTTACTGGGCCGCCCAACAAATCAAATGTTCCAGCAGAGGTTGGGTATTGATGCGTTTTGTCTGTTGCTACGTCCATTTTTTGTCGAATCGCAGCCCGTGCAATTGAAAGCCCGTAAAGCCCGGCCACCGAGCATGCAAATGCTGTGGCCCAAACGTGCTGCCCTGTGAAGAACAGCTGGGTTGCCACCGCGATGCCGCCCCAGAATGAGGTTTGTACTGCAGTCGTCGTCAGCAAAGCGGTCGTCCAGTAACCGGGTGTGTAACGACGCGCAATCAACAATTGTCTTCGGAAGAACTCAAACAGGCTGCTCCACGTATGCTTGACCTCGGTTGTGCAAACGCATTTTGGTCCAAACAGAATTTTCAACCGAGCCAATCGAAGAGCCCGGCTGGCAGCCAGGTCATCGCTCACCACGCCTTCCCACGCGTCGCGAATACCCGTGGATTTGAAAATACTTCGATGAATGGCCCAGGAGCCACCCCAGATCAGATGGTGCCCTCCCCTACCCATCATCGATGCCAGCACATTGTTCGCGCTGCATGCCAGAAAGGTTGGAATTCGTTTATCACCGGGCGTCATCCAGCGGTAGCCAGTTCGAGCACCCACGCCATTTCGACCAATGCAATCGACTAGCCATTGCAGCCACAGATCCCCAGTCGCCGCGTCGCAATCCGCGAATGCGTAAATGTCAATTTCGTTGGATAGTGAGTCAACGGCACGGCAAAGGTTGTGAACTTTCTGGCCATTATTCATGGCGCGTCCCGCAATCAGAAGTCGTGAATGAGTGCGATGATTTTCTGCACAGACTTGTTGAATCAAGTCTACCGCGGGATCATCTCTCGATTCCACAACGAACAAGACTTGAAAGTTCGGATGGTTCTGCCGCATGAACGAAGTCAGATTGCGATGCATGTCCGGTTCCGTTCCTTTGCAGGGAACCATCACGCAAACTCGTGGAAAGTTGTCGCCATCTGGCTCATCGAATTGAAAATTGCTTTTCCAGAATCGATGGTTCTCGATCGACAGCAGAAGAAATAGCGCTGAATAAATCCAAGCGGCAAAGCTGCAGATGAAGACGATCAGGATACCTATCGAAATCATGTCGTGAGAGAGCATTCAGGTGGGTGATGATTGCCGACCAACGTGCCGCCCACAAAATAAACGGCGCGCCGGTTTGCACTTTTCTGCATCGCGTTTTCTCCACGTGACGGCAGAAAGTTGGTGACAGACTAGGCGGTAATTCACTACGGGTAAACGGAGTTTTACCAGCCTGCTAGCATCTTTTTGTCCGAGATTTCGCTGCACAATTTGTTTATTGCAAAGCGTTACAAACCGCGAAATCGATGAGTTCGAGTTTTAATTCCTTCCAATTGATCGTCCGCAAGTCGATATCAAATTGAAGCGGGAGGAATCGACTGTCACGCCGTGAAACGGATGGTTTCGTCCGAGTGCTTTGTTCCAACTCGTTTT
>CAYXWX010000133.1:0-9777 GCA_964468915.1 uncultured Pirellulaceae bacterium
TAAAACGAGACCCTCCGCAAGTAACAATCCTAAAAACGAGTTGGAAAAAAGCACTAGCTGCGAGCACAGTTTTTTCAGAGACGCGGGCGAGTGACTCATGGCTTCGTCCACTACAGGACGCTCAAATTTGCGTTTTGAAATGCCCTCTAACGATACGGCTCTTTCGTGACGGCCTTGGGTGTGCGGTCGATATTAAAAATGCCCCAGTGCTTTTCTGCACCAAGCGGGTTATTGGGATCGCCTTTCCACGACTCGTCAAACGCTTCAAAGAAAAAAGTGGTGACGTTGTTTTCTTTCGCCCAAGCCATTAACTCGTTGTAGTATCGAACCTGTTTATCTTGGCTGGCTCGGTCACCAAATTCCGATGCTTCGGATGCCCAACCCGCTTCCGCGATCACGATTTTGCTGTTTGGAAGTGAAGCGCGGACATCTTTCAGATTCTCCAGTGTGTATGACATGCCTTCGTCGATGTCTTTTCCTTCCCATACCGGATAGGTGTGCACTGCCAGAAAATCGACGACTGCAGCCAGCTCTTTGCCGTGGTCGGCCCACCAGCGATAGTTTTCGGCGACCGTAACGGGTTGATCGATGGCGTCTTTGACTTGTTTAACATAACCAATGATTGAATCGGTAGCGACTTTGTGGTCATTCCAATCGACCAGAGCTTCGTTGCCAACATTCACAGCCACAACGATGTCAGGATAAGTTTTAGCCAGCTTGATCCCCCGCTCGATCTCTTTCGAGTTTTCAATCTTGTTGGCGGCAAGTTCATCATCAGGAATCGGCTCGGTCAGCCACGCACAACTCAAGTGGTTACTCAGCTCCGCTTTCAGCCAGATTCCCAACATGACTTTGATTGGAATCTGGTTTTCATTAATCACTTTCAAAACTAATTCCGAGTTTTGACCACTGTCATAGATTCGAATCAGTTTGAACTTCTCGTCTTGTGACAAGATCTTCAGGTCTTCGAGAGTTTGCTCGTAAGTCGGGTAGTTCCCGCCATCGCCACGATCGGGATGCTGACCGTCGCGGAATCCGGAATATGAGATTGCTCGAGTGACCCCTGCCAGCAGATCACCGGGCTGCTGCTTCAATTGCGTCGTTTCTGCAGCAGCTTGCTCTTGCGCAAACGAAGTACACATCAAAGAGATGAACCAAAAAGCACAAACATTGAAGGATGTGAAAATCAACCGATTACAAAGCATCAAAGTTCTCTCGAATGAATATTCTTATTGCTCTTCGTGAGCCGTCGTATCGTAACAGAAATTCGGTGCCAGTTTTTCGAAACCATGATTCGAATATGGAGTTTCACTCAGAACGACTTTCGTGTTGTGGTACGATAACTTCATGCCTGATCGATTTTCTTTTTGTTCTATCGCGTTCGCAACCGCCGCTTTTTGCGTCGTTTGCCACGCGAATCATTCACTGGCAGACGAGCTTGTCGCTCGACATTCGGATCGTCAGGGACATTTGATTGAGTTTGTCAACAGTTGGTGCATCGACTGTCACAGTGGCGACGAGCCAACTGCCGGCCTGTCGCTGGAAGAGTTCGAGCCGATGCTGTCGAGGACTTCGGATAATCAAGTTTCAATCAAACCAGAAACGCTGGGGCAACTGGAATTGATTTTGCGTCGGATCAAGTCACGGCAGATGCCGCCGCCCGAGTTTGGGGATCGCCCGACGGACAAGGAATACAATGACGCAGTTCGCGACCTTTCGGTAACTCTGGATGAAAACGCCCGCCGACATCCGGAAGTCAGCCACGTTAATTCAATTCGACGGTTGACCCGAACCGAATACGGAAATGCGATACGTGATCTGGTCGGAATTGACGTGGACGTGGAAAACTTGCTGCCTCAAGATCAATCAAGTCACGGGTTCGACAACATCACGGTTGATACACTGCCTCCAACGTTAATCAATCGCTACGTTTCGGCGGCGGAAAAAATCTCAGCCGCAGCGGTTGGGGCTTCTGATGATCTTGCGGGGGTCACGATTCGTATCCCGGCTGACCGAAGTCAGGAAAAACATGTCGCCGGCTTGCCGTTTGGGACTCGAGGTGGCACCGCATTCAATCACCATTTTCACCAGTCGGGCGAGTACGAGATTGAAATCAAATTGACTCGTGATCGCGACGAAATGGTGGAAGGATTGACTCGGCGGCACAATCTGGACGTCTTACTAGATCGAAAACGAGTTCATCAATTCGAGGTCGTTCCACCCAAGGCGCCCGAGGATGGCAACTGGGCGAACCGTGATTTCACTCATGTTGATTCCCATTTGAAACAGCGTTTTTTCGTGCAGGCGGGAAAGCATGAGATTGGCGTAACGTTTCCAAACACATCTTCGTCGATCGAGGAATCCAAAAGGCAACCGTTTGACGCCAGTTTCAACCGCCATCGCCACCCTCGGAAGACGCCCGCAATTTTCCAGGTTTCGATTGTCGGGCCTTTTTCGCCCGACGGCCCCGGTGACACAAAAAGTCGCCGACTGATTTACGGTGACGTGAATTTTTCCGATCTCGAAACTCTGGACATCCCTCAGCTGAAAGAAACGGCCCGAGCGGTTCTGACGAAGTTTGCCCGTCGTGCCTATCGAAGACCAGTCGATGGCTCTGACGTTGATCCACTTATGGAGTTCTTCAACCGCGCTGCGGGTTTCAAATCGAAGCAAGAAAAGAATGAAGAACTGTCGAACAGTTTGGCCGCGCGTTTTGACCGCGGCATTCAATCTGCCGTTGCAGCAGTGTTGGTCAATCCGAATTTTCTGTTACGAATTGAAACCCAGCCTGATAGTTTGAAGCGAGGCTCTCTGTATCAGATCGGCGATTTCGAATTGGCCAACCGGTTATCGTGGTTTTTATGGAGCAGCATTCCGGATGAAACGCTCTTTGATCTTGCCGAACAAAATCAGCTCCGGCAGTCGTCGGTGTTGCGGGAACAGGTTGCTCGGATGTTGCAGGACGAAAAGGCGGCGGCCTTGATTGACAACTTCGCCGATCAGTGGCTGCATCTGAGGAACCTCGAATCAATCACACCCGATTTACGGCTCTACCCGGACTTTGATGACAACCTTCGGCAGTCGTTTCGTGGGGAAACTCAGGGCCTTGTTGCCGACGTTCTGCAGAATGATTTAAGCGTTCTGCAATTGATTAAATCGGACTACACATTTCTGAATCAGCGACTTGCAAAACATTACGGAATCAAAGGCGTTCAAGGCAGCCACTTTCGTAAAGTGAATTTGTCGCGTGACGTTAAGGAGCAGAATATTCGCGGCGGGATACTGCGGCATGGAAGCGTCCTGATGGTCACGTCGTATGCGACAAGAACGGCACCAACCATTCGAGGCAACTGGGTGCTGGAAAAAATCATTGGTACCCCTGCTCCTCCACCGCCGCCGAATGTCCCGAACCTGAAAGAGAATACTTCGCTACAAGTAACATCGGTCCGACAGCGGCTGGCTCAGCACCGTAAAGATCCTGCCTGCGCTTCGTGTCATAACTTGATGGACCCAGTCGGGTTTTCACTGGAAAATTTCGATGTGGTCGGTCGATGGAGAGAATTTGTTGACGGAATTCCTGTTGATTCAGCCGGTCGCTTGCCTGATGGCACGGTAGTTCGCCAACTGGACGATCTGGAACAAGGTATACTTGAGAGACCCGAAATGTTCGTCACCGCGATGACGGAAAATCTGATGACGTACGCCTTGGGCCGAGGCACCGAACCAACTGATGGCCCGGCGATTCGGGCGATTGTCAGCGAGGCAGCAAAAAACGATTTTCGATTCTTATCGCTTATCAACGGGATCGTCACAAGCAAACCCTTTCGAATGCGGAGTGCTCAATGATTACCAGAAAATCAATCTCCCGCCGAACCTTGTTGAAAGGTGTTGGAACAAGCGTGGCATTGCCGTTGCTCGATGCGATGATTCCTGCAGCAACCGCCACCGCAGCCACAGTCGCGTCGGCCGAAAAACTGAAGCGGATCGGATACGTTTATATCCCGATGGGCTACAACCCGGCCGAGTGGACTCCCCAAGGAGATTCTTTGGACGACCTGCCCTCAAGTCTGTCTCCGCTTCAACCATTCAGTGACAAACTTTCCGTACTGACGAATTTTGACCTTCAGAACGCTTACCCTGGATCACACGCGACTTCGAACTCGGCATTTTTGAGTGCCGCTCGAGCCAAAAGGACTGAAAGCTCCGACTATTACAACGGCACAACCGTCGATCAGATTGCAGCCAGACACATTGGGCAGCAAACGCAGCTTCCTTCGTTGGAGCTTTCGATGGATCTGCTTTCAACTGTCGGACAATGCGACAACGGGTATGCCTGCGTGTATCAGAACAACCTGTCGTGGGCGTCGCCGACTCAGCCTTTGCCGTCGGAGGCCCATCCACGAATCGTATTCGAATCCTTGTTCGGCAACGGAGGCACTCCGGCTCAGCGAGAAGCTGCCCTTCGATCACGTGCCAGTCTGCTCGATTCAATCAACAGTGAAATCAAGCGATTGAAGAATCGAGTTGGCCCGGCTGACCGGAGCCGCATCGACCAGTTCATGACGAGTATCCGCGAAGTGGAACGCCGCATTCAATTGGCCGAGGCGAATGCGAAAGAGAATCCATTGCCGGATCTCGATCGGCCGGTTGGAGTTCCGGCCTTGTACGGTGATCATGCGAAACTGATGTTTGACCTGCAGCTACTGGCTTTTCAAGGTGACATCACTCGAGTCGTATCGTTCCAATTGGCGCGTGAGGCCAGCACACGGACCTATCCAGAAATCGGAGTTCCAGATCCTCATCACCCAGTGACTCATCACGGACATGATCCGGAAAAACTCGCCAAAGTCGCGAAAATCAACCAGTATCACATCTCGTTGTTCGCGGACTTTCTGAAGAAAATGGATCAGATTCCCGAAGCCGACGGAACCTTGCTCGACCATTCGCTGTACATGTACGGAAGTGGCATGGGCGACCCGGACGCACATGATCATTCCAACCTGCCAATTGTGGTTGCTGGCGGAGCGGCTGGAAAAATGAAAGGTGGCCGTCATGTGCGTTTCACCGAATCGACGCCGTTATCCAATTTACATCTGACGTTGTTAAACAAGATTGGCGTTCCATTGGAAACTTTCTCAGACAGCACGGGAACGGTTGAAGAGTTGTTCGATCCTGTAAATCTGTAAATTCCTGTACGTTCACTTCAAACTATGGTGCAAGACAAAACACTTGATGGAGTGATCTTGAAAGGTTGCCAGAGCCTATTCCATAGAATCGTAACCCGAAGCGTCAGCGAGGGACGAACACTTGAAAGTTCCCTCGCTGACGCGTCGGGTTGCGATCTGTACCGGGGTATCAGGCCTAGTTCCAAGTCAGTAGCACCAAAGCCTCGCGCGAAGGCGCCGAGGCGCGAAGTCCGGAACGCATGGTCGTCCTCCGCGCCTTTGCTTCTTTGCGTGAGATCATTTGTTGCTTTTCTGGTTATTTGTTCAGCATCTGCGGAGCGTACTCAAGCGAACGAACAATCAATTGCAGAACTTGCTCAACGAAAGAAGTGGTCAGAGGTCCAAAAGTTTGTTTCGCAAGGCAACGAAGAGCAGGTCAATGCTGCCCAAGCCGACGGCATGACCGCGTTGCACTGGGCAGTGTTTCATCAACAGGATGAAATCGTATCGTTATTGCTGAAGCGAGGTGCAAAAGTTGATTGCATCACCGCATACGAGATCACGCCACTGAGTCTGGCGGCGGAAGTTGGGACTTTTCACGCAGTCAATGAATTACTCCAAGCGAAAGCGAATCCAAATCACAGACGACTCGGTAAAGAAACACCTTTGATGCTTGCCGCTCGTCGAGGAAGCTCCGAAATCGTTAACGCGTTGATCAAAGCCGGTGCCCGGGTCAACGCGAAAGAAGTACGATCCCAAACGGCGCTCATGTGGGCGGCGGAGGCTGGAAACGTCGGGGCATTGCAAGCTTTGATCGATGGTGGCGCCGATCTGAACAGGTCACTCGCTTCTGGATTCACGGCGTTTTTGTTTGCGGCTCGGCAAGGGAATTCAGCTTGCGTTCGCGCGTTGCTGGACGCAGGCGTGGACATCAATGGCTCGATGGATCCCAAACAGACCGGTGGGCGCAAGCCTCGCAAAGGGATGTCGGCATTAATGCTGGCCATCGAAAGCGGTCATTTCGAACTTGCCCTCGATCTGGTTCGGCGTGGAGCGGATCCCAACGATCAACGTAGTGGTTTCGCGCCTTTACATGCGTTGACCTGGGTTCGAAAAACTCAGGTTGGAGACAACCCTGCAGGAGACCCCGCGCCCGTCGGTTCCGGATCGATCAGCAGCCTCGACTTTGTAAGACGATTGATTGAATTGGGAGCCGACGTGAATTTGCAGTTGAAAGAAGGCAAAACGCCCGGCAAGGCTCAGCTGAATCCGAAAGGTGCAACCCCGTTCCTTCTTGCCTCGGGAACAGCGGATCTGCCAATGATGAAGTTATTGTTGGAGCTGGGGGCCGATCCGCTTTTGAACAATGCGGACGGTTGTACGCCTTTGATGGCTGCGGCCGGTGTCGGCGTCGTGGCCGTAGGTGAATACCCTGGTACGGAGGAAGAAGTCGAGCATTCGATTCGCATGCTGGTTGATCTGGGCGTTGACGTTAACACAGTAGACAACAACGGCGAAACCGCCATGCATGGAGCCGCGTATCGCAACTATCCCGGAACCGTTACCGTTCTTGCGGAACTTGGAGCCGATCCCAAAATCTGGAACCAGAAGAACAAGCACAACTGGACGCCTCACCTGATTGCGTCCGGCGAACGCCCCGGCAGTCTGAAACCATCGCCTCCAACGATCGCCGCTTTGAACAAGGCCCTTTCGGTCAACTCGATTGATTGAATGAGAGAAATCTTCACCGGTGGTTCCTCGATAGCCGGCCTGATAACGTTCTGGCGAACAGCATGTTGAAGCAAAATCACAACCCGAAACTTGACGGCGTGTTGATTTTCGGGCCAAGGGCCCAAGGTTATGTCAGCCCAAGGCAACGCCTTGCGAACTTTGGCGTTGGAATCGGTCGGCGGGCTGAGAGTCCAGCCTGATAGGACAACAAGCTCAGCCGCGCCTTAAAGCTGAACCTTTGACCCGACAAAGCTAAGATCAAACCGATTCCTTTGCCGTTGGCCCTGGCTGGCACAACGTTGAACCTTTGGTCGTTCATACATTCACCTGGCCCGAGTGTTTCATCTGGGATGTCGGCCGTAACACGCAAACCATTGCCCCGCCGGAACTCCGGCCTCGGATTTGTTTCCGGCTTACGAAATATCCGGGCTAAAGGCATGTTGAACGCCACCCGCGAGTTTAATTTGTCATGTCAATTCAGCGCAGGAATACATTAGCACCCAATAACGGAGAGTGCTCGCCCCTTCATGGTTGCATTTCTATGACCGAACAATTAGCATTTCAGACTGTTAACTGTTTTTTGTTGTCAACGTGATTCGTGGATTTGACTCGCCTTAACCCTTGCTCCTCATGTTCTAACCGAGCGCTGCAGGGGGTCACGGATCACCAACGAAATTACTTCCCGAGGAATTGAATCATGATGATGCGTTGTTCACTGTTTGGTTTTATTACAGCGATTGCAATGTCAAGCTCCAGCTTTGGCCAGATCGCCGACAACACGGTTTATTTCGATTTTGACTTTACGGCAAACGACCAGATCGTTTCCGCGCCAGACAATGACGGAGCGTTTACGGAGGGACCGATGAGTGATGGTCCATTCACCGACGGTAATCTCGTTGGCGGCGGAGGGAATGTCGGGCAGCAGAATTTTGGTGGCAATGCGAACAATAACATTTGGACTGTCGATACCACAGCTGGCACCGCAACCAACGCAGGACCGTCAGGGGCTTTTTGACAGGCAACGTCTTCTAAGGCCAACCATTGATTTCTGTAGGTGATGTTGTTCGGCTTGAATCGGAAGTTTCTTTTACGAAGAACCTTGTCGACGGAGCGGAAACAAACTCAGCTCCCTTCTTCTTCTTTGGATTCAGAGCTGGCCCATACGAGGGATCAAATGAGTTTCACCCCAACCAGGGAATTTCGCAGGCTTTGGCGTACAATTTGGGCGCAGATGGAGCTGCCGCAGATCCGGCCGACAGTAACGTCCAGGCAAGACTGGTGGGAGACGGCGCTAGTGCTCCGGAAAACGCCTTGATCAACGTGGAAGATGCGGGAATGGATTTCAGCGAGGGTGACTTCACGACGGATGTGCTGATGATTCGCTCGGATGCAGAGTATATCTCAGAGACAGCAGCGGGTGCGACGTTCGAGGTAACCACAAGTCTCTGGACAGGTGGCACTCAGATCAGCGAAGTTACCAGCACGGTTCTGGATCCCGGAATCAGCCGCGCTGGAAACCGGGTTCAGTTTGCGATCCGTGACGGTGCCCCTGGAGTGACCGATTTGACTCTGCACCGCTTGTCCGCCAGTTTCAATCCGAACGATGCTGCCGTTTTGCTTGGCGATTTCGACCTGGATGGCGACGTTGATCTGGACGATCTGGATCAATACAACGGCAATCTTGACATGGCCGCAACGGGCGATCTTGAAGCATTAGATCTGGACGGCAATGGAATGGTTGATGCCGCCGATTTTCAGCAACATTACTCAACACTGGTCGAAACTTCCAACGGCCAGAAAGGTACTTTCGCTGGAGACGTTAACCTTGATGGAACGGTCAACGTGCTTGGCGATGCATTTGCGCTTGTTGGAAACTTGAACATGCCGGCAACCAGCTGGTCTCAGGGAGATCTGAATGCGGATGGAATGGTCAACGTGTTGGGCGACGCCTTTGCGTTGGTCGGAAATCTCGGTCAAACCAACAATCCAAGCGCCGGGGCTCCTGCGGCATCCGCAGTCCCCGAACCAGGAAGTCTTTCGCTGCTGACGCTGGCGGGAATTGGTGTCTTTGTTCGTAGAAAACGAGCTTGATTGAGCGATCGATATCCTGCCGTGGTCACAAGACTTGACTTATCTGCATCGAAGCGTTCCAACGCCATCCCGGATATTTTATCTGGGATTTAGCTTGTAACGGGCAAACCATTGCCCTGCCGGAATTTCGGTCTCGGAATTGTGACCGTCGAGAACGACAGATTGTTTTGACAACTTTTCCGTTTGCAACGTGACGGCAGGGTTTTCGAGCCCTTGTTACCGGCCTGTGAAGTATTTGGCCTCGAGCAACCTACCTCGGCATGGTTTCGAAAAGGATCATGCGAGTGTTCCAGCAGACCTGAATTGACCGGTCGTGGAAGTGCTTTCCGCCAAATCTGCCAACGCGTAAGCAAGACTCAAACTCGTCCATTCAAGTTTGACGGACGACTCGGTTTTTTTTGCCGGGATCGTTTGGCTGAAAGGTTTTAAGATAGTCACTTCAACATCGCGGCAGCAGCGCAGCAAAAAGTTGGGGAAGAATAGCAAATGCCGCGATACCCAAACGTACCTTGGAAGAGAATCACGCCAGCATCTTTTCCTGAACGTGACCGTGGACATCGGTCAGGCGGAAGCGGCGACCCTGATACTTGAATGTCAGACGTTCGTGGTCGATGCCCAACAAGTGCAAGATTGTCGCGTTGAAGTCGTGTACGTGCATGGGGTCTTCCACCACGTTGTAACCGAATTCGTCGGTCTGGCCGATCGTGATTCCCGGCTTGATGCCTCCTCCGGCCATCCACGTGGTAAAGCAACGAGGGTGATGGTCACGCCCATAGTTGTCTTTGGTCAT
>CAYXWX010000134.1:0-9720 GCA_964468915.1 uncultured Pirellulaceae bacterium
CTGCCAGCTTGATTCGTCGAGTCAGAATCAACCGAGTGACTTTTGAAACGATAAGTGAAAATCGCGTTGTCTGCAAAAAACGGTATCCGCTCAGCTGGCTGTTGATTCTTCCCGGCAATCTCTTGTTTCGCTGGCGTAAAGTACCAGTTCGAATACTCTACACAAACGAATGGAAACATTGGGAACGCTCCATCGCCCCGTTTGATCTCGACGGTTATGTACATTCATCGCGAACACTTGTTCTTGAAAGGCTTGATGGCGTTCCGCTGATTGCGGTCCTTGCGGATACCAATCGTTCGGACGATCAAAAGTTCGAATCGGTAACGCTTGCCGCCGAAGCACTACATATTTTTCACCAACAGGCGTGCGAGGTCCCGAATCGATCATGCAGAGTCGATCGATTGAGCCATGGGGACGCAACCGCACGCAACGTGATGATCGACTTCAGATCGAAAACCGCCACATGGTTCGATTTTGATTTGCGTCACGATATGACTGCCCCGCCTGCTGAACGTCATGCGGATGATTTACGAGCAATGTTGTTCTCTGCAGCGCACTTCTTTCCTGAGAATCGCTTGAACGAGTTGGTTCGCACCGTGAAATACTGTGTTGCGGATGAGCAAGTGTGGAACAAACTTTCCGACCAGATCAACAGCCCTTGGTTCGCGCTGGACTTCTTCCATTTCGCTCACACGAAACCGCCTTTGACTCTGCAACGCGGGTACTGGAACTGCATTGCCCGCTCAAAACATCGCTTGCTGACCAGAATTATTCGCCAATGCTGTCTGAAACCAGAAAATCACTGACGATGGTGTCCATACTGAATTCGCGCTTCCGATGAATCTTTTTGGCTGGCTACAAAAATTCACGTGCATCACGTAAACGATCCAGGCACATGCTCTTGACGCAAGTTTTTCGCCATGCCAACCGAACTACTGCCAGAGTGAGCCTTGCCGTATAATTGGGCGGCTGTCACGGAAACACGTATCTTTTTCCATCAATCTTTTTGAAAATCAATATGTCCGCCGCTACTGTTATCCGCTTGCCTGAACGAAGTGAAGTCAAACCCGAAGACACCTGGGATCTGTCCAGGCTGTATGACGCCGACGAGGCGTGGAATGCTTCGCTGGAGGAATTCAAAAAGATGTATTCGGGCTACGAACAGTTTCAAGGGAAGCTGGCTGAAAGCCCCGAGACACTGGCCGCCTGCCTGCAATTTGACAGCGAGCTGGAACGGCTGGGCGAGCGTCTGGCCAACTACGCGTATCTGAAAACGACCGAAGATCAGAGCAATAGCGACTACCAGAAGATGGTGGGGCAGTTTCAGAACGCCGCAACGCGAGCCGGTGAAGCGGGCAGCTACATTCGCCCGGAGATTCTGGCCATCGATGACGAAACGATGGCAACCTTCATGGAGCACCCTTCGCTGGAGCTGTATCGCCTGAGTCTCGAGCGGTTGACTCGGTACAAACAGTACACGCTGGGCGAGAAAGAAGAGCAGCTGTTAGCGATGCAGGGCGAAATGGCGGGTGCGGCGTCAAAAATCTTCCGCCAGCTGCACGACGCGGACTTGAAGTTCGGCGACGTCGAAAACGAAAAAGGTGAAACCGTTGAGCTTTCCAGCAGCACGCTCAGCCAGTTTCTGGTCTCGCCTGATCGAAACGTTCGCAAGACGGCTTTCCATCAATACTACGAGCAATTCACGGCTCATGAAAACTCGCTTGCCGCCATGCTCAACGGCAGCATCCAGGCCGACGTCTATTACGCTCGGGCACGAGGTTACGACAGCGCATTGCATTCAGCGCTGTACAGCGACAACGTGCCGCAAGCGGTTTACGACAGCTTGATCGCTGCGGTGCGTAAGAACCTGCCAGCGCTGTTCAAGTATTACGATCTTCGCAAACGCAAGATGGGCCTGGATGAAATTCATCACTACGATACTTACGTGCCGATCCTCAGTGACATCGATGTCGAGCATAGCTGGGAGGCGGCAACGGATGTCGTTTGCGATTCACTGGCTCCGCTGGGAGACGACTATGTGAATGTCCTTCGAGAAGGTTTGAGCGACGGACGTTGGTGTGACCGCTATCCGAACGCCGGCAAGCAAAGCGGAGCGTTCAGCTACGGAAGCTACGACGGCAACCCGTACATCATGATGAACTACAAACCGAAAGTTCTGAACGACGTGTTCACGCTGACTCACGAGGCCGGGCATTCGATGCACTCGTATTACTCGATTCAGAATCAACCGTTCGAGTACTACAACTACACGATTTTTGTCGCCGAGGTCGCCAGCACGTTCAACGAACAATTGCTGACTCGGCATATGTTGGACAACGCCAGCGACGATCGCTTCAAGGCCTATCTGATCAACAATGAAATTGACAGCATCCGCGCAACAATCATTCGCCAGACGATGTTCGCCGAATTCGAAAAGGTCACGCACGAAATGTGCGAGGCGGGCGAGCCTCTGACCGTGGATGCCTTCAAGGGAGTTTATGGTGGTTTGCTGAAAGATTATTTTGGACCGGATTTCAAGCTGGACGATGAACTGCCGCTGGAGTGTCTGCGTATTCCACACTTCTATCGAGCATTCTACGTTTACAAGTACGCGACCGGATTGTCGGCCGCGATCGCATTGAGCCAACGAGTGCTTAATGGTGGCGAATCGGAGCTGAATGACTATCTGAGCTTCCTGAAAGGCGGTTGCAGTAAGTATCCGCTGGACCTGTTGCGAGATGCGGGCGTGGATCTTGAGAAGCCAGAACCCGTCGATACGGCGCTTTCGCGGTTCGCAGAATTGGTCGACGAATTAGACTCGTTGCTGTAATTGAGTCACTTGTGTGGCTGAAATTTTGCTCAACGTAATTTTCCTCCAGCGAGTCCCCATGCGGTTTTTGTTCCTGATATTGCTTGGCGCATTCGCCTTGCCCTGCCCTGCGACGGCTCAGGATAACCTGGTCAACTGGCGGATCGCACGCGCGACGTTGGATCGCGATCTTGCAGATGAACTGCAGGAGCTTGCCACGTGGTGTCGCTCCGCCGGCTTGCAAAGCCAGGTCGAACCCACTTTCGCGCTGTTCCAGAAACGAGACCTCGGGCGGATGTATGTCTTCCCTGCACGTGAGGAATCGACATCGGTTCCGGAAGCTGGTCCGATCGGTCAATGGCAGACGAAACTAAACGAGATTCGACGGCAACACGCTGATCGGATTTTTGAACTGGCCAAAAGAGCTGCAAAAGTCGGAGACGGGGGGGAAGCGTTTCGCTTGATTCACGAAGTCCTGCATTTCAATCCGGATCGAGAAGATGTCCGACGCATGCTGGGACACCGAAAACGAGACGATGGCTGGCGGGTCGCATCAGAAAGAATCAGCGTTCGCAAGGTTCGTAAAAACCACCCTCAGTTCGGCTGGGAAGGCGGTAAGTATCTGCTGGTTAGAACTCCGTTCTTCGAGATCGAATCGAACGCCAACGAGGAACGCACCGTCGCTCTGGCCGAGAAACTGGAACGCTGGCACACGATCTGGCGGCAGGTCTTCTTTGACTACTGGAGCAATCCTCGCATCACAAAAAAAATGTTCGATGGACAGACGAAAATTATCTTTCGCAACTACAAACGCTTCAAAGTCGTCTTTTTTCAAAACCAGCGAGAGTTCGCGACTCAACTGAGCCGTTTTGTTCCGGGAGCCGAAGCGTCGTCCGGCTATTACAGCAGCAGCCAGCGAATCGCCTACTTTCCCGACGGAGATCTACGCACCGAAGACACGTGGCGACACGAACTGACGCATCAACTGTTTCGCGAATCCGTCCGAACCAAGGGCGAACCGTTTGAAGATCGCTTTATCTGGCTGGACGAAGGAATTGCAACGTGGTTTGAATCGCTTGCCGATTTTGGTGACTACGTGACGCTTGGAGGTTTTGACTCGCGACGAATGCAATACGCGCGGATTCGCAGATTCAGCGAAGACTTTTACATCCCACTGAGACAGCTGAGTTCACTCGGGCGAGTCGGCCTGCAAAAACACTCAGACATGGTTCGCATTTACAGCCAGTCAGCAGGTGTCGCCGACATGCTGATGAATGACAATGCTGGGTCAATGGCGAAAGACGTGACCGAGTTTCTGCGTTTGATCTACGCCGGCAAATTGAAAGCTGGATCGTTCGAAAAAATTGTTGGTAGGTCGTGGGAACAGCTCGACCAACGATATCCAAAATTTCTGGGCGTCGACGCGGACCTGGTCAGGACTCATCTGTTTCAACCGCTGACTCGGACGGAGCTGTCGTTGCCAAATGCTCGATTGAACCAAGCCGCGTTCGAGGCCATCGGCAAATGTCACAACCTTCAATGGCTGGACGTTTCTCGGAACGTTGTCAGTGAAAGTCATGTGAAGGCGTTGCACAATTGCCATCGCCTGAGCCAGCTGTTTCTGGTTGGTTGCATTCTGCAGCCGGCTTCGTTTCAGGCGATGCAGAATCTGCCCGGCCTGACCGAGCTGGAACTGAGCGGTTCAAATCTGAGTGATGGCCATCTGGATGAACTTGCCAAACTTCAGAACATCACGACGCTCCGAATGACGGCGACTTCGGTCAGCGATTTCGGGTTGAACAAATTGGCAATCATGCCCTCGCTTCGACAGTTGGATGTGTCGCGAACACAAGTCACCAATTCCGGCGTGCTGGCTCTGCAGCGAGCGAACCCGAACATACAGGTAACGCGATGAGTCTGATGCTGACCGTGATTCTGCTGACTGTGATGACACAGGATTCACAGGTCGATTCGGCTCGGCTTAAATCGGTCGTCACCGAGGCCTTCCTTGAAACGCATCAAGGCTTCAGCTCCGACGAGGTGATTCTGCAAACAGAATTGAACAGAGCATTCATCGCCGCCTGCAAAAAACAGCTACCCGGTGCAAACGCCGCGACGTTCAACTGGACGCTGATCAATCTTCGCAAAGCCGGCAAGCTACCGGCGATCACGTCGCGTCGAGTGCAACGATCCAAGGATTCTCCCGACGCCAGTCACATCGGAGAAATCTGTGCTCGAATGGTCATGGATCGTCATGGCGTGTCGATCGATCGCGTCATGACCGATCCGGCGTTGATGGCCGAATTCAATGAATCGGCTCGGAAGATGAGTCCGGACGCTGATGTGTATCAGGCCCGGAAGTCGGCGTTTCGATTGCGAAAAACTCGCAAGCTGAAGCCTGAACTGATCACACGAATCGCCGATTGGGGGCGCAAGGTCACCGAGTATCGGGCCAACGAATTGGCCGGGGATACCAGCGTGCTGCCAGAATCACCCGGTATCTATCTGTTCCGCGACTCAAGTGGCTACCTGTATATTGGCGAAGCAATCGATCTGAGGAAACGATTGACTCAACACTTGGATGAATCCGACCGCAAAGCGCTGGGGAACTACCTGAACGAACAGGGATTTGAGGCTGTGATCGTCGAAGTGCATACCTTCGCCAAAAACTCTCGCATCAAGGAAATTGGCGTCCGCCGAGCCTATGAATCAGAGCTGATTCGCAGCCGCGAGCCTCGATTTAATGTGCGGCCGTAGGATGAAAAACGGTGCGTGTCGGCCGATGTCCCAAATCCTTCCCGGGCGCGTTGACCGTTTCGTCGGGACGTTCTAAAATCTTGAATGTGACGAAATCGAGTGAACATTTCGCTCGATTTTTGTTCCATCTTTGAGAATGTGGTGGTTGTAGCTCAATTGGTTAGAGCGCTGGATTGTGATTCCAGAGGTTGGGGGTTCAAGTCCCCTCATCCACCCTCGACCAAGCTCGCGAAACTCAATGTTTCGTGGGCTTTTTCTTTGCTTTGAACCAAATCGCCAATTAAGCCCGGATACTTTATCTGGAACGCAGGCAGTAACTTACAAACCATTGCCTTGCCGGAACCTCGGTCTCGGATTTGTTTGTTGCCGTCCAGAACGAAAGACTGTTTTTGACAACTTTCTGGTTTGCAAAGTTACGGCAGTGTTTTCGAGACCTTGTTACCGCCTTACGAATTATGGAGGCTAGATAAGGGCCCTGCAAATCAGAAGTCGCTGCAATGTTCATGATTCACGTGGCTGTTCCTTGGCACGTCAAATTTATGATTCAAACAGTCGCTCAGCGAGCTCAGACTTGGTAACTCCAAAGTGCCTTGCGATGTCGCCAATAATTGCACTCAGCGTGCCAATCTTCAATGGATCATGGGAGGGAACAGTAACGTGATGCACGCCATTCAACTCGGTCGTCAGCCGCATGTGAGAGCCCTTTTGACGAGTAACCTCGTAGCCAAGGACTGACAATCGTTGAGCCAATTCACGCCCGGACAAATTGCGGGGCAATTTCATAGCGTCAACACTTCGTCACGCACGATGTGCAATCGGACCAATCGAGGTCGCTCGCCCGCGTCAAAATGGGTCTCGACCGCTTCTCGAACATTGCCCCGTAGCTCTTCCAAGGTATCGGCCTCGGTGAATATGGAATGCCCGACAGCCTTGGCGATGAAACCTCCCTCGGGCGATTCCTCGGCGGTGAACAGGATTTCAATCATTTCGTTGGCTGCCTGGGGTTCGTGGACGCTGTTGTGCGTTTCATTTGTTGTGAGTTTCATTATAACGCTTGAATCAGCAGAATCGATGTTGAATCTTGTGGCGATCAGGACCTTCTGATCAGCCTCATGATGGATTCTGGATTCCTGAGTAGTACACGGCAGCACAATCGGGCATTGATGCAGCCAAGCTTGTAGCTCCTTGTGACAAACTCTGCTTTCCCAGACTTTTGGAGGTTGCTCGTTTTTTTGCCGAGCGAACGACTCGGTTCCTGACTGGATTGTGATTCCAGAGGTTGGGGGTTCAAGTCCCCTCATCCACCCTCGTTCTCTCTCGAGCTCGCGAAATGCAGATTTTAGAGGCTTACTCGTTTCAAACTTTGATCCCAAGCGAACCCAATCGTTCGATTACCCCGAGTTCCGATTCTCGCTTCTTCAGTGCAGCCGGTTGCCTTTTCTCCCAGCCAGGTCTCATCGGCACCTGATCACGGTAGCTCAATTCCGGTTCGTGGCACCAGCGAGCAAGCGTGCTGCGACAGTTTCTCAGATCCTTTCGGCCACTCAGCCATTCGTCGAAACCGTCTGGATAAATGAAAAACGGTTGACGTTGATGCCCGTTCTCCATCACGTACTCGGATGCTGGTCGCATAATCATGGTCATCGACCAAAGATCAGCACCGGGACTTTGGAATTGCTGACAAATCGCAGCGACACCAAGGATCGAACGCTTCGGCGAGCAAAAGTTCACCATGCTGCCGGCCGTTGGGCCCCAGTAACAGGGCTCACGGAAGGAGGTCAATGGAACCACGCATCTTCCGGTTGCAAGTGACAACTTCCACGGCCACTTGTCCAGATTCTCGAACCGAGCGTTGTTGTAAGCTGGCTTGTACTGGTCAAGTGATTTTGCGCCGGCCGGGATCAAACCAAAACGCATCGGAATCAGCTGTCGCTTGCCATCGTCGTCAAGCTTCAGAGCCAGCCCAAGCTGCTTGACCGCGACCGTTTCAGGAAAGTCCTGATCCAACGAGACGCCACACCAATCCAGAATCTGATGGTGGTTTGCCTTGAGATTGTAAAAGCTGCACATGGAACAATCGGCGCCCGAGCGTTTTACCGACTGACTCGTCGCCGACGTGTGACGCAACCAAGACCGACGAAAGCCATCGTCAGCAGACTGCCGGGCTCAGGAATCGCGTTGAACTCGACCGTAAGTGGTGTCTGGCTGAGCATACCTGTTCCACTTCCCGTGAAGCCAATCAAAGCAGGAAACGCCACCGGGTTATCGGGATCCAGCATGATTGTGGGATCGATCCCAAGAATGGAAAAGCGAGTTACGTCAAAGCCGAACGCCGTAAAGTCAAACGTCGTTCCGGCCAACAATAACTCGGGCGTCAGATAATCGTCCAGACTCGGATCGAACACGGAAATCATGAACTCGCCATCCCCCATGATCTCGGGAACCAGAATGTCGGCAAACCCCTGACCAAGCGAAACGCCCGACAGCTCGTATTCATAACCGACCGCGACGGGGGGATCAAAAACAAGTCGCTCATTCAGTTCAATATTGAACAAGAACGCGTCGTCCAAGGTAAATTCGTCGTCACCGATCAGCACTGGATCGTCTGTTCGTGGAGGGCCCATCGCATCAGGCAGATCAAACGATCCCGGAACATCCTCTAATGGCAAACTGCCGTCTTCTTCGAACTGATCAATCACCGACTGCACTGTCGTCGTGGCAAAAGCAGAAGACAGAGAATAATCCGCGATCAGTTCAACGGAGTCGATGGTATAAGTAACCTCGCGACCGTCGGACAACGTATAAATTTCATCACCAAACGAATTCGGGAAACCTGAAAAAGAATAAAATGCGTCACCGCGATCAATTTTGTCCAGATCCGCAATGGGCAAGGTAAAACTCCCATCCTGGCTTGTCAGCATGGTTCCTTCCGAGTCAACGAATCGCACTGTTTGGATATCAAGCGAATACGATTCTGGCAACTGAGCGGAAAGAAACGTGTTCTCCAACAGCTCGTCCGCGTCGTCACCGAAAACCTGGCGAAAAGACTGCGGCTCGCCTTCGCCGAACGTTTGCAAAAATGCGAACTCGAGATCGACATCAAAGAAAGGCGTTTCGACAAACCCCCGATCGAACTCACCAACTTCTTGAAACCCAAACTCGGAACTGACGAAACCAAATCCGTCAATGGTATCGATCAAATTACTGTTAACACCTGCAACACCCAGCGAAATTTGCGCATTCTCGGAAACAACGTTCTCGAAACTTCCGGTCCCGGGGTCACGATATCGAGTCACAACGCGACCATCGAACCGGTTGTCACCCGAAAACTCGCTCATTTGATTCGGGTTGTACGAAACGCCCGCCCGAACACTCGGGTTCGCACCCAGCAGAGCATTGAAGGCCGGCGAGGCCGTTTCACCTGACAGCAACGCATCCGAGAACACTGAACCACGAAATTCAAACGATTCGAACTCTTCTGTTTCCGGATCAAAAATGTCCACTAAGAAATTTGCATCCACAAATGCAAAATCGAGGACGGCGTCCATCGTGATAGCAACCGCTGGCTCCGGCCCGGTCGAAATCTGAGCCGAAACAGGTGAGATGATCAAGAAGAACAGGCACAAGAAAAGCAACCCTGCCCTCTTACCCGTTTCGCATAACGTCGTGGAACCAATGTTCACCGAAATCTCCAATGCCATCAAAAGTCATACAACGCGGCCCAACAAGTGATCTCAGAGCCGGATTAGAATCGCGAGTTTTCATTTTCAAGACCCCGATTATAGCGCAAATTGGCAAACTTCAAGCAAACTTTTGCAGCATCTTCCGAAAATTCGACGTGCATAGCATGTGAGATCCAGCGAGTATGATGTTCAATAAACGCGTATCCAAGAGCACAAGAGCAACTTGACCAAGCTATTCTCAGGGCCAACCAAAAAATTTTGGTTTGACAAAGTACTGGCTCGGGAATTTCATCATCGATGCAGGCTGTAACACGCAAACCATTGCCATGCCGGAACTTCGGTCTCGGATTTGTTGCCGTCGAGAATGACAGACTGTTTTTGACAACTTTCTGGTTTGCAAAGTTACGGCAGTGTTCTCGAGACCTTGTTGCCGGCCTACGAAATATCCGGGCTAAACAGAACGCCTCGAAA
>CAYXWX010000135.1:0-9487 GCA_964468915.1 uncultured Pirellulaceae bacterium
CACGCATTTTTCTGATCGCGTCCACTGTTCTATTGAGTCTGATTGTTTCACCGGCAGATGCCGTGGAAACAGGAGGCCCCGCGACGTTGAAGATTGGAGAGACGGAGGTCGCAAAAAATGGCTTTGGTACTCGTAGCAAAATGATGCTCTCGCTGTACGAGTGCTCGCTGTACTTGCCTCAGCGGAGTAACGACGCTGCGAGTATTCTTGCCGCCGATCAGCCGATGGCCGTCCGCATCGAGATCACGTCCCGATTCGTAAGTCAGGCAAAAATGCTTGCATCACTTGAGGATGGTTTTCGCGCGTCCACTGGTGGAAATACCTCGCCGATCGCCGCAGACATCAAAAAGTTCAGCGACTGTTTTTCAGACCCAATCAAAATGGGTGACGTTTTCATTCTTGCGTATTCACCAAACACCGGCGTTGTGGTGTACAAGAACAATCAACCCAAAGGCACTGTCGGAGACCTCGCGTTCAAAAAGGTGTTGATGGGAATCTGGTTGGGTGGAAATCCGGTCGACCAGAATCTCAGAACGGCAATGCTGGGCGGCTCAAGTGTTCGATAGCTTTTGCGTGACGCTCTGTGTCGTGGCATCCAACCGACGGATGCCTAATCAAAAACGATCGTACGGTTCGAGTACGTGATCGTTTTGTGATGAAGTGCTTTGGAAAGCGCGGTGGCAAAAACCTGCTTTTCGATATCGCGGCCGACCTTTTTCATTTCATCGATCGATTGCCCCGGTTGGACTCGAATAACGCCCTGCTCGATGATTGGGCCCTGGTCCAGTTCCGGCGTGACGTAATGAGATGTGGCTCCCATTAGTTTCACGCCTCGTTCGTAAGCCATTTCATAGGGCTTGGCACCGACGAAAGACGGCAGAAACGAGTGATGGATGTTGACGATGGGACAGTTCGTTGAATCGATGAATTCGGCCGTCACGACTTTCATGTAACGAGCCAGTCCGATCAAATCGGGTTGATATTGCTGAATGATTTCCAGCTGCTGAGGTTCGTGCTTCGCCGGGTCTTTCCACGTTTTGACAAAGTGAAACGGAATCTCATGACGTTCGACAATGTGCCGAACGGATTCGCGGTTACCGATCACGAATGAAATTTCCGTGCTCGGGTAGTCGCCCGCTTCGTGTTTGTTCAGAACCTCGATCAACGCATGAGGTTCGTGTGAGACGAACAAGCCCAGCTTTTGAGTCTCGTTGAAAAAGTGAAAACGAAACTCGGCGTTCAATTCATCGGCCAACGGCTGAAACGATCGAGTGAATTCTTCTCGACTGGGGCTGTCGTCAGCGAGTTTCCATTCCAGTCGTGAAAAAAACTGACCGGCATCGGTGTATTCCTCAAACCGGGAAATACTTAATCCTCTCAGCGTGAAGAACGACACGATGTGTGCGATGATGCCCGACTTGTCCGGGCAGGAAAATAATAAACAGGCGGTTTGATTCAAGTTATGCTGCCTTAAATGATCGATTGTCGGTCGCGATAACGACGTGGAAACATGTCAGAAAATTGAATTGGAAGCGTGCAACTATGCCACCTGTCAAACCTGTCCGCAACTCGAATCCGAGCGAAACGCAGGACTCGACGGTCGTTTTCTGCCGATTAGGGTGAAGATGTGTATAGTTCAGTGGCAAGGCGGGGATGAAATGGAGATCAAGCAATGATGTATTGGCTTACTGAGGATTCGTTCGTGCCGATGCTGACCGGCATTTTCGTGGCTGTGGTGTTGCTGCTGATGGCATGGTCGGCGCGGAATAAGGTGGTCATGTTTGTGGCATTGTTCATCGCCGCTGCGACCGCAGCGATCGTGGCAACTGAGATGGCGATCGTGACCGACCGGGAAACGGTCACCGACATGGTTTATCAACTGGCGAGACACGTTCGCGCAAACGACACGGAAGCCATCGCGTCTCATATCAGTCCGCAGGCACCAGCGATTGAGGCGCGGATGAAAAGCCAGATGTCTCGGTTTAAAGTCGAGGCATGCACGATTGTCGGGATCAACGAATTCTCATCCGAGGGGAATTCGGCAACGGTCGACTTCGTGGCGTGGGGCCAGGGATCTGAGCGACGTGGAGGGCTGGAGGGAGCGGCCAATCCGCGAGTGACGCTCGAACTGCGTAAACAAGATGACGAATCCTGGAAGATTATGGGCTACTCGATCAGCAACCCCCGGGCCGATTTCTCGCTTTAACTGGGGATCCGTCATGTGCACTACGCGGCTGATTCCGCTTCCGAACGGGGCTGAGATTTCATTGGATTTGGCCACTTTGTCGGAAAGTCCACGGAGCATACAATCTCGGGTCGCTCAAGCTGGCGAGCTCCCGGCGCGATCGGGGTTCGTGTGTTATGGCTTGCTTCAACGGCCAAGTGGTCGAGCGATTGCTTGCATTCCATCTGGACCGCCCCTCAGTTCTTATTCAAATCAAAACCATGCCTGAATCCACATCGCTTGATCTTGCTCAGTTTGTTCGAGACGTTCCGGATTTCCCCAAACCGGGAATCGTTTTCAAAGATATTACGCCACTGTTGCTCAACCCGCCCGCTTTCGAGGCGGCCATCGACAGGATGGCGGATGAATTTCGAGACAAAGAGATCGACGTGATTGCGACTGCCGAAGCACGCGGTTTCTTGTTCGCGGCCCCGCTCGCAATCAAGCTGGGTAAGGGCCTTGTTCCAATTCGCAAGCCTGGCAAGTTGCCGTACGATACGCACTCGCACAGCTACGACTTGGAGTACGGATCGGACACGCTTGAGATGCATGTCGACGGAATTGAAAAAGGTCAAAACGTGCTGGTCGTGGATGACTTGTTAGCGACCGGCGGAACGATCGGAGCATGTTGCGAGATGATCGAAAAGTGCGAAGCGAACGTGGCAGCCTGTGCTTTTTTGATTAACCTTGCGTTTCTGCCAGGTGCCGAGAAACTCTCACGATACCCGGTCTTCAGCGTGATTGAGTATTCGTAGCCGTAGGTGGATCAAGTCAAATGTGGCTGTGCCATTTAGAAACCGTCGTATTGAAATGTGGATATGCCATTCCGCAGCAGTCTCTGTTGGGCTGAGCTGAGGGCGGGACGACTCAGCCACTTTGTTTGACATGGCAGTTTGTCAAAGCAGAATCACACTGATGAATGTCAATTCACAATCCGAACTCGTGACGTTGAGTGAAACGCCGCCTCTGGCGAAAGCACCATTGATCGGGCTGTCACGGAAAGAGCTTGGCGAGGCTTTGGTCTCTGTTGGCGTGCCACAGAAACAGGCCAGGATGCGTGCTTCGCAGATCTGGCATTGGCTGTACGTTCGCGGCGCCGACGACTTTGATCTGATGCTCAACCTGAGCAAAGAGCTGCGTGCTTCATTGGCGGAACAGTTCACCATCTCGCTGCCGGAAGTTGTGACGGAACAGATCTCGTCCGATGGAACTCGAAAATGGCTGCTGCGTTTTCCAGCTGATGGAAAAACCGGGCCGGTTGAAGTTGAAACGGTTTACATTCCGGAAACCGACCGAGGCACGCTTTGCGTTTCAAGTCAGGTTGGCTGTTCATTGACCTGCACTTTCTGTCACACCGGAACGCAAAAGATGGTGCGAAATCTGACCTCGGCGGAAGTGCTGGCTCAAGTCCTGCTGGCGCGACATCGGCTGCGAGACTTTGCTGGGATGGAGCAAGACGAACAGATCGTTGGCCCCGTCGATGGACGCAAAGTTTCCAACATCGTGATGATGGGCATGGGTGAGCCACTGTTCAATTACGATAACGTGAAGCAAGCGTTGCTGATCGCGTTGGATGAAGACGGCTTGAATTTTTCTCGAAGGCGGGTCACCGTTTCGACGTCGGGAGTCGTGCCCGCAATCTACAAGCTTGGCGAGGAGACTCGAACCATGCTGGCGATCTCGCTCCATGCGACCAACGACACCTTGCGAGACGAGTTGGTGCCTATCAACAAAAAGTATCCGCTTGAAAAACTCCTCGACGCATGCCGAGCCTACCCCGGTTTGTCGAGTGCTCGTCGGATCACGTTTGAGTATGTGATGCTGGCCGGAGTCAATGACAGCATTGCCGACGCGAGGAAGATGGTTGAACTGTTGAGCGACATCCCGGCCAAGATCAACTTGATTCCGTTCAATCCATGGCCCGGATCAGCATACGAGTGCAGCGATTGGAAGCAGATTGAAAAGTTTGCCGCTTACCTGACCAGCAAAGGCATGACGGCGCCGATTCGGACGCCTCGTGGCCGAGATATCCTGGCGGCATGCGGGCAGTTGAAGTCCGAATCGAAGAAGTCTTGAACCGTTGTTGTTTGCGTACGGCAGAGGGCATGCAGGGCGTTTTCAACCTGCCGGCTCAATCTCAGGGAATCGGCAGGCTCAAAACCTGCCCCACCCAACGCTCTTTGCAAAAGATCAGGTTGAAAACGAGGTTGCCGCAGCTTCGTGGTTGGTTATCAGCTATGATCAATCACTTGTTAGGTGATTCTTCCAGCCAGTCTTGGGCGTGATGCGGCGTATTGTTTCTGATTCTGAATCCAAAGCAGTATTTCGGCTGTTTCTGTACAGCCTGATTTTAGCCTCTTCCTATACGTTGGTTCGTACGGTTGGCGACAGTCTGTTTCTCTCACGGATCGGAAGCGGTCAGCTTGCTTGGGTTTATGTGCTGTCCGGAATCATGACCGCTTTGGCGGCAACCATCTGGTTCGCGCTGACCCGAAAGTTCCCGCTTGAGGCTTCCCTTCGAGTCTCCGGAATCTTGTTCTCGGTTGTCACATTCGCTGCTTTTTTATTACTGCCGGGCTATCACCATTCGGCGTGGCTGCTCGCCGGGATTTACCTGTTGGCGGATATCAAGGGCTGCGTCAATGCGATCAATGTCGTGACGGCAATGAACGAGATTCTGGGCGGGCATTCCAGTCGAGTATCCTGGGCACGGATCGGGCTGGGCATGCCGCTGGCGGCGATATTGACGGGGACACTGGTTGGTGTGGGAACCGGAGCAATCAGCATTCGTTGGTGGCTGCTGCTTTCAGCCATTCTGGATATGGTTGGCGTGATTCCTGTTTGGCATGCCGGGAGGTTGAAGGTGCCTCACCGCAGGGAAGCGCCCAGAATGTTCGACGCGATGGGATCAATGGCCGAACGATTCGCTCATAAGGTGCGAACCTACACTTCTTCAACCCAGTTTCAATTCTGGATCGGTTGTTTGATCGCAACCAAGGTCGCCGTGCTGACACTCGTATCCTTCGAATGGAAGATTTCCGTCGATACGTTTTTTGATCACAAAGAAGATTCTTTGACGACTTATTTTGGTATTTTTTACGCCGTGACCGGAGTGATCACGGTTTTGCTACAAGCTTTTGTTGCCAGTTGGTTGTTGCGCAGACGTAACCTTGGATTTTCGATTCTGGTGATGCCGGTCAGTCTGATGCTGTTCAACACGATGTTCGCTTTGGGAACCGGCATCATGTTCCTTGCGGTGGTTACGACGCTGGCCAAAGTGATGGAGGTCTGGCGGCGAAGCGTTCACGATACGACGCTCGGCTATCTGTACACGAAAATCAAGCGTGAGAAACGACGTAGAGTGATCGCGATTAACTCAGGCCTGGTAAAGCCACTGGCCGAGGTTTCTGTCGCGTTTGTGTTACTGTTTGGATCCACAACAACGCACCGAATGACTTTGTTGATCATGACCGGGCTGTGGCTGCTGTCGACGCTGGCCCTGATCCGGCTGATTAGAAAAACGAATCGTAAGCGACGAATACGGAAACCGACCGAAGAACCCGTATCGACCATGTCGCCGGAAGCGGTTTGAAGTTCCGAGGCTACTTCCGAAATCGCATGCTCCACGATCGCCTTCAGTATCTCTGACGTTGCATTCTTCTTCATTGCCCTGAAACCAAATCACGAAAGGTTGTTGTGCGTCTGGATCCGAACAAACATCTGGCTTACGCAACGGGCGCCCGTTGTTTCGTCTCGCATGATTTCTCAGTCAACGCTTTCCGGCCAGACTTCACAAACTCAACAGCTTGTTCGGGGGAATCGGCAAGCGCGGTCAGGTGACCCATTTTTCGGCCTACCTTCGCTTCGTGTTTCCCGTACAGGTGTAACTTCACGTTCGGAGTTTCTAGTGATCGATTCCAGTCCGGTTCACCTGTTGACCATTCATCGCCCAGCAGGTTTGCCATGGCGGCCGGTTTGATGCGTTCCGTCGAACCCAGTGGCAGACCACAAACGGCTCGAATGTGTTGTTCAAACTGGCAGGTGATATTGGCCTCGATCGTCAGATGGCCAGAATTGTGAGGGCGCGGAGCGATCTCGTTGACCAGAATCTCGCCATTGCGGCAGTGGAAGAACTCGACGCATAACACGCCGACTGATTCGAGATGACTCATGACCCGACAAGCAATGTCATTTGCCTGGTCTTCGGCATCCGCATCCAACCCTGAAGGTGATACGGAAACGTCCAGAATGTGATTGTGATGTTCGTTCCGACTGGTCGGGAACGCCATGACTTGACCAGTCGAACTTCTGGCCGCGACAACCGAGAACTCGAAATCAAAATCGATCAATTTTTCGACAATCGCTTCGTCGGTGTTCAATTCAGCCCACGCGGATTCGATTTCGTCTTCCGAGCGGATGAAACGCTGCCCTTTTCCGTCGTATCCCATCTCGGTTGTTTTCAGGACCGCAGGGAAAACTGATTCGCAGGCCGTTTTCAATTCCTGCAGCGACCTGACAACTCGAAAATCACAGGTTGGGATATCGTTCTCACACAGGAACGTTTTTTCGCGGCCTCGATTCTGAGTCGTCCAAAGCGTTTTGATCCCGGGATGAACGGGAGCGTGAGCACCGGCGTGTTCCAGTGCAATGGTCGGAATGTTTTCGAATTCCAATGTGACGACGTCGACCTGTTTCGCGAACGTATCGATCGCGTCTAGGTCGGTGTACTCTGCAGTGATTTCCAGATCGGCGACTTGTCCGGCGGGTGAATCATCGTCTGGCGAAAGGATGTGAACTCGATAGCCCATTCGTTTGGCGGCGACCGCCATCATCTTACCAAGCTGGCCACTACCAAGGATGCCGATAGTTGCCCCTGGTAGAATTACGCTGTTCGTGGAACCATCGCTCATAGGTTGGTGTCCTCGAGCACGGATTCGGTTTGAGTTTTCATGAACGATTCAAGTTTTTTTCGAATGGCTGCGTCTTCGTTGGACAGAATTCGGGCAGCCAGCAACGCGGCATTTTTTGCTCCTGCTTCACCAATCGCCAGCGTCGCGACAGGAACGCCTCCTGGCATCTGCACAATCGACAACAGGGAATCCAACCCGCTTAACGCCCTGCTCTGCACCGGAACGCCCAAGACAGGCAGTCGCGTCATTGATGCCACCATCCCTGGCAAATGAGCCGCTCCGCCAGCACCCGCGATGATCAGTTTCAAGCCTCGTTCTTCTGCCGACTTCGCATACTCGACCATCCATTCGGGCGTTCGGTGAGCCGATACGACTTTCGCTTCATGAGAAATATCAAACTGGGTCAGAATATCGGACGCATTTTTCATCGTCGGCCAATCGGATTTGCTGCCCATGATGATTCCGACCGTCGGTTTCGAATCGGATGGTGGTGGACTGCCTGTGGGCATTTTCAACCTGTGGGAGTGAGTGATTTCGACACGTCAGCGCGTCGGGTGGTGGCTGGTTTTAGTTCTCATGAACCACGACCGCCAATTTTATCAGCTGAGCGGAATACCGAAAGAGTCGCCTTTGGTGAGGCATTGAGAAGATCCAAGCTTAATGTTTAACGATTGAATAAAGCAGACAGAGTTGAACGCGTCGACGGCATGATCTTGCGTGCCTAATCAAACAGAAAACATCGATTATCTCTAAATCGAGCCTGTTACATCCGGCTGAATAGAAATAAATTGACGGCTCGTTTTGTCCTTTCGTTTTGGATCGATTCAGATGCACTTACGACGCTCAGCCGGAATGTTGCTGCACATCACCAGCTTGCCGGGAAAATTTGGAATCGGTGATCTTGGGCCAGCCGCCTATCGGTTCGTCGACTTTCTTGAGTCAGCCGGACAAAGTGTTTGGCAGATCCTTCCACTTTGCCCTCCGACAGCCGCGAATTCGCCGTACAGTAGCTATTCTGCATTCGCCGGGAACACATTGTTGATCAGTTTCGAGTTGCTGGTCAAATCCGGGCTCCTTTCGGAGGAAGCGTTAGCTTTACTGGCCGCAAAGTTTCAGCTTGACGCTTCTGGCCGGGATGCCAGTCAAGTCGACTACGCCTCGGTCGAAGCGTTCAATCGAGCGTTGTTGGCCGAGTCATTCAGTCAGTCACGAGCACGCGTGCTCGAGAGCGATGAATTCAAGCGTTTCTGCCGGCAGCAATCGTGGTGGTTGAGCGAGTTCGTGCAGTACGAGGCGATGCGCGAGCATTTTGGTACCGGTGATTGGACTCAATGGCCCGCCGAGTGTCGAAATCCGTCGACCATTCCGGCAAGTTTGCTGATGGAGCTGGACGAAGCGATCGCGTTTGCTGAATACAAGCAGTTTTTATTCGAGCAGCAATGGGCTGACTTGAAAAAGTACTCGAATCAAAGGGGCATCAAGATTTGTGGCGACATGCCGATCTTCGTGGCCTTCGAAAGCGCCGACGTGTGGGCGAATCAGAGTCAGTTTATGCTCGATGCTGACGGGAAACCGACGGTCGTTGCTGGAGTGCCACCGGACTACTTCAGTGAAACTGGCCAGCTGTGGGGGAATCCGCTGTACGACTGGGGCGTTATGAAAGATGACGCTTACGGTTGGTGGGTCAAGCGATTTCGTCGAGCGTTGGAGCAGTTCGATTTACTGCGAGTGGATCACTTTCGCGGCTTTGCTGATTATTGGGAGGTCCCTGCAGATGCGGAAACAGCCGCATCGGGAAGCTGGAAAAAAGGGCCGGGGGATCAAGTTTTCCAGGCGGCGCGGCGATCGTTGGGTGATTTACCAATCTGGGCGGAAGATCTTGGCGATATCGATCAACCGGTTCATGATCTGAGAGACCGTCTTGGCTTTCCAACAATGCGTGTCATGCAGTTTGGTTTCGATACCGTTGAAGACGATTTCCACCGTCACTCGACTTACCCAGAACATTGCATCGGGTACACGGGAACCCACGACAACGACACGTTGATGGGGTGGATTAATTCTCGATCGGAATCGCAGAATGGAGATCCGGATAATTCGGTGTTGGTTACGTTTTTAAAACCGGGCGAACCCGTGTACACGCAGATCATCGACCTTTTGTATAATTCGGTGGCTTCCGTCGCCATTGTTCCCGTTCAGGACGCGTTGGGACTCGGTGGAGAAGCCCGTATGAATGTACCCGGCCAGGCGGAAGGGAACTGGGACTGGCGAGTTCTTGAAAGCCAGCTGACGCCAGAGGTCGCTCTGGCTTTGCGGCAAAAGGTCGAGGCATCCGGGAGATTTGATGCCGTCG
>CAYXWX010000136.1:0-9372 GCA_964468915.1 uncultured Pirellulaceae bacterium
AATCAGATTTAATGTCAGTGATTCTGGCGTAAAATAGCAGATTTTTGATATTTCAGGGCTTGACGGGTTGCAGCGGTTGAATTGTAATCTCGGTCGGAAGTGCAAACGTTTTCATGGAAAAAGCGGGTCAAAAGTCGATTAACGGGCCGTGAACGCTTTAATCCACTTTTCTGAAATGAAAACGTTTTCAAAGCTGCAGTCATTTTTTTGGTGCTGTATTTCCAGAGTTGTTTGACCCTTTCAACAAATGAGAGAGACTACTATGACAATGATTCGTTCAACGTTCCTTGCCGTCGCTTTCGTTGCGGCATGCACTTTTGGCCAGGCCTCGGGCGATGTGACAGTGTACGATGGGCCAGGAGGAGACGATTTCTTCGGCTCGGCTCCAGCCGGATTCAACTACAACGATGTCACAGTTACCGACACAGGTAACTCCTTGATCGTTGACACACCTACTGATAGCGACGGTGCTAACGGTCTATTCGGCGGCCTTGGCCGCGATGTCGCTCCCGTCGCGGACTTCGATAGCATCAATTCGTTTTTCCGAATCGTCTATCGCCCTTTGGCGGACAACACTGCAACTAACTTCAATGTCGTTTTGAGCGATCAGGATTCTCCAAGCACCGCCCAAGATTACCAGTACGTTCTTACAACTTCGGCTGGAACTCCTGTTGGTGGTGGTTTCGTTGAGCAGATCATCTCCACCCAACCGGATCCTTCTGCGTTCAATCAAGCATCTTTCGGTTTTGGTGCTGGCGATGCGACCCCAGACTTCGGTTTGCGTCAGTGGCAAATCCAAAGTGGTTTTGGATCTCCAGATCGGTTGAACATTGAAATTCAGTCAGTTTCGATCGTCCTCCCGACGGAGGCTATTCCAGAGCCCGGAAGTATCGCTTTGCTCGGCCTTGGTGCACTTGGCATGGTGACACGTCGCCGACGATAGGCTGATCTTTTCCAAGCTTGAAATTACCTGAAAGCCTCGTGATTTTCACGGGGCTTTTTGTGTTTGCCCAGCGAAGCCGGCAGGCCATCCGGTGCTTGCCATCTGCCAGCCCCCCCCACGTTCACGGGGAGCTTCCGATCGTGGGAACACGCTCCCCCAAACCTGTTGGTGTGAGAACGACTCAAACTGGTCAATTCAGCTTAGCCCGGATATTTCATCTGGGACGTAGGCCGCAACACCCAAACCATTGCCATGCCGGAAATTTGGCCTCGGATTTGTTGCCTTCGAAAGCGACAGACTGCTTTTGACAACGCAAAGTTGCGGCAGTATTTTCGAGACCTTGTAGCCGGCCTACGAAATATCCGGGTTAGTCAACGTTTTCCCACGTACACCTCGGCCCGCTTTGTTGGGCTTAACGCTTCAGGAAAAGTGTTTAAGCTCTTGCATCCACTTTTCGTCTCCCAAGCGTCGAATTCTGACTTTTACCGACCCGGCTTTAGAGTTTCGAAGGTAAGTCCGAAAACAATCAAAAGCTTACCCCACCCAATGCCCAACCAGCCAACTCCCTGACGCTGTCAAGATTCGGGGAAAGCCTTTCCCCTGCAACGTTTCGGTTTGAAGAAGTTGTTCCTGCCACAAGCCTGAGTGTTATTGGGCTCTCGAGTCTGCCCTTTCCTTACCATTCCTCCAAACCGATTCAGACAGTTGCCTGTTATTGATCTGCTTACTTACACGCACCAACATGAAAGATCCAATGATTAAGAAATTCACGCTGAGTTTTGCACTATTTTCAGCTTTCTCGCTCATGACAGTCGGACTTGCGTCTGCTCAGATTGTTCTCTTCGACGGGAGCATTCCAAACGGCGACCAAGGCTTTTTCTCCTTCGGTGACTTCGTTGTTACCGATACGGCTGACGGAGTCATCATCGATAATTCGGCCGGTGACACCAGCGACGGCCAGGGCCTTTTTGGCGGGTTCGGCAACAACAGTTTCGACCCAATCGATTTCGACCCATCCCTGTCTGACTTAACCATCGAGTTCCGCTTTCTGGAAGGTGATGCGACGGGCTTCTTTAACGTAGTGCTTTCCGATATCGACGACGCCGACTCGGCGCAAGACAACCAGTTTACTTTTGATTTTGGCAGTGCTGCTCCAGTCGGTGACGGCTCCGGCTTTCTTACTCAGTCGATTGACCTGTCCGTCCCCGCGAGCTTCAGGCCAACTTCGTTCGGCTTCAGCGACACTGGCGACGATATCTTCAACCCCGGGCTTCGTGAAGTACAGATTCAAAGTGCATTCGGTTCGAGCGATCCGATGGTTCTCGAGGTTCGCAGCATTGTGATTACGTCAGTCCCAGAACCTGGAAGTGCTGCGTTGATTTCACTGGCGATCCCGGCCCTCGCGCTACGTCGTCGTCGCTAGAGCAGATATCTTCGTAGGGCGGCAACAGATCCGAGGCCGAAGTTTCGGCAGATCTGGGTTGACCGATCGTGAAAGTGCTTTCCGCCAGGCCTTTTCGGTTTGAAAGCACAGCTCAAACGGGTCCCTTCAGCTTAGACGGGCGACGATTGGCAACACGATACAACTGGAGTGTGAAGCAAACTCAGACTCAACCGAAGGGCCGGGCTTATGCTTGGCCTTTTGTGCTTTGCCCGGCGCGGTTGGTGAACCCCATCGATGCGTGTCAGCGACTTCGTTGGCTTATGAAGCCAACCCGCGTTTCAGCAACAAATCAGACATCTCCGTTCGCGCGGCATGACCAGCAGCAAGTGGTGTCGAGGAACTTTAGGGCTTGCAGAACCATTGATTTTGGCTCGGTTCGGTTGTTGCCGCGCAAATCCCGTTAAAAATGGCTTGGAATGGCAGCTCGATCCTTGAGTAAACAATCGTTCCGTGGGTAGAATCCGGGATTCCCATGCAGTATGCGTGCGAGCATTTTCGTCTCGTTTCCGCGCATGAAACCCGTTTGAGTCGAGGAGATCGTAGTGGCATCCGGCAAGTATCTTTTTACCAGTGAATCCGTCAGCATGGGCCATCCGGACAAGTTGGCCGACCAGATTTCTGACAGCATCCTCGACGCGATGCTGGCTCAGGATCCTGACAGCCGCGTTGCGTGTGAGACGATGGTCAGTACAGAGATGGCGGTCATCGCGGGTGAGATTACCTCCAAAGCCGACGTGAACGTTGAAGAGGTTGTTCGCAACGTCATGCGAGAGGTCGGCTACACTGACGCCGCAACGGGAATCGGGGCCGATAGCTGCGACGTGGTTGTGAAGCTGGACCAGCAAAGTCCGGATATCGCGATGGGTGTCGATCGCGACGGAGCCGGTGACCAGGGCTTGATGTTTGGCTTCGCCTGCGACGATACCGAAGAGCTGATGCCGCTTCCAATCGCACTGTCTCATAAGATTCTGGCTCGATTGAATAAAGCTCGTTTCGAAAAGGAAGTCGACTGGCTTCGTCCCGACAGTAAAAGTCAGGTCACAGTCGAGTACGATGGGTTTACTCCGGTCCGTATCGACACGGTGGTCGTTTCGACTCAGCATGGGCCCAATGTCGACAACGAAACGATTCATAGCTTCATCAAAAATGAGATTGTCGATCCCTGTCTTCCTGCTGAATTGAACAAAGGCGATATCAAGTATCACATCAATCCCACCGGTAAGTTCGAAATCGGCGGACCTCATGGTGATTGCGGCTTGACCGGTCGAAAGATCATCGTTGACACTTACGGCGGTTGGGGCCGTCACGGTGGTGGAGCTTTCAGTGGCAAGGACAGCACCAAAGTTGATCGTAGTGCAGCGTACATGGCTCGCCACGTTGCCAAGAATATTGTGGCAGCCGGCCTGGCCAAACGTTGTGAGGTTCAACTGGCCTACGCGATTGGCGTTGCCGATCCGGTCAGCGTTCATGTCGACACTCAAGGCACCGGCACCGTCGACGACGCTTTGATTTGCAAGATCGTCAGTGAGCACTACCCGCTTTCAACGCAGGGAATCATCGACTACCTGAAACTCAAGCGTCCGATCTTCCGCAAGACCGCAGAAGGTGGTCACTTCGGTCGCGATGATGCCGATTTCACGTGGGAAAACACAGACTCCGCCGCTCAATTGGCCGAGAAAGCCGCCGCAGGAGTCGGTGCTGCCTCTTGATCGCCGTTTCCGGTTGGGGCAGTTGCCATACCCGGCTGAAAGTTGGATCATAGCGAGCCGTGACAGTTTTGTTGCGGCTCCTTTTTGTCGGCGCTGAAATCTTTGGCTTAGTCTGCCTGTATGTCCAACCTGCCAGCCAAATCAGATTCCGAATCGAATGAACACTTGCTTGTGCATTCGTTGGGAGTAGTGGGTAGCGACGTTGATGACGCAGCGGCGTTGGAGATCGTCGACGCGGAACGGATTGTCCTTCAGTTGCTTGCAGATCCTGATGTGACTCAACAGGTCACCCGTCGACATTGCGACGGAGTGGATTCGATCGCCGGCTACTTTCGCTGTCGGTTTGAGCCAAGTCAGGAAAGAGCCGTTTTGCACGTTCCCATCCATCCGCCGATGACAGAGGTCCCTGCGGTGGATGCGTGTCTGGTCGAAGATAGGGAAGGTGTCCGAATTCGCATTACCGATCGGCAGAAGTTCGGTGCTCGGCTGGAAGTGATCCGTTCAGGTGGCCATGATCAACCAGCCAGCGTCATGGTTGAAGTTACCTTGACCGCCTCACTGCAAGGTACAGATCAACGCGACGCTTCGGAATCACATTGAAACCGAAAACGTAATTGCTGCACGTTGTCATCAAAGGAGGCGTCTGCGGCGTTGGAAAAGCCGACTTGAAAGATGATAGAACAAAGCTACAGATTTCAACGAAACACGTTTTAGAGAACGACAGGGAAAATGTCAAAAACCGAACTTGAAGCTCTGTTGCAGCCGTATGGACAGACCCACGTTTTGCAATTCTGGGATGAGCTTGAGGCGAAGGATCAGCAGAAACTGGCTGACCAGATTCGCGGCATCGATTTTGAGCAGCTGAGTTCGCTGTCGCAGGCGACGGCCGCATCTGCGAAATGGGACGAGCTTGCCTCCAAAGCTGAGGTTCCTCCGGCGATTACGGCAGACGACTTTGCGAATCCCGAATCCTATCAAGCAGCTTATGAGCAGGGACGATCTGCGTTGTCTGACGGTAAGGTCGCGATGGTGCTTGTCGCGGGAGGGCAGGGCAGCCGGCTGGGATTTGAGCATCCCAAGGGTATGTTTCCCATCGGGCCGATCAGCGATCGAACGCTATACCAGATGCTGATTGATCAGTTGCTGGCTCGTGGGAAGGAAGCCGGTAAACCGATCCCGTTTTACATCATGACCAGTCCCCCGACTCACCAGGAAACGTCTGAGTTTCTCGCGGACAATAACTACTTTGGCATGAATCCGGATGACGTGACGATTTTCTGTCAGGGGACCATGCCCGCGGTGGACTCGGATGGAAAGTTGTTGCTGGCTGACCCAGGCACCATCTTTGCCAGCCCCGACGGACACGGCGGAACGTTGGGGGCACTCAAGCGAGACGGCTGTCTGGAGGACATGAAGCAACGTGGAATCGAACATGTGTTTTATGGGCAAGTCGATAATCCGCTGATTCAGGCCTGCGATCCGGCGTTGCTCGGTTACCATATAAAAAGCGGCAGCGAAATGACATCGCAGGTCGTTCGCAAGCATGATCCGATGTTGAAAGTCGGGAACGTGGTCGTTGTGGATGGAGCGACGCAGATTATCGAGTACAGCGATTTGCCCGAAGAGTACGCTCGACAGACGTTGCCCGATGGTTCGCTGAAGTTGTGGGCTGGCAGTATCGCGGTTCACGTTTTCGAGCGATCTTTCCTTGAGCGAGCCAGCGACCGGGCAGACGCGTTACCGTTTCATCACGCTCACAAAAAAGTTGCGTTTGTCGACTCGGACGGAGATCTGATCAAACCGACTGAGAACAACGCGACGAAGTTCGAACGTTTTATTTTTGATCTGCTACCATCGGCCCAAAATGCGATCGTGTGCGAGGTCGATCCTGCCGATGGATTCTGTGCAGTCAAGAACGCACCGCCGGCGCCATCGGAAACACCACAACATGTGAAGGATGCGATTGTGGCGTTGCATACGCGCTGGCTGCAGGAAGCTGGTTTGACCGTGGCCGAGGGAGTCAGAGTTGAAATCAATCCGATGTTCGCATTGGACATTGATCAACTGAAGGATAAGCTTCCAGCTGAAACGGCGGTCACCGAAGATCGTTACTTTGTCTGAGTCGCTTGATTTTGATTAAGGATATTCATGCTTTACGCAACCATCATGGCGGGCGGTGCGGGGACTCGGTTCTGGCCCGAAAGTCGCAAGCTGACTCCCAAGCAGTTGCTCAATCTGGCGGGTGACCGATCGATGATTCAATCGACGGTTGATCGATTGAGTGGACTATGCGATTCGAAAAGTGTTTTGATTGTGACGAACAAGGTGCTGGTCGATGCAATTGCGGAACAGCTCCCCAGTGTGCCTCGTGAATCAATCATTGGTGAACCAGCCAAACGAGACACCGCGCCGTGTGTCGGACTGGCGGCAGCGTGGGTGGCCGCGCAGGATCCGGATGCGACGATGGTGGTGATGCCGGCGGATCACGTGATTGGGCCTGACGATGTTTTCCAGGCAGCGATCCAGCAAGCGGCAGATCTTGTGGAACAGGATCCGACTCGAATTGTGACATTCGGAATCAAGCCGACGTATCCGGCGGAAGTGTTTGGCTATATCGAAGCAGGGTCCGAAAACGTCACGGGGGTTCAGTTTTCGACCTTTCCCGTAAACAGATTCCGTGAGAAGCCGGACGCGAAAACCGCTCAGAAGTTCCTCGATGCGGGCACGTTCTACTGGAACTCGGGGATTTTTGTCTGGAAAGCAAAAACGATTCTCGAGGCGTTACGACAATTCGAGCCTGACATGGCGGCTCATGTCGACGCGATCGGAGCGGCGATCGGACAACCCGATTTCAGTGATGTTCTGGAATCTGAATTCTGTGCAATCAAAGGAACCTCGATCGACTATGCGGTGATGGAGCGATACGACAACGTGTTGGTCGTCGAAGCGCCTTACGAGTGGGACGATCTTGGCAACTGGACGGCGGTGCCGCGTCAGAAAGGTGTCGACGAAGACGGAAACACGCTTGAAGGCAAAAACATCGCGATCAAAACCCGGAACTCGATCGTTCGAGGAGATGGCGAACATCTTCTGGTGACCGTAGGGATGGAAGATGTGATCGTCATTCAGACACCCGATGCCACACTCGTCGCCAATCGCAATGATGAAGCCGCGATCAAGGAGGTCGTTGCAAAACTGGCCGACCTTGGTTGGGACGAATATTTATAGAACGAACCGATCAATTGGATCCCATCTCAGACAACTCGATCGATCAAACGCTACCGAAGAAAGGCCGCCTCGCAGGAATCGACTTTGGAACCGTGCGGATTGGAATTGCGATCACAGATCCAAGTCAGACGCTGGCCACGCCCATGGAGGTGTACCATCGCCGATCCCTCGGGCTTGATGAGCAGTATTTTGTGAGCCTTGCTCAGACCGAGCAACTGATTGGGTTTGTGGTTGGTTTGCCTGTTCACATGAGCGGCGACGCCAGTGCAAAGTCAGAACAGGCGGTCGAATTCGGGACTTGGCTATCCGAAGCAACATCGTTGCCTGTCGCCTATATCGATGAACGCTACACAACTGCGATGGCCCGAGATGTGCTCGGTCAAACGGGCCTGTCGGGAAAGAAACGAAAGGCAATGCTCGACAAGCTGGCCGCTCAAATCATTCTTTCCGCGTGGTTGGAAAAGCAGGAGTTCGATCGCGATTGAATCAACGTCGACCGGTGGAAAGCAATCTTCGATTCTCATTGAGTCGTCGTTTGGTCTGTTCGGTCCGCTTCAGGTCATCCTTGAGGCTCCTCAGTTCTTTTCGATGTTGGGCCAGCAGTTCTTCCTGTTGTTTCTGCCGTTGCTTGAGGTACTCGAGATTCTGATTAATTTCATCGCTTCGAATTTCGTCAGCATCGATTTTTCGCTCGATTTCGACGACCCGGTCCGGCAGGTTTCCCAGACGCTGGTTAATTTCGGCCAGTTCCAGGTCTGTCTTCTCGATTGCCTCCTTATTGACGATCTCGGGGGCCAGTTCGCCGGTTTTCAATTTTGCAACGATGGGTTCGATGGTTGCGACTGGAAGAGAATAGCTGGCCACGCGACCTGCCCGAGCGATATTGATACCGATGACTTGTCCTTCCAGATTAACAACCGGTCCACCGCAGTTTCTGGCCGTCAACATGCTGTCGTGCTGAAAGGCATTTGGGAAAGCCTTGCGACGGCGACTCAGGCGACTGCCCATGCTGTTCTGTTGGTTGCTGCGCCGATTGAGTGGACTGGCTTTGTCTTTTTCAGCAAGCGTCAGCTTGATCGTTTTTTTCGTTTCGCCACGCATAATGGTCAGCGTAATACGCTCGTTGGGATCGTACTGGCCAAGCACATCTTTCAGCGTTTGATAATCGGGAGTATCCAACGAGTCAATGCTTGTGATGACATCGTTTACCCACAACCCCGCTTCGTCCGCAGGTGATTTACTGACGATAAATCTGATTCGGACGCCGTCACGGTCCTCCACGTTATCCATCCGGATCCCAATGAACGGTGTCGAGGGAGGAATCTCTCGGGTGTTGACGCTCACGATTCCAACCAGCGGTTTCTGGTCAGGCAATGGCGACGCCACCCACTGGCCGATTTGTGGGTTCGAGTCAGATGCGAATTGAACTTCACTCAGGCTGGACGCACGGACTTGCAGCATGGCAAGGTCCGTTTCCGAGTGAATGCCGTAGACATCGGCGGGCAATAATTTCCCATTTGGCATTCGGCATTTCAGTTCGCCTTTCAGCTCGCTGGCTTTCGTCAGGATCAGCCCATCTGAGTCAACGATTAATCCAAGAGCCAGTTGGCGGCCACCTGAATAAACCTGAACCATCGACTGGCCCGCGGATTCGACCACTGGCTTGAAAAGGCTGACAAAGCTGTCCGCTCGTTTCGAATATCGTTCGACACTGCGAATGCCACTCGATCTGCGACGATTGGGGCTCAAGCGGTAGGGTTCGGTTTCGTCCTCGTCGTATTCCGGAGCCTCTGAATCGAGATTCTCAGGATCCTCCTGCGCGATGCAGGAGTGATTCGAAATCGGGGTGAAAACAGGTGCAGCAACAAACAGAGCCAGAAACCACAGGCTGGTTGATCGAGATTTGGAGCGAAAAAGGTGTAACGTCATGGTGTTGTGCTACGAACGATTCAAATTCTGTTTTCTGGAAAGATTTCAGTGACCAACGGGAACGGGAAACTGCTGTGGTGCGTGAGCACCGATGGGTTGGCGGCACTGCCGCACTGTGC
>CAYXWX010000137.1:0-9171 GCA_964468915.1 uncultured Pirellulaceae bacterium
GAAAACCGAAAACTGAAAACCCAAAACCTGCTCGCTGTGCGCGGGTCTCCTGACCCCGCACTGGGCGGAAAACTGAACACCGAAAACGAAAGTCTATGTCTGCTGCCACCTCAAACGCATCGCTCGCCTTCACCGACGAAGGTTTCAATTCGTTTCTTGAAACGCTTGACGAACCCGCCTGGGTGACCGATCAGCGTAAGTCTGCGTGGGCGAAATTCAACGAACTTGATTGGCCCACCAAGCGGCAAGAAGAATGGATGCGCACCGACATCCGGTTGTTCAAGCTGGAAAAGTTCGTGCTCAAAGCCGAATCGCCAACTGACAACCTGCCGGCGACCGTGTTCAACGAAGGTGTGGATCTTGCTGGCAGTGTTGCTTCGTTGGATGGTCGAGCCAACGGTGCGATTGAGCTTGATCAGAAATGGAAAGACAAAGGAGTCATTTTCGGCACGATTTCAGACTTGCTGCATGAGCATGGCGATTTGATTCAGAAGTACCTGTTCAAGTTGGTCGATCCGAATTTTGATCGCTTCTCCGCTCTGCACGCGGCCATGTGGAAAGGTGGAGCATTCTTGTACGTTCCACGTAATGTGACCATGGATCAGCCGGTTCACATTTCCAGTTTGATGACCGACGGTGGCAGCGACTTGCGGCACACGTTAATTGTGGTCGAAGAAGGAGCCGAAGCGACCGTTCTGGCGGAAGCTTCCAGTGACCAAACGGCGGCTGCCATGCATTGCGGTGCGATTGAATTGTTCGTGGGTGACCGAGCGAACCTGCGTTACGTGAATCTTCAGGACTGGGGACAGAAGGTCTGGCACTTCTCACATCAGAAAGCAAAAGTTGGCCGCGACGCCAATCTGCAATGGACAGTCGGAGCCCTGGGCTCGCGTCTTTCCAAAGTGAACCAATCGGTTGCTCTGGCGGGCGAAGGTTGTAACGTGCAGGTGAATGGCGTGATGTTCACCGAAGACAAACAGCATTTGTCTTACCACACGCTGCAGCATCACGAGAAACCTCATTGCGTTTCCGATTTCCTCTACAAGGCCGCGCTGCAGGACCTGTCTCGTACGGTCTGGCGAGGCATGATCAAGGTCGACCCGGAAGCTCAGAAAACGGACGGTTTCCAACGAAACGACAACTTGCTGCTGTCAACAAAAGCTCGCGCGGATTCGATTCCTGGTTTGGAGATCGAAGCCGACGATGTTCGTTGTACTCACGGCAGCACCAGCGGCAAAGTCGATGAAGAGTTGATCTTCTACGCTCAATGTCGCGGCTATACTCGCAAGGAAGCCATCCGCGCGATCGTGACGGGCTTCTTCCAACAGGTGTTTGACCGCATCACCATCGAATCGGTCCGCGAAGCGCTCGCTTTGGCCATCGCACGTCGCGTGCGAGACTATGATTAACGGCTTGGTCGGGACTGGATTTTTATAGAATCACCGCCCCGCAATTACCTGTTTCGGGGTCGCTGTCTTGAAAAATGACCAAAACATCGATTTTGCGATGACAGCAGGTAAGATTTTTTTCGCTTACGCATTCTTAAGTTGAGATTGGCCGGCGTGTGTCCAATCGGTCTCTGAGAGATCGGCTTGGTTTCCTTGGGACGCACGAGCGGCTGGGCCTGTTGATCGATTAAACGCTTTTAAACTTTGTTTTTCGAGCAATCAGGTTGGATTCTGGAAGTTTGCGTCAAATCGACGCACTCTCTAAATCTTTTCGGGGCAGTAAGTTGCGGGCGGGAAAGTAGTCGCTCGCGACCCCGGCGAAACCTTGGTGCGGCGATTTTTCCATTGCCAATCGATTGTCAATCGATTGGCAAACGATACCTTGAATAACCAGATGTGTGGGCAGGCGACGGGGGGGTACTCCCGTTGTCAATCGTTGACCCCATGCAACGTTTTTAGGGTTTGAAAAATGATTGACCGAGTTTGCGACCAGATGATGCGTTACTTGATAATTGCATGGCTGTTCACGGCTGTGGTAGGGATTGGTGATCCGCGTAGCCATGCTGTGGCAGATGAATCCGTGGCACCAATCGAATCGACAGAAGTCGTGACCGATGTTGCCACGCTTAAAAGTCTGTCGCAACAGTCCAGCAAGCCGATTCGATTTGCCATTCAGGGCAGGCTGATCTGGTGGAATTCCGACGGTTACGTGCGTCTGGAGATTGGTGTTTCATCTCGATCGTTCATGTTCAATTCAGCGGATAATTCGCTGATAGAGTTTATGCAGAAGCGCTCCGTGGGTGACTTGATTGAAGTCCGCGGGTTTGACCAGCCCGGCCCAGCGATGAACTCGGAATCGCTGCACTTGGTGAAAGAGGGTGAACAAACAGACTTGATCAAAGTCGCGGCGTTCAGAAATTCGCGTCCGAAGCTTTGGCGTTATGTCGAGCATCTAGGATTCGTCCGAGAAATCCTCGAGCTTAAAGACGGCTTTCGATTACTGTTGGGTAATAATGATGTCGTTGTAATGTGTGATCAGTCGGTCTCGCATGAGCGATTAGAAAAGTGGTTCGGTGAGATCGTGCAAGTCGAGGGTGCTGCACTGAGGTGGCCACGCCCCAGCGATCGCCTCAGTTCAATTACTCATATTGGTGTTCTGGAACCACTCGGCCAGATCAAACACCTGTATAACGAAGATCAGCCACAAACGGCTGAAGGAACTTCCGGTTCGCAATCGGAGGAAGAGGATAACGAAACGTTAGAGTTGAAAGATGCGGTTGTGGAGCACGTGGGGGCGAACTTTTTTTTCGCGGGTGGTCATAAAATATCGACAGCGTTGGCGCCACATATCAAATTGGGAAGCGTGGTGCAGATTCAGGCGGAACGCAACCCGAAAAAAGATGATTGCTTTCGGGCAGTTTGGGTCACAGAAACCAATCATGTCAGTCCGCCTTCGTCCTCTGTCAAAACTGCTCAGCAAATTATTGACGGGAATTATCTTAATCGGCGTGTAAGTTTGACAGGCACGGTCGATCATTCCTTTGCCAACGACAGGAGCGTTGAGCTTCACTTGAAATCCAAGGGGAATCGCGTGATTGTGCGAATGCCGGTTCCCCATGAGCGTCGACAGATTGATCAGTATGTCAGGCACTCAATCGTCAAAGCCAGTGGTATTGTTCGTGAGATTGAATCAACCGAAAACGGCAATTTGATTGAAATGATCGTTTCCGGCACGAAGGATTTGACCGTTCTGGATGCTCCATTACAAGTTCCATCGAATCAGCTTCAGTGGCTTGCGTGGCTGGCAGCCGGATTGGTCGGATTGATTTTGTTGGCTTGGTATGTGGCCTTGAAGCGACAGGTGAAGAATAAGACTCGCGAATTGAGTAATAGCACCAATCAAATCATCGCGGCGTCGGAAGCTGTCCGAGACGGTTTGGTGATCTTTGATGCCATGTCCAACGTTCGTCTGACCAACGACAAGGTGACCCAGTCGTTGGGCGTCAACATTCCGCAAGGAATTCCGCACGCCGAAGCCTGCATATTGATCCAATCAGCTTTTCGTGATGTTGATGAGTTTGCCTCTCTGTGGCGTGAAACTTTCGCGGTACCTCAGGCCACTTTCGAAAGGGAGTTTGCACTGAAGAATTCAGGAAGCGTCTACGTTTTTTCGGCACCTATTCTGGATCAGGAAAAACAGCCGGCCGGACGAGTCTGGACGTTCGAGGACACCACGCAACGACGGAAACTTGAAGAAGAAGCGTTGCAGTCGCGGAAACTTAGCGCGGTTGGTCGTTTGGCAGGTGGCGTTGCCCATGATTTTAATAATTTGTTGCACGTAATTGGCACGAACGTCGCCTTGTTGGCTCATGCTTCTTCTGAGGCAGGAATCGAGAATCAGCAGCAACCCCTGGAAGAAGTTTCGGCCGCCGTAAATCGTGGTGCCGACCTGACGCGACAACTGTTGACTTTCGCTCGCACGTCCGATGTTCAGTGTGTGCCGACGGATGTTAATGAAATCGTTCAACGGACGGCGTCGATTTTGCGACGAACGATTGGCGAGCATATTCAGCTCAGCATTTCGATGGCCAAAGAAATGTCGCGTGCTCAGATTGATCCGGGACAGTTGGAGCAAGTGTTGATCAATTTGTGTTTGAATTCTCGCGATGCGATTGGTCACAATACGGGATGCATTCAGATCTCGACCCGTCAGGACGTCAACCAGCAATCGGAACCCGCGGTCGTGATTGCGATTCGTGACGATGGTTGTGGGATGCCTGGTCATGTTGTTGAGAAGATCTTTGAACCATTTTTCTCAACCAAGACGCTCGATAAAGGCAACGGACTTGGGCTGGCGACCTCGCGTGGGGCAATTGAGCAAATGGGGGGGCAAGTCGAGTGCACTTCGGTCGTTGGCGAGGGGACGACATTCAGGATCGTGCTGCCGTGTGCGGAACAAGTCTCAGCGAAAGTTCCTTCGCCGAAAATGAAAGACTTCCAACCGCGACTTCGGGAATTGGACGTGTTGGTGGTTGACGACAACGATGCTGTCCGCCGTAGCCTGCAATTGCTGCTTTCAACGGAGGGGCACCGGGTTGTCACTGCCAGTGGAGGCCGCAAAGCGCTGGATATACTGGAAGATGAATCTTTCGATGTGGTGTTGCTGGACTTGTCGATGCCCGAGATGTCCGGTTGGCAGGTTCTGGAAGTGATTCAAGAACGACATCCCAACCAAAAAGTGATCCTGTGCAGCGGTTACTCCAGCGAAGCCGAGAAAATGATCTCAAGCGGGTTGAAGCCGGATGGTTATCTGGACAAGCCGTTCCGCTTGGAAGGGCTGAACCGAGCACTCGATCAACTCGGATTGTTTTCTCCCTCTGCTTCCACGCAGCAGAACAAGAACGAGTCGTCTTGAGCGAGACGGACCAACGGATCACGATTCCGTGTTGGTTGTTCCGTTTTCATAGTGACTTCCAATCGTTCGGCTCAGACCGAATCTTTCATGATCCACCCTGCCCTGCCCACTGACTTTCTTGATCGACTGCGGCAAATCGTGCAACCGCAGCATTTCGATCAGGTGCTTGCCAGTTTTTCGAACACGAAAACTTCTTCCTTTCGTGTCAACACGATTCTGGCTGATTCTGCGGGGGCGGTTGACCAGTTGCGGGCCGACGGCATTTCGCCTGAAGCGATTTCATGGTGCGATCATGCGTTCGAAGTTCCTCACGATCAGCGAGACAAACTCACGCATTCGTCCCTCGCGACCGAAGGCGGGATCTACATTCAGGGACTCTCCAGCATTTTCACGTCGCTGGTCCTTGATCCGAAGCCGAGTCAATGGAACCTTGATCTCGCTGCGGCTCCCGGCGGCAAAGCGTCTCACATCGCCGCGTTGATGACGAACGACGGCAAGCTCTCGGTTGTCGAGCCTATCAAGAAGCGGATGTATCGACTGGCGGATAATTTGAAACGTCTGGGCGTCGCGATCAGCAAAACGTATTTGATGGACGGCCGTAATGCCGGTCGCAAGGTTCCCGATCGCTTTGATCGAGTCCTGCTGGATGCGCCCTGCAGTGGCGAGTCACGAATTCATACGAGTGACCCGAAATCATACGAGTTTTGGAGTCCCAGAAAAATCAAAGAGCAATCGCGTAAGCAAAAGGGTTTGATTGAATCGGCGTTTGCATGTTTGAAACCGGGGGGAGCGATGGTCTATTCAACCTGCAGCTTCGCTCCCGAGGAAAACGAGGCGATCGTGGCTCACTTGCTGAATGAGACCAATGGTGATGCTCGGTTGCAACCCATCGAAATGCCATTTGACAATTGGCAACCTGGCTTGACGTCGTTCGATGAAAGTGAATACCCCGAGGATCTGAAACACTGTCGCAGGATCCTGCCCGATGAACGCTTCGATGGTTTTTTTCTGGCAAGAATCTTGAAAGTCTGACGAATCCTGTTGGCTCCTCGACATCGAAACGCAGGCAAACGTTCGAAAGCCAGGCTCTGTATAACAATCGCGAATACAAGCACGAAGCGCGAGCGAGTGCACGCATTGCGTCGGAAAATCCACTCGCTTGCGCTTCGTGCTTGTATTGTTGCACAGAGCCCAGTCAGATACGTTGAAATACTTTTGGCATCGGCTGCGCAAACTGATCTTCTATCCAACGAGACAACAATCATGGCAGGTGATTTTCAAACAGAACGTTTTGGCGAAGCCGCGGCGAACGAATCACGCAATCGTGCCGACTCTGGAGGCTCGCCCTATATTCCGGTCGTCAGTGAAGCCCAGCCTTCAGGAAAAGGTAGCGGTTGCGGATGTTGGGTCTTCGGCTGCGCAGGCGTGTTAATCGGAGGCTTGATGCTGGCGGCAGCGCTCGGTTTTGGTGGATACTGGTATCTGAAGGGCCAGGTCGAAAAGTACACCGATACCGAACCGGAACAGATTCCCGTTGTCGAAATGGAGGAGCAGGAATTGATCGAGCTACAGGATCGAATCGAGCGTTTCTCCCGGCAAATTTCACCAGATGACGAGGCTTCGGAACGTGGCGTGGAAGCCAATGAGGCCCCTCAGGCTGACGCAGAGGATGAATTTGCGCTTCCGGCTCAGCTTGTCCTGACTGCCAACGAGATCAACGCTTTGATTCACGCGAACGAATCACTTCGGGGAGTCGCCAATGTGGCGATCGAAAACGGCCGGATCCAGGCAAAGGTCAGTTTTCCGATGGACCAGGTTCCCGGCGGCGAAGGACGATACTTCAATGCCGATGCTGAAGTCGAAGTATTCATGCAGAACGGCATCCTTGTCGTGAAGCTGGTGGACGCGACTGTCAAAGGCGAATCACTTCCTGACGCGGTCATGGCGCCGTTGAGGGAGCAAAACTTTGCAAGGCAAGCTTATGATGACGTGCAGACTGCGGAAATCCTGCGCCGTTTCGAATCGATCGAAGTCGTTGACGATGCGATTGTGCTTCGTTTGAGAACGGAAGATGATGAAACGCCGGCCGAACGACCACCAACCTCGGCGGAGGAAGCACCTGCCGAAGCGCCGTTGCCGTTCGAATCTTCGACGCCGTGACCGTTTCAAGTGCAAACTTGAACGTGGCAGTCGGTTGGCTCATCCGACGTTGGTCATCTGATGGATTGTGAGATCCGCGACAGCGCCTTCGGTGGCTTGTGCGAATGTCTTCAGGTGCGGTGCGTTCATGTGAGCCTGCCACAACTCGTGCGACTGCCAGTTCTCAAAGAACATGAAGTGAGCGGGTTGGTCGTTATCGCGATGTAAGTCGTATTGAATGCAGCCCTCTTCGGATCGCGTGACATCAATCAACTTCTTCAGCTCGTCAAAGACAAATTCTTCTTTGCCTTCACTGGCAGTGATGTGAGCAACAATGGTTAATGGCATGTTTGAATCTCGTTTGATTTCGATTAAGTGGAAAAAGTACAATGAGTTCCGGTGTGGTTGACGATGAGAGCGAACTTTCAAATCCAGAAGCTGAAGTAGGCGTAAACGCCAAACGTCAAACCTAAAACGATCAGGGTCGCGATCAGGTCAAACGAATTCCAGCTGCGGCGAACTTCAGCACGATCCATCGACGCGTACGTGAGCCCTCGAATCTGTTCGTCATCGGGTGGTGAAGTTGCATGAGAAACGGCCAGCACCAGAGCGGCCACGATCGCGAACAGGATGCCTGACATGTAAGTAAAGTTGATGTCGCCGATAAACGCCAACGCTACAGGTTCCGACAACTTGCCGCTGCCCGCTCCGTAAAACGTTTCGATGGTCAACTTGCCCATTCCAAGAATGAACCCGATCACCAGGCCCGCGATGGCTCCGGCGCTGTTGGTGCGAGCGTGAAAAAGTCCCAACAGAAAAACGGCCGTAATCGGCGGAGCGAGGTAACCCTGAACGCTTTGCAGGTACTTGTAGACTCCCTCGTTGCCAGCCAGTCGAGCCATGATCGGAATCCACAGCATCCCAAGACCCACGATGGTCAACGTGGCCATTCGACCAACAAATACCAATTGTTTCTCGGTGGCCAGTGGCCTGACTTTCTTGTAAACGTCCAGCGTGAACAACGACGCGCTGCTGTTGAACAGCGACGATAGCGAACTCATCAGCGCCGCCAGCATGCCGCCGATGACCAGCCCGCGTAGCCCCAAAGGCAGCATCTCGACAACCATGGTGGCAAAGACTTGATCGCCAACGATTTCACCGTCTGCATTGACGGGAATCTGAATGACTCCCTTGTGATGCAATGCGGCCCCAATCAAACCCGGTACCAGAAAAATCATCACGGGCCAGATCTTCAGGAAGCCGCCCCAGATGGTTCCACGTCTGGCAGTCTGCAGATTTCTCGCTGCCAGAGTCCGCTGCACGATGTACTGATCCGTACACCAGTACCAGATGCCAATAATGGGCGACGCCATCAGGATCCCCAGCCACGGGAACTGCGGATCATTCAGCGGTCGCCAAAGCGCGTACTTGGCAACGTCGTTGGAAGCGAACGATTGCAGTTCTGACCAGCCACCCAGTTTGTCCAAGCCGATCCAAGTAATCATCGCGGAGCCAATCAACAGCACAATCGCCTGCGCACTATCGGTGTACAACACGGCTCGGAGTCCACCGAACACGGTGTAAATCCCGGTCAGAATCACTGTCGCGAAAGCACCCACCCAAAATGCGTTCTCCGGCGTCCCAAACGTCTCGGGCAGCAACGTCTTGAAAACGATCGCGCCGGCGTAAACGGTGACTGAAACTTTGGTCAGCACATAAGCAGCCAACGAAACCAGTGACAGGATCCATCGAGTCGTGCTGCCGAATCGCCGCTCCAGAAATTCGGGCATCGTTGACACGCCCGACGTGTAATAGAACGGCACGAAGATCCAGCCCAGCATGATGATCACCCACGCGTGCAGTTCCCAGTGAGCCATCGCCATTCCCGTGCTGGCCCCTGCTCCGGCGAGCCCCACGATGTGCTCGGAACCGATATTCGAGGCAAACAAGGACGCACCGATCGCGAACCAGCCGACGTTTCGTCCAGCCAGAAAATAATCGTCCGTTGACTCGTTACGTCGCGAGGTCCACCAGACGATGCCCAGCAGAATGAGGAAATAAAGAGCGATAATCGCCCAGTCCAGCGTGCCCAGCATGGAGTGCTCCGAAGGTGGTGTTTGAAAGAAACAGCTGACAACATGGTATCCGTCACAACACGATTGCTCCAGC
>CAYXWX010000138.1:0-9042 GCA_964468915.1 uncultured Pirellulaceae bacterium
ATGGGCGCTGAGGGACTCGAACCCCCGACCCTCTCGGTGTAAACGAGATGCTCTAGCCAACTGAGCTAAGCGCCCGGATCCGCAAATCTTACTACCGACCGACTGGAAGTGTCAATCAGCTTCCTCAAGCAAGATCTCAAGCTTCAGGGAACGAAATCTAAGAGGCGAACCGGGTTCTCACCGATTCGACAAAATTTCACTCCGCCAATGCTTCGCAGCGGACACGTATTACTCTTCTTCGTCTCCAGTGTCCTTAAGCTTTAATCCGTCCAACTGAGCTGTTTCGATCAACGTATGCCACGTATCGCCACCTTCCTCTTTCTTTTTTTCCTTCACGATTTTAAGAGCTTTCTGGAACGCCGGAATCATCACATCGGTCTGGTACGCCTTCTTTTCGGCACCTTTCTTTGATTTCCATTCCTCGGTCAGATTCTGATCCTTCATTTCTTCATAAAAAGCTTTACCAAGATCCTCATTTCGCTGTTTTTTTGATTTGCCTTTGATGTGGCAGGAATTGCAGCTGACTTTGACACCTTCGTAGGATTTCTCGAGTGCTTTCTTGAACACCGTGTGAGCTTCCAGCGTGGATGAACCAAAAGTAAAGCTAATGACAACGCCCATCAAGATAGCGACGGCGAAGGTGTAGATTCGACGGCAAACACTCATAAATCACTCCGAAATCTCTTTGACAATTACTGCTGGCACGCGATTACGTTCTGGTGAAAAGACACAACGACACGAGTACGTTTGCTTGTTTCGTCGCCTTTTCACGCCTGATTCTTGCACTTTTGAATCAGGAAACAAGGCTTTTAGTTCTCTTTGAACTCGCAGATCAGAAAATAGTTCCGTGCAGCTGAACCCACTCGTTCCCCTTGTGCTTTGTTCCAACTCGTTTTCAGGGTTGTTACTTGCGGAGGGTCTGGTTTTATTTTTTGCTTTTGAGGCTCACGGAATGATGATTCGGTCGGTCAACCCTAATCTTCAGTTGGAACAAAGCACTTGCCGGGCATTCGTCGTTTGGTTGCCACGGCAGCCAGCTTCCCCATCAGACACCAAACTTCGTTGAAACGTGGCAGATCACAACTGTAATCAGGCCCTTGGGGATCCTGTTGAAGCGTTCGCGAAAACGTCTTATCTGGGGACACGAAACAAATCAGTTTCATCCGTATAAGGTGACTGCTCATCTGGGACTCCAAGATCCGTGTACTCCGCCCAGTACCTCATTGGATCATCCTCCGCTGCGGACCTCGCTTGAGAGTCGACGGCAGTAAATTGGGTCAAACAGCGCAGGCACGAGACTTTTTTACCCAAGTTGGACAATGCGACCGAGACGCGTTTATGGCACCCGGGGCACGTTACCACAAAAAACGATGAGCATCCTGGATTCTGGCTCATATCCACACAGGCTCCTATCGTTAGATTGGTTCCAAAGATCGATTACCGGGCGGTCCAGCAGACCTGAATTGACCGATCGTGGCAATGCTTTTCGCCAAATCTGCTGGCGCTTAAGCAAGACTCAAACTGGTCAATTCAAGTTTCACGGACCACCAGTGGTTCATCTCGACTTGGTTTTCGAGTTGAGCCCCGTCGGTTAACGCACATACGAACCAGTGAATCAAACGGTCTAAGCAATTCAGAGGTTGTTGGTCTAACCGATAACCAAGGGGCACCGAACCACTGGTATTCCAAAGATTTCAATCGTCGATTCCAAGACCGACCAGACGTGTACCACGTATCTATCGGACGCCGTCCCCCATTTTACCTGAAAAGCGATAACTTTTCATCACGGCAATTTCCGAAAGACATTCTCAAGTCGACTCGACGGGTTCAGGAGTCGTTTCGGTTGGCACTGGTGCCGTTGGGGCAGGTTCGTCTACCAGGGCCCCTTCCACCAGCGCGACCACTTGCAGTAATTCGGTAATGATCTGGTGATGCGAAAATCCTGAATCGGGCGACGATGCGACCTCAATTTTCCCAAACAACCGCCCCTCAGCCATCAGGGGAATCGTGGAATACCATTGGTGGTTCATTTCACCTTTGGCATCCGCCCGGCGGCGGTTAGCATGAAACGACTCGTGCAACCAGGGAGCGTTAACGTCCAGCGTGATATTGTCTAACGTGTACTGATCAGCGAAAAGACAAAACTCGTTCCAGATCGCATCCCAATTTCGCTCGCCTTGAACGTGCACCGCGCTTTGCAACAGGTCGGGCCGCTCGTTCGGAGCAACTCGAAAAATAGAACGAGCCGCAGACGAAGCTCTTCGCGTGACCAGCTGCATTTCTCCAACGCCAAAGATCCGAAAAAAGACCATGACGCAACCGACGATCAGGATCGACGCCAACGCATACTCACTCTGCTTGAACACCAGCGACATGGTTCCACCGGCTGCCGTTGCCGCACACAGCAGGGCCACCCACAGCAAGCTGACTCGGGGGCTGTAACCACGGCGTGCCAGCGAGTGATGCAGATGTCCTCGGTCAACGGCAAAGATACTGCGTCCCGTCAGTCTGCGTCGAATAATAGCAGCCAGGGTATCTGCGAACGGGATTGCCAGCAGGGCGATTGGAGCAAAAAACGCATAAGCAGAACTTTGTTTGAAGGTGCAGCGAATCGCGAGAGCGCTGAGAAGAAATCCGATCAACATACTCCCTGCGTCACCAAGATAAGCTTTGGCTGGAGGGAAGTTGTATTTCAGGAATCCCAACAGTCCTCCAGCGATTGAAGCCGCCACCACCGCATCAAGAATTTTCCCTTCGGAAACCATCATCACGGTCATCGCAACACTCATGACAATCCCGATCGTGGATGCGATTCCATCCGCACCGTCCAGAAGGTTGACCGAGTTGATCGACGCGATCACCCACCCATAGATCACGAAAACAGAAAACACGCCGAAGTCGATGTCTCGACCTGCCACAGTGATGTAATCAAACTGATAGCCAAAGAAAATCAGTACCGTTGTCGCGAGAAACTGACCGGCCAACTTTTGCCTGCCCCGAATTCCGAATCGATCATCTGCGACTCCAACAAGAAGCAACACGCTTGCACCAGCGAGCAAACCGATCAATTGATATACATCATCCGAATTTACATTTAATCCCGTCGTCAATCGTTTGCTGATTCTGGGTGGAGTAAAAGCCGCGACCGTGGCATCAAGTTGCTCAAACGCTCCTGCCCACAGCGAGTTCAAATAGGGAATAAGGACGGACGAGCACAGGACCGCAGTAAAAAGTGCGATTCCCCCAACCATTGGAATCGCCGCCTTGTGAAGCTTGCGTTTGTCATCGGGATGGTCGACAAGTCCGACCGTTCGCGCGAGCATCGACATGACCGGCACCAGAAGCAAGGCGATGGCGAGCGAAACGATGAATGCAAGGACGACTGCCGTCATGGACTAATGGTTCAACTGTGTCAAACGAAGTGTGAAAAATATGGTTGATGTTTGGCTAACAGGATCTCAATCCGAAAGTGATGACCAAGGTGCCGCAATGCTTAAATGTGAACGGTACAAATTCCGCAAGTTCGCGGCATTCAAATTTACCGAATTGGCAACGCGATCGGCAGATCTATCCAGTCAAAATCGATTTCGTCGAGGATTTTCGCGTTGACGATACTCGTCTCGAATCTTCCTAGCCAACTGATTGTATCCTCGATTCCGCGGATCGAGCCTGAGTAAATACTCAATCTCTTCCATCGCGTCTTCCAGCTGGCCGATTTTATGCAGAAGCTTAGCCAGCGAAAACCGTGTTTTTGCGTCATCGGGCCGACTCACCAGGACCAGTTTCAGATAATCAATTGTGGATTCAATATCGCCTCGGGCGAGCTTGATTTGAGCCTTCAGTTTGGCCGCTTCAAGATCCCCGGCCGCCGGATTTCCTATCAGCTGATCAGCTTTTTCGAGTACCTTGCTCCGGATTTCAGAATCCAGCTCTAGAAAATCCTTGGCGTAGGCGTACAGCATCGCTGGATCATCCGGAAGAACTTTCTGGAGCACAGTCAGGTCGTCGACTTTGGCAACTGTGCGACTGGCTCGGCCGGTGATCAGGTTCAATGTATTTTTAAGTGCGCGTGGTTTCAGCCTGAGCAACTCCTGCAAGTGAACTGTTGCCTGGTCGACTTTACCAGACTGCAAATAGTAGATGGCCGCGGTTTCTCGGAAGTTTGGATTCGCCGGTGCGAGGTTGATTGCACGCTCAATGTCCGCGTCGCCGACATCCAGACCATGGTCCAGGACCCCACTGAGCTTCCCTACCTCAAGATGGGTCAGCGGCTGAAGCGGCCTGATGCGGCGACTGTAGTCATAGTAAGTCCGCGCCCACGGCAGATTGTCTCGAATGAAACCACTGTTTAGAAACCGGCGGGCGCGAAACGGCGACATGTCGCGATTGAGGAAGTAGGCGTTCTCCTGCATACGCGGAACGCTGGTGAGCTTCCACATGTTTTCCTCAATGATCTCTCTCTCTTCATCCGTTTTCAAAACCATCGCTGCCTTGAAATCCGTATCTTCTTTGATCGATTCGAAAAACTGTAATCTTGCCCGATGGATCCAAAGACGCCCAAGGTAATTCATCGCTTTTGATGACGGCGCATTCTTTGAGGCTTCCGTCACGTTTTTAATGAGCCGATCGGTGCTCGCAAGGTCGAGATCACGATCGAGCAGTACTCGATACCGAACCTCCATCGCACTGTCCTGCCTCACGTGCCGATGAAGCTGCAGCAGGCATAGAAAACCAATCGCAAACACGGTCAATAAAACGACTTGTACCAATGCGTTCGGGGCCTCGAAACGCAACCACATCAAACGCTTCAACCTGCCCGTCAGACTGTGAGCGTGGTAGGCAACGAAACCGGTCAATGTCGCCAACAGGACTGCGTTGGCCGGCATGTAAAGACCAAAATCAACAATCGAGGCCGGCACCTGAGAAGTCACCAGAAAAATACCCGTCACGCCGACTGCAATCGTCGACGGAGAACTACCTTTTGAGAGGCACAAGGACGAGTAGTAAAACAGCAGCCACCACATCAGACAGAACAAAATCAATCCGAGCCAACCAGCTTCCACGAGACCTTGAAAAAACTGATTCTCAGCGTACTCGAACACCCTCGTTTCACTATCATTCCGGTAGAGGCGATGCAAGCTGCCGTAAGACCCCAGACCGGACCCCAGCCAACCCATCTGTTCGACCGCCGGCCAGGTATCTTTCCACGTTTTCAAACGTTCTTCACTTGAAAAACTGACAAAGTCGGTGCTTTCCACTCGCTGCACCAACTTGGAACTCAGATTCAGCCATCCGGTCAATGCAAATACGAACCCGATCAGGGGCAACAAAATAAACCCCGAATACTTGGGCCGACGAGCGATCCCGTACATTGCCAACGTGATCATCGAACCAATGATCAGGGAAGTGACACCGCCTCGCGACAATGACCCAACCACGCCAGAAGCAATCAGCACGATCGAGATCAATACGGCAATTTTCGTTGCGGTGAGCTCAGCAATAAAGTAAAGAAGATGAAAATTGAACTGCCTCCAAAATGGCATTTCCTTGCTGACCATTTGTACCGGACCTGAGGTCTTTCGTTGCGACATCACCAGCGCACACAGTCCGAGGGCACATGCAAGGCACAGCAGTAGATACCCCGCTCCATTATTTCGATTCACAAAAGGACCGAATGGACTACCACCCTCGTAAAGCTTGACGGTCCAGAAAATAGTTTTCCCCGACGTCGTCAGTTTTTGGACCAAACCAAAAAAAGATATCAGGGCGCCGTTGATCGTACAGGCAGCAAGCAATACCACCATGTCACGTGGCGATCTGAAATACCTGCAACCGAGCAACATGGCAGCAAGGCAGATAACGATCAGTCGAATTTGCCCGTAGGTTGATTCAACGTCCAGCGATATTTTCGCGTTGGATTCGTTACCTGGCACCAGCTGTTGGTAGAGTTCAGCCTGACGTCCGATCAGAAGGTCGGCGATCCAACCAGGCAGCGCAATCGTCTGCACAAATCCGATCAGCAATCCCAGAACCAAAGGGATCGCCATGTACGGAAGAACCTGAGAGCGATTCCGCCGGACTGCCGACTCGAACCACCAAAACGCAATTCCGATCAACAGCAAAACCGTGATCAGCCTTAATGCCCAGGGACCGTAGCTGCCGAACATCCACGGTGCCAGCAAGATCGCAATCAGCAATGCGACTCGGCCCGGCCACGAAAACCATTCGGCCAGCATCATCTCAGGAGAATTTTTCTTTTCACCCTGATCGATCGTTGCCTGCAACGTCATGTTTTCAGGAACGTTCATCGGCAAACAAGCTTCAAGACAAGGAAAATTTACGGGAAGACAAAGCTTCGAAAAAGCTTCAGTAACGATGTTCCCGCAAGTGGATGGAGTGGCCAGTTATGCTATGGCTGTCGTGTATCGAAGTAAACCCGAACACACTCAAACAGGGCAAGATGCGGCGTAGTGGTAACTTCTTTAATCCAAGATTGCACAGGCATCGTCTTTAAACGGGTACGTCACGAATGGGTGCCGAACGAACGCGTGTACAGCACAATGACCGCGCCGATCGCGAGCAGACTCCAAGGCATCCAGTCCTGTGACATGATCACTCGGCCGGGACGGGTCGAACGGGCCCGAACCGCTGGCTGTCGAACATTACTTTGATATCCGGCCAGATCGATCCTTGGGATTCCCTCGGCTCCTCGACTTTCGACCCCCAAGTTGACATCCCGATCCAAGTCACGGTACGGCGCGGCGGAAAATGCACTTCCCCCAAAACCTCCATTGGAAAACCGCGATGGGCCAAAACTGGAGCCGGTCGCCAAAGGTGCCGTGCGGGAGGCCACAGGAGAACCCACAGCCTCAGAAGATGTCGCCACGGATTCGGCACCATCTTCACCAAGGATTCGTTTAATAAGCTGCTTTGCGTCTTTGCCTGGAGCCAGTTGCACGCGCTCAAATGCAAGGCTTTGCAGCCCCACAAAGATCGTCATGTAACCTACAGCATAAAAAAAAGCTCGCCACATTGTGCCAGATACCTCAAACCAAACTGAGAAAGTCGCCCATTGACTGGACGATATTCATCGGCGAGCGATCCTTCGCAACGTTCGATACCATCGTGGGTTATCGACCGCCGATCGGGCGTCAAGTGACCGGCAATACAAATCAGCACAAAAATCAGGCGGGTCTCACGCGGAATGTCCTGCGAGATGCATTCGTGCAAATTTTGACGGTATTCCGGATCACATAAAAATATTGCGGGAGACTGTAAATATCACGTATTTTAAGGACCGAACCGGGCCGTTTTGACGAAATGACTCGGCGAAGTCGGGCGGATCGAGCGTATCAAATTCGATGCGTCCGGTTTCGCGTTGATCAAAGAAACATGAGCGGATAAACTGTTGGGGCACAATAGAGAAGAGAAGTCGCGTTACACATCTGGATTCCTCACGCTGGCTACGTATAGCACGTTGTTGTAATTACATCTGACTCGGCAGAACACTCATGACTAATGGATTGGCGGCATTACCAGTGACAGAGCCTTCAGCCTGCGATAATCAAAAAAACAACATCTTGATCATCGACGATGACTACGAGATCGTTCAATCACTTTGTCACGCGTTCGAAGCGCGGGGGTATGACGTTGCTCATGCCTACGACGGGAATTCAGGGCTCGCATTGGTGGAAACGAAGCGTCCAGATCTCGTTATTCTGGACCTGATGATGCCCAAACGTAGTGGCATTCTCGTTCTGGAACGTATGCGACAGTCCGGCCAGGAGCCTTGTCCGGTGATTATGATCACTGCCAATGAGGGACAGCGGCACAGGCAATACGCTGAGATGCTTGGGGTGAGTGAATACATGCACAAACCTTTCACCATCGACGCCCTGCTGAAGCGTGTCTCCGAACTTCTCGATTGTTAATCTAAATGTTTCTTGACCAATCTGATTTCAAGTTTTCGCCCGAGCAAATGACGCCCGGCGAGGGCTGGCACTGCAGCCACTTCTTTTACTCATTCGATCGAAAACGACTGGCCGAACTTCAACGGGCCGACTCTTTTGATCTGACAGATGCAAAAAGTCAGTTTACAAAGATTCTGGATCCGACCGTGGACGGTCGTCCCGCGCGGATGCAGATCGGTCTGACGTCTGGGCATAAGTCCGATTTTTCATTGATGATGATGGATCCGGATCCGATTCGAATTGAGTCCGTTCATCAGGCCCTCATGAGTTGCCCTCTGGGCGAAGTCATTACGCCCACCTGGTCGTATGTATCGATTTCAGAAGTGTCAGAGTACGCTCAGTCCGTCGAACAGTACCGTGAACGATTGGTTAGAAGTGGTGAAGAAGAGGGCAGTTCTGCACTTGAAACGAAGGTCGCCAAATATGCCCAGCGGCTTGAGAAAATGAATTTCCAACGGTTGACGCCGAACTTCCCGGACTGGCCAGTCACCTGTTTTTATCCCATGAATAAATGGCGATACCCAGGAGCAAATTGGTTTCAGCTGTCGTCATCCGAAAGAAACAAGCTGATGTCGGAACATGCTCGCAGCGGAATCAAGTTCGCTGGGAAAGTGTCACAGCTGATCACGGTGGGCGTCGGGCTTGACGATTGGGAGTGGGGGGTCACGTTATGGGCTACCAACCCCATGCATTTGAAGCAAATCGTATACGACATGCGATTTGACGAAGCAAGTGCGAAGTACGCAGAATTCGGACCATTCTACACGAGCTACATCTGCTCGGCCGAGAAGTTGCTCTCGGCTTGTGGAGTCGCTTGAGCCGGGGCGTATTGGCCGTCCAGTGCAGTCAAGTCTTTTCCACAAGAGCAGGTACGGATTCAGTTTCCGATATCGCGAGTCTCCGAAGGGCCGAGGCGGCTAGCCTTCTGATTTTCTCGTTTGATCGCATCGTAAACTTCCTGGCGATGAACAGGGATTTCCTGCGGCGCATCAATTCCAAGTCGTACCTTGTCTCCTCGAATGTCAACGATCGTGATCATCACGTTATCGCCGATCATGATGCTTTCGTCTCG
>CAYXWX010000139.1:0-8969 GCA_964468915.1 uncultured Pirellulaceae bacterium
GAACATGGCACCCGAAAACCAAGTCGAAACGGAGTACTAATGGTTTTTTCCAAGTCACTTTTCGGGTTGTTACTTGCGGAGGCTCTCGTTTTATCTTTTGCTTTTGAGGCTCACGGAATGATGATTCGGTCGATCAACCTAATCTTCAGTTGGAACAAAGCACTAATCTGTTCGTTTCGTAATTTCGATCAGGTGATATCCAAACTGTGTCTGTACGGGACCAAGAACCGTACCCAGATCACCTGAGAAAACGACCTCGTCGAATTCCTTGACCATCTGGCCGGGGCCAAAAGCTCCCAGAGATCCGCCCGACGCACCGGAAGGGCAGGCGGAAAACTCTTTGGCGATTTCAGCAAAATCGGCTCCGGATTCAATCTTCTCTTTCAGGTCGTTACAGGCTTCTTCAGTTTCAACGAGGATATGTCGGGCTTCGGCGGTCGCCATGAGTTTTCTCCTTGGGATAAGTTTCAAAGGGGCATATCGTAGCGTCAGCCACTTTCAGATGATACCGGCGTGCCCCCAGTTTCGTGGGACTTCAGCGTGTCCGCCAGTCGGTACCGATATCGTACCGCTGGCTGACATCCAGCAGATAAAACCATGCTTCTGCGGTTTGAATCGGTCCTGTCAGCTTGATATCACGACGTTCGTACAGCCCACTTTCAACGCACTCGATCTGATCGAGTAACTCAAGATTGGTATCAGTAACGGACCATAATTCGCCAGTGACTGAAACACCCGAGCCGCGTCCAACCTCGATCAGCCCGGGATAGTCATCGACCAGATACAGGCGGTAAAGAGGCTCGGTGTTCGCATCGCAAATGAACGTCTGATCACGCAAGGAAGAGTTACGGCACTCGCCTCGCATCAAGGTGCCATAGACGAAAACGATTGTCCGGTTACGGAGGTCTTTGATCGCCATCAAAACTACAGTGAAACATCAGCTGTTTCATTGTTCGGTTGCTCAATGATTTCGACGATCGCCCTGAGCTTGTTCGGAGCATCGCCAGTCAAGTCGGTGAAGAAACTGAGTTCACATTCGTGCTGCCCCGACTTTGATTCGCCCGTATAAATGACCTCAACAAGATGGACTTTTTTCGCTTCCTTGTCCGCCCGGACTCTGAATGCCTTGCTGTGGCAGGTCACGTCCACGATTCGAAACGGTTCGGTGCCCTTGATGATCACTTTCTTGCGAACCTCCTGCCCTGGTTCGATCCCATTCAAAGTCAGGATCTCAGGACTGAGCCGAAGACCGGAAACGACTTTCGCTGAAAAGTTGATGGGAAACTCTCTCGTTTGATTCCTCTCCTGAACAACGACGAAAAGCTGGCCTTCGGCGAAACCCTCAGGAACGGATTCCTTCAGCTTGGTTGTCATCTCGTACTTGACCAGACTGTTTTGACGCGACGTTTCTCGAAGCTGAACCTTGATATGACCGAACGTGCTCTTCACGTCCAGAATCCGAAAATTCGGACTGCCCATCGACGTGAGTTCTACCGTTCGCGTTGGCGATTTTGATTTTGATACCTGCCCAAAATCAATTGATTTGGGCGTGACGTTCAAACCAGATCCACGAACGATTCGTCCCTTGATATTCAGCTGAACCTCTCCGACGTAAGGTCGATCAAACCTGACCGTGACCGTCGCCGTTTTGGCTCCATCAAACGCGGGGCTGTTAAACTGGCAGATGACTTCTGTCTTTTCCCAGGTCTTCAAAACTTTTTTTGGAACCGAAACTGAAGTACATCCACAGCTGGAGTAAACCCCCGCGATGTTGATATCTTCCTGAAATACGTTTTGAATCTCGAATTTGTGTACGGGACGTTCTCCTTTGACCACGTCACCAAAGTCGTGTGAAAACTCCTTGAACATCTTCCGTGCCCACGGTTGGGCAAACGCGTTTTCACCCATAAAGCACACAAAAATTGCGGCAATGGATGTCAGCAGGATGAATCTGGTTGAGTAAGTCATAGCCATGGGAGGTAGGAAGCGTCAGAGTCGCACAAATGTTTTCCAACGAGAATTGTACGGGTGTTTCCGTGTTTCAGCTAGACACGAAAGTTGGTCGCAAACCCGCGAAGCCAGCTGTTTGTGCCGGTTTTCACTGGCCGAAACGGTTTCCGAACGCCGTGTAGCTTGCCTGACCGAAAAACTCTGACATGCAGTAACCCACGACGGGCGATTTCATTGCCGACGTCTCGGAAACAAATACAGATGAAAACATACGTAAAATACGAGGTGCGTGATACTGGATAATTGATGCGCGTCAGGTGACAATAGTGGCATCACGCTCGTTCGCTTCAAGCCTGATTGCGTTTAACTCCATGGAGATATCATGCCGGTCGTTCTGGTCGTTGATGATGCAGTCGTAGATCAAAAGATCGCGGGCGGTCTGCTGGAGTCGAGCGGTATGTTTGATGTCGCTTATGCAGACAGTGGATCCCTGGCGATGGAGGCCATCGAGCAACAGCGTCCCGACGTGGTGCTGACCGACCTGCAGATGCCTGATCAGGATGGCTTGCAGCTGGTAACCAGTATCGCAGATCAACACCCGGGCATTCCCGTCGTTCTAATGACGGCACACGGCAGTGAGAACGTGGCCGCAGAGTCGCTTGCGGCCGGCGCGGCGAGTTTCGTCCCCAAAACGATGCTTTCAGAGCATTTGGTGGCGACCGTGATGCAGGTGTTAGCGATGTCTGCATCGAACGCTCGATATCGGAAGCTGGCAAGTTGCGTCGCGAAAACGGATTTTGAGTTTCGCCTGTTGAACGATCTGCAGTTGATCGAGCCGTTAATTGAAATGATTCAGGAAATCGGCTTGAGTCACGGGTTTTCGGATCAACGTGATCGTGTCCAATTAGGTGTGGCGTTGGAAGCGGCAATTCGAAATGCGATGGTTCACGGGAACCTTGAGATGGCAAGCGATGAATTTCCTGTCGCGACACCGTCAAATATGGGCGAACGGGCGTGCGACGAACGATTTTCGGAACGCCGAGTTCATTTCAGGGCTTGTCTGACACCAACCGAGGCAAAATTTATTATCCGTGATGATGGACCGGGTTTCGATACATCAACCGTTCCAGCCAGAGCTACCTCGGAAGCAATCGCTGAAGGCAACGGACGCGGCCTCGTGCTGATGAAGTCATTCATGGACGAGGTCACCTTCAACGAAACAGGCAACGAGGTCACTCTGGTCTTCCGGAAAAAATAGTCTGTCGACTTCCCCGGGCGAGTTTATCGCATGACAGGCGTGGTGGTTTCTCGCCAAATCTCGTCGTTCCCTGACAGGTCTACCGGTGTGCCATTCTGCGGCGAGTAGTAAACCAGCTCGTGACGCAGTCGCTGTTCGGTTTTCTGGTCTGTTACCACGGCAGACAGTTCGAACTCCAGCTCTGCATCGTAGTCGTCTGCCTCGATTGTCAGATCGGGTTCAGAAGGCAGATACTCGACTGGAATCGCGCCAGAGGGAACGGGCTCGGCCGAGATGGGGGCTGGTTCGAAACGCACCGTGTTTGATTGAACGGGCGTCGGCCGAACGTCACTGCGATAAGCAGTCGGCGTCGCTCCGTTTTCCACAACATCGCGATGATCTGGCAACACTCGCACGTCCGCACCCAACTGGTGGAACATGTCACGCATGTGATGGTGGCAGGTAAACATCAGGATCTGATAGCCGTTCCTTGAGAATTCGCACAGCAGTTCAGCCGCGGCGAACGCCCGAGTGCCATCGAAATTGACCAACACATCATCCAGAACCAATGGAATCGTGGCACCACGTCGAGCGTACGCGCCGATGAGGGCAAGTCGAAGCGACAGGTAAACGGCCTCGCGAGTTCCACGGCTGAGCTTGTCGACGGGGATCGTTTCGTCGTTGGAGTTGTCAACCAGCAGCTCTTCGCCGACCAACCGCGTCCAGATTCGGGTGTAGCGTCCTTCGGAAAGGCGTTCCAGATAATTGGATGCCTCCTTCAATGTCTCAGGCTGGCGTTTGGCTTCGTAGCCCTCGCGAATCATCTCCAGCATCTGAGTGCTGGTTGCCAGAACTTGCCACTGCCGTTTCAACTGTTTGACTTCGGCCTCAACTGCGTTCAGTTCCAGTTGGGCCGTATCCAGGCGGGAGTCCTCGCCAAGCATTTTCACCTCTTGCAGGTACTCGCCCCGCTGTTGGTGCAGCCGAGTTTGAACTTCCTTGATGTCCTCAATCTGCTCGAGAACACGTTCCCACTGTTTTTCCAGTCCAGCCTGTCCAAACGAGTCGAAGATCTCAGTCAGCTGAACTTCGTCAAAGTTCTTGCCCAATGCGATCGAGATCTGATCGCTCAGTTCTTCGCGCTTCTTTTTCAAGTTTCGCAGTTCCCGATGCTGAGAAGCGAACTTTCGATACATCTCCTCATTGTCGGCACCGACCTTGGCCAACAGCCGCTGACGTTGTCCCAGCAGTTTTTCGTGTTCACGTTTCGCTTTTGCCAGCCGTGACCTGAGCGATTTGTATTTGCTGATGTACTCCTTGCGTGCGTTGACCATCGCACGTTGTTCGTTCAAGGCGGAAGTGATCTGATTCAAACGATCTGGCAGACTTTCTGAACGAAACGTCAGCCCGGAATCGTGAAGGATCGCATTGATTCGTTTATTGAGTGCGTTCAATTCCTTGTCGCGTTCAATCTGTTCCGCTTTGAACTGATCGAGTCGAGCGTGGTAGCCGGTGATGCGCTCGCTGCGTTGAGTGATCTCTTTCAATTGATGCGGTTTCAGAATTTCCGGCAGGCCCGCGGTCCGGAGGCTCGCTTGCCAGACCTCAGTGGCTTTGGCAACTTCACGTTCCTGATTGGTGACTCGACGTCGCAAGTCTTCGATGTTTGAACGAGTGTTCTGGACTCGATTCTCGAGTGGTACCAGATCCTCCAGTCGAGTTAATCGACCCTCGGCATCTTTCAGATCCAGCTCCCACTGCCCTTCGCTTCCGCGTGGCAACTGGCGTTCGATTTCATCTCGTTCATGCCGCGCACGCTTCAGTTGTTGACGAAGAATATCCATCTGATGGCGGAAGTCGTTCAGTTCCTCTTTCGCCATGCTTTCCCAATGGTACTTCAAGAACATTGAGATAAACCCGGCGATCAAACCACACAGCATGCACATGATGCCCAGTTGCTGCGAAGTTTGGCTCAGCCAGCGGCCGCCGAATAACGTGTCCAACAAGCCAAAACCAAGAAACAGCACGCCACCGACGAATACGAGACCGATGATCGAGAGCTTACCCACAGGAAGCACCTGGTCGTTAACGATCACATCGATATCACGCTCAAGCGCGTGGCGTGATTCATTCAGTTTGTCAATCTTGTCTTCCAGCTCAATTCGCCGTCGCAAACGATTCACATAACGACCGGTGTCCTCAAGCGAATCGCTGTCGCCAAAGCCGGACATGGAAGACGAGAGTCGTTCGTTGTATTGGCCCAGATCAAATTCCGCTTTCTCCAGATCCTGCTGAAACTTTGTCAGGCGATCCGTCTGGTCTTGCAGCGACTTGGCAGTGGTCTCCAATGAGCCAAGCCCACGCTTCCCGAGATCCTGAACATCTCGGTTTTTGATTTTCAGCTGATGTCCAAGTCCATCGACTTCGCCAACCAGACTGTTCTCGATGGAGTGAATCTCATCTTTCAATCGGTCGGACTGACGTTGGAGCGATTCGACCCACGGGCTGTGTTCAGAAATTGCTTCAATTCTGGCCTTCTGCGACCAGAGACTGCGGTTGATCGGCAGTGAGGTTGCTTCGGCCTTGATCTGCCGACGTTGGTTTTTGACTTGTTCGATGCGTTCTTTTTGCTGAGCGATTTTTTCGTTGAACTCGTCGAGTGTATCGATCGAAACATCCCGACGATCAGGAAGCACGCCGAACGAGTTGATTCGATCTTCCACCATGCGCCGTGACTGCCAACGGTCGGCAATCTGCGTGGCAATCTCAATCAGTCTGGATTGTCGCTCGTTGTCCGCCAGTTCCCGCTCGACATCTGCCAGCTGGTGTCCGATGTCGGTCGTTTCGGCAGCCAATTGAGACCATCGTTTGGAACGCTGTTTCAGGTCGTCAATTTCTCGCAGCAGCTTGGTCCGACGCTCGGAAAGTTCAGCCATTCGTCCAGGCTGTTTCGGAGTGGTCGACCAGATGCCTTCGCGGCGAATTTTCAAATCACGCATCACGTCGATCAGGGAAACTCGGTCGAGCCCGCTGGTCAATCGATAAAGGTAATCTGCCGCGGCAGTGCTGTTAAGCGCACCCAGTTCCTGGATTTCACGCAAGCCGATCGCGAACACGTTGTTGAAGATCGATTCGTCCGTGTCGGACAAGATGCTGCTCAGTTGAGCCCTGCCGTGGACGGAACCATCGTGGCCGTCGATCACGGTCAGGTCGCCAATCGGATCGGCGTGACGGTTAGGATCGACATGACGCTGAACCTCGTAAGTTCCCGAAGGGGTGACCAGGTCACAGGTGCCTCCCGCCAGGCCGCCGTAAACCGGAGGCGTGTACTTGTCCAGACGATCGGGCGAGAACCCGAACATCATCGACCGGATGAATTGCATCAGGGTCGTTTTCCCTGCCTCATTCTGGCCGCAGAACACGGTGATGTCGTCTGATAGCGACTGGACTTTCAGGCCTTTCCAGACTCCAAATCCGTCAACCTGCAGTTCTTTGATTTTCACTTTTTCGCTTCCTTGTGAATTCAGGTGAGTGACGCAATTGATTGCGGCGGTGGCTTCAAGCAAAAAACGCTTTGCACGGGCAAAGCTCTTTCACGCCGCGAATTCATGCTTCAACGTCAGATCCCAACTTCGACTTCCTCGATGATTTCTTCTTGTTCGTCCAGCCCGCTGTAGTGCTTGTGGGCTGCCAGGTACTCGATGCCGACCATTGCCGCTCGTCGCAAAACGTCTTCACGCCGCGATTGCGAAACCTGGCTCATACCGGTTGTTAACGTTCCTTCCACCGTGGTGGGAGTATACTCGTGCAGATTCAAACGCAGAGAATCATCACTCTGATAGCGACCAATCGCTCGCATGAACTCACCCAGGATAGTGTCTTCTTCATACCAGTCAGATGGCAACTGTTTGGGTGCTTCGACTTCCAGTGACACGCTCCAAAGGCCTTTGTCGCCACGCCCAAATTCGTCACGAAGCCATTCCAGAATTTCTTCTGACCACTCACGTTTGCGAATCGCAGGGTTGAACATGCCTTCAGTAGCAAGGTGCCATTTTGCCAATACGATTTGGTCTGTTGTGTCGACGACGATCTTCGCGGCTCGTTCGGTCAGTTCTTTTTTTAACGCCCGAACTTCAACACCTTCTGAGATCGCAACTTTTTGAGGCAACCAACGGACTCGATCAGATTCCACGGTTTGTAATCTCAGCTTGCCGGATGCGTCGATGCGGCCAATTTTGAACCCACGAGAACCAGTCTCTTTGGGTGAGCGTCCTTGTGGAGTGCCAGGGTAAACAACCGTTGAGCTGGTGCGGTCATGTTTGCTTGATTTGTGATTACCACCCAAGGCCCAATAGTGGACGTTTTCAGCCTTTAACGCCGCCGTTTCAAAATCACCGTGAGACAATGCAATCGTGAACAGTTCGGAATTGGGCGCCGAAAAGTCGCCCGCCGATCGACGGTGCTTTTCGTCGTAGCCGCTGCCCATGATGCGAGCGATTGTTTCTCCATCGCGGTCGTGATCGACTTGTTCGACAATGCGCGAGCTGAACGTGACCACGTTGTCGGGCAACTCGATCGCACTCGGCCAGCGATCTGGATGATCCGTTTCGCCGCCGCACCAGTAAACGGTAATATCTTTGTCCGCAAGACGCTCGAACTGGCTGAGCAGAAACGCTGCCGCACGAGCATTTCCGAGTTCGCTGTCGTACAGGTCTCCCGCCAGCAAGACAAAATCGACTCGCTCTGAAACAGCGAGGTCAAAAATCTTTTGAGCGGCCTCGTACGGCGCGTTGGCCAGCACTTCGAACAGGTGAGTCGGGATATCGGTCATCCCGGACATGGGCCGATCAAGGTGAAGATCGGATGCGTGAATAAACTTCAGCGTGGCTGCCATCAGGTGCTCTCCTTGCTCCCGAGCCAGAGCGTTGAACCGAAGATGCCATTACAACTGGCAAGGATCTCTCGGTCGGCTCGGCGATGTTTTATGGTTGCGGTTTGAGCGACACAAAAATCATTTTCGCGGCCCAAACCCTCACGACCTGATGTTTTATCCCATCTTGCCGCTGCCACCTATAGCGATGTGGGGCGGTGCTCTTACGTGTTTCTGGCGGATGCTAGCACATTGGTTTTGTGTTGGCGGTTTTCGGGGCGGAGGTGCAATTTTTGTCATGCCCCGGGCTCCGTCCACGCCCGGTGGGTGATTTCACGCAATCGTGGAACTGCGGTTCGGACGCAGCTTCACGCTCCCAGCCTTCCGTCGATTGGGGACGATCGGTCCATTTTGAAGATAGTGTTTTCGGTAACTTTTATCTCCGAACGATTGCTTGTAAACTGGGTCGTATGCCATACAACGAACTGAGCCCGGAAGAAACTCGCGTGATTATCCACAAGGGCACTGAAGCGCCGGGATCGGGCGAGCTGAACAATCACTACGAACGCGGCACTTATATTTGCCGCCTGTGCAATGCGCCGCTGTATGACTCAACCAGCAAGTTCAAATCTGGTTGCGGCTGGCCCAGCTTTGATGATGAAATCGAAGGTGCGGTCAAACGAGTGCCTGATGCTGATGGGCGACGAGTGGAAATCGTCTGCAGCCACTGCGGCGGCCATCTGGGACACGTTTTCAAAGGCGAAGGATTCACTGAAAAGAATACACGTCACTGCGTGAATTCAGTTTCAATTAAGTTCGTTTCCGAAGGCGAGGACCTGCCAGAGAGGCTGGGCTAACCCGGATATTTCATCTGAGATGCAGGCCGTAACACGCAAACCATTGCCATGCCGG
>CAYXWX010000140.1:0-8734 GCA_964468915.1 uncultured Pirellulaceae bacterium
CTAGCCGGCACCGGTTGTAGCCAATGATGGTGCGTCTCGGCGCCGCCCAACTTCCGCATGGTTTCGGGGCGAAAAAATCCTTGACAATGCAAAACTGTGTTGGTAGTTTAAAGAAGAACTAACACGTTTTCTGAGGATTCTTAAATGTACGATCAGTCGATCAGTCGATCAGTCGATCAGTCACAGTAGTCCGTGAACGCTCGATCATTTTCGGTATGCTGGTTTTATTGGCAGCATTTGCTTCGACTTCTTTCGGACAACAGCCCGGTGTGTTCGATTTGCGGTTCACGATCGAGTATGTTGCACCAGCTGTAGAAACGCCTGCTAATCGGGCGGCCCTTGAATTTGCATTGAACGAAGCCGAAAACCGCTGGAGATCGGTGATAACTGGGTATCAGCCGGGCGTCACCATTCAGGGTGCTGAAATTCATGTTGAGTTAGGTTTGGCCCCCGGTGTAACCGGTTCGTCCTCTACGACTGGTGGTTTACAGACGGTTCAGTCTGGGTTCGCTTTTCACACCAATGCTGCGGGCAACGTTTCCGTAGGAACAACTTCACTCAGTCTTCCCTATTTGGAAGAAGGCATCCAAAACGGACTTGGTCCTGTCATCACGACGCTCACTCACGAGTTTGGTCACAATTTGGCATTCAATCCCAATCTCTTGGCCTGGAATAACGTATTTTCGCCATTAAATGATGGCTCCGGGGGAGTCGATGAAAGCAAGTATGTGGGTGCTGCGGGCCTGTCGGCGTTTCAAGCCGAGTTCGCTCCAAGTGCGTTGTTTGTCCCGTTTGGAAGCGTTACTGGACATTGGGACTACGCAACATCCAATCCAACCGATAATTTTAATCGCCCGCTACGAGACGATATCATGGTTGCTCCGACTACGCCAAACAGCTTCTTCAGTCAGACCACGGTGATGGCACTGCGTGATTTCGGTTACACAACCAGACTGCCGGGAGATTTCAACGATGACTTGGATCAGGACGCGGATGATATTGATTTTTATTCTTTGGCGATCGGCCTGCCAGCATCCGTGGACCCGATTCTGGACTTTGACCAGGATGGAACAATCACGCTCACAGACCATGACTATCTGATCGAAAATCTGATTCCCACTCCATTGGGAACAGGCACGTTGGTCGGTGATATTAACCTGGATGGAGTGGTGAATACGTTGGGAGACGCATCCATTCTGGTTGGAAACCTGAATTCTGAGGGTGGTTACGCGGACGGCGATCTTAACGCAGATGGGATCATCAATGTCCTCGGCGATGCGTTTATCCTTGCCGACGCCCTCGGTCAGTGACACAGCTTTTTACAAGGCGGAATAAAATCATGTCGCAACAATCACTTTTTCACGCTTGTTTTCGCGCTCCGATCGCGTTCATTGTTCTTTGGATTGTGAGCGTCAGTCAGTTGCATTCCGCTTTGGGGCAAGGTTTCCGACCGGGAGTTGAATACGGCAGCGTTTCGGAGATTCCGATGGCAAGTGCCGAAGAGGCGTTTGCAACCTATGACGCCGCCACTGGCAACGTGTATCTATCGGTTGGCAGTGGAGTGAATTTTATCCTGCTGGTAAGTGATGAGCCCTCGCCATTTTTGCTGGGGAACTTGCGGCCCGAAATCGCACATGAACTTTCCATGGTAGGAATACCGCACGATCGTCCAGGCTTCTTTTTCTTAGAATCTTTTGCTCGACCATTCGAGAACACGGGGAATTTTAATCTAGGGCCAATTCTACCCGCTAACGACTCGATCACTTCGATTCTGCAGTTTGAACAAGCGTTCTCGTCGCTCGTTGTGGAACGGGGCGTGCCCGGGGCGACCGAGTTTCCGACCGCAGCCTTCAATCTGATTCCGGGCTCGGGTGTGCCCGAACCGAATACTGCTGGAGTGCTTCTTCTGGCTGGCCTGCACGCAATCACGCGCCGCAGGCGATAGATCAGCAAACTGACGCTCTGTTGTGCACACCAACGTCGTTGTCCGATGATCCAACCAACTGGTCAAAACTTCCCATACGTCAAAATTCTCGGCTTTTAACAAGGTGCAACATGTTCAACGCAAGATTACGATTTCTTGCCTTATTCTCAGTCTTCTCGAGCTTGGTCGTGCAGCCGTCCGACTTGGCTGCTCAAGACGGGCAAACATTCAAAAGCGTTGCGGAAATTCCTGCCGCAAGACGTAACGAAACGTTCGTGACCTACGAAGCGGGGACTGGCAACGTTTACCTGTCAGTGGGTGAGGGGATTCACGTTGTTGGCCTGCAAGGACTGCCCTTTGAATTGCAGAATATTCGTGCTGAACTGAAAAATGAATTTCAGAAGCCAGATCAGGCAGATGAAATTGGAATCGGTTTTGTCTCTTTCAACAAAAACGGCTTTGCCAAAACGGGGATATTCAACCTTGGTCCAATATTGCCGGCCAACGGCAAAGTCACAACCGCTGCTGACTTCACTGCTGCATGGCCAGATGGACTACTTCGGAGTCGCGTTTGCGGTGCGAAAGAGAGAAAGTTGCGATTCAACGTGATTCTGGCTCCCTGAACATCAGCGTGCCAAAGTGCATTGACGGTTGTGATCGACGAGAACATCGTGAACACCGCGACTAATCCAACGTCGTTTCAAATGCCCGAGTCCAAAAGCGTTTAGCGTTGACTTTGCCTTGACTTGAATGACTGCCGTGCTGGCCCCATGAGTTCGCAACTTGATTGACGTCGCGATGAATTAACAACTTGAATTCGCAACCGGCCTGTTTTTGTAACGGGTTCTTTGAAACGAGAAACACTTCGAACGAGAAGTGCAAAGTCCCTGCCGGGTAAAACCGGCAGGGATTTTTTTGTGCGCTCGGTTTGGCGACCGAGTGGTTTGGCGACAAGACGTCGGTGACCGTTCTGCGGGCCAAAGGTCCAGTTTTATGTCAGCCTGGGGCACCGCCCCAGGAATACGATTCCAACCCGACAAGGCCCGGACCGAAGGTCCAGCTCTAACCGGCATCCGACGGAAATTAAGGCTGGACCTTCGGCCCGAGCCACGAAAGAAAACACAGGCACCCCGGGCGATGCCCGGGGCTGACATAAAACTGGACCTTCGGCCCGCAACAGAATTCACAAGCAAATTGAAACGAGGCCGCGAACAGACTCAAACGAGGCTGCGAACAGACTCAAACGAGGCAGGGAACAAATTCAAACAAGGCAGGGAACAGATTCAAACAAGGCAGGGAACAGATTCAAACAAGGCACGCACATATTCAGTTAGAACGCGCACAGATTCAAACGAGACGGTGAACCGATTAAAACGAGGCGGCGTAAGGCTGAACGATGGCACGAACCCGGAACCGATTTGACTCGGACAAAACGCGTCAATCGAAAAGACGGTCGGCCCCCACTTGGAGGCCGACCGCTTTGATTTTTCAAATTGGAAATCGAACGGGTCGATTCCTGATCGCTCACTCGCGACCTTTAGTCGGCAACGGTTGCTGAAAAACCAGCATCGGCAATGGCGGCGATAACTGCGTCGTTATCGACGTCGCCCGAGACAACAACCAAACCTTTTTTCACTTCGTCGACAGCTACACCCGGTAGCTTTGCAAGGGATGCCTTGATCTTGGCCCCTCAGCCACCCGGTCAGTGCATGCCCTCGACATTGAAAGCGATTTGAGTTGCGGCTGGGACCGCGACACTGCTGGATGTCGATGCCGGAGGGGCTTCCCCGGGCGCACATCCAAGATTGATTGCTCCCCACGACGCCACCGCGGCGATCGCCAGAAGCGAAAGCGTGTTTCGCATGTTTAAAACTCCCAAAATTGGAACGAACCGCGGGAGGTCGGCGGTCGGATGCTGGTTCAACCGCCCCCGCGAAACCTGAGTTTATCGCCTCGCGGGACGAAATGGCTCAATAACCTGCCGAAATCGTCGCAATTCGCGACATTTCTCGCGTCAAAAGCATGGTAATTCACTGGTTTTGGACTGAATTACTCGTTCTGGGGCATCGTGCGAGTCGATGTGACCAACTCCTGGCATTGTTCCAGAATGGGCCGGTTGAAGCCGAGTTTCGGTGCGTGAGTGGAATCAGATTTCTGTTATTGCAATAAACAGTGTCTGCGGTAAACTTGTCCGCTTGTCAGAGATAGAAAATTCGGTGGGCCAGCGGTTTTTCGCCGCTCAGATGGTCTCGGTTTATTGAAAATCAGGTGAAGTTAGAAAAGGCAGGAGTCTTCTCCACGACCAGCGACTGCAATCAGCTCGCTCGTCCTTGAGGCATTGGTTATGACAATTACGAAAGAAAAGAAAGCAGAAGTCATCGGTGAGTTCGCAAACAGCGAAGGTGACACCGGTTCCCCTGAAGTTCAGATTGCGATTCTGACCACTCGGATCAATCAGTTGACCGAGCATATGCGTTCTCACAAGAAAGACTTTGGCACTCGCCGAGGACTTCTTGGAATGGTTTCGCGTCGGAGACGTTTGTTGGACTACGTCCGCAGCAAGAACCCCGATCGCTACCTCGATATTATTGAGCGACTTGGGATTCGTAAGTAACTCAGATTCTTTTATGAGCCACGATTTACTCGTGGCTCGTTTGCTATGTGCCCTTCGTTTTGGGCACAGAATTTCTCCAAGCCGCTTGCCGCCACTTTCGCGTTGACTTAGTTAGTTTACTAACATCAAAGATATAGTCGCTGATTGCGGAACTTGACGGTACTCAGCCTGCTGGCAACAGGGTCTCTCATTCGAACGTTCTGTCTCTGACAAAGTTGAACGTCTGTGATTCTTTCTGTCGATTTGGTCGACACGAAACTCTTGACGCTCAATAAGACGATCGACTCAATGTGAGGCGAATGAAGCCCCATTGGTTGCTGAACTTTGCAATCTCAATGGTGCAGGATCGAATGTTATCGCCAACAACGGCGAACGATCCAGTGTTGGAAACAATGAAGTATTTTTTGTAGGAATGTATTGTGAAAGTAAGAGTAGAAAAGAAAATTGGCGACGGAACGCTTTCGTTTGAAACTGGTGAATTGGCCAAGCAGGCCGCCGCTGCAGTAATCGTTCAGTACAACGATACGGTTGTCCTGTCGACCGCGGCGACCAGCGATCCGCGACCCGGACTCGATTTTTTCCCGTTGATGTGCGACTACCGCGAACGAACCTGTGCCGCCGGTAAGTTCCCCGGGGGCTTCATTAAACGTGAAGGCCGACCGACCACCAAGGAGACGCTGACCGCACGCCTGATCGATCGCCCCATTCGTCCGATGTTCGCTCCGGGATTCAAAGACGAAGTCCAGTGCCAGAACTTTGTGCTGTCCAGCGACAAACAAACCGACGGCGACGTGCTGGCGATGAACGGGACCGCCACCGCCTGCTTTATCAGTGCCCTGCCCTTTCAGGATCCCGTTGCATCGACCCGAATTGCCCGAGTGGAAGGCGAACTGATCTGCTTCCCGTCGCACGAGCAACTGGAAGAAAGCGACATGGACGTGATCGTTTCGGCGACTGAAAGCAAAGTCACGATGATCGAAGGCTTCGCTCGCGAAGTCCCCGAGGCCGACATGCTGGCCGCGATCAAATTCGCTCACACTGTTTGTAAGCAGGTGATCGAGCTTCAACGTGAACTCGCCCAGAAATTTCCTGTCGAAAAGACTCCATTCGAGTCACCTGCAGATAACGGACTGTTGGACACGCTCAAGTCGAAGTACTACGACCAGTACAAAGACGCGATCCTTGTCGCCGGCAAGCACGATCGTGGTGCCGCCAAGAATGCCGTCAAGGATCAAATCAAAGCGGACATGATTCCTGATCCGGAAGCGGAAGACGCGATCTGCTCCAAAGCACTCGGCACCGCGATTCATGATCTTGAAGAACGAGTGATTCGCGACTCGATTCTTGCCGGAGTTCGTTCAGACGGACGCGATGGCAAAGCACTGCGTCCGATCACATGTAAAACGAACCTGATTCCTCGCGTTCACGGATCCGCGTTGTTCCAACGTGGCGAAACTCAAGCGTTCATTACGGTCACGCTGGGAACCGGACGTGACGAACAGCGAGTCGACGGCTTGATGGACGAGTACTCCAAGAAGTTCATGTTGGACTACAACTTCCCGAGCTTCAGCGTTGGCGAGTGTCGTCCGATCCGAGGTCCGGGCCGTCGTGAAATCGGTCACGGTGCTCTGGCTGAGAGATCGATCAAACCGATCCTTCCCGATCCCGACGATTTCCCATACACCATCCGAATCGTTTCGGACATCCTCGAATCAAACGGCTCATCTTCAATGGCGACCGTTTGTGGAACCACTCTGGGACTGATGGCCGCCGGCGTCAAGATTCGCAACCCTGTCGCAGGTATTTCTGTCGGCCTGGTTGAAGAGGGTGACAAGTACGAACTGCTGACTGACATTCTGGGCAGCGAAGATCACTTCGGTGACATGGACTTCAAAATCGCTGGTACTCAGGTCGGAATTACCGGCATTCAGCTTGACCTGAAGATCCGCGGCATCAGTTTTGAAGTCATGGAAGCTGCGATGACTCAATCGCGTGAAGCCCGAATCAACATTCTTCGCACAATGTTGACCGAAATTTCGCGACCGAACGAGGAACTGTCCGAGTACGCACCTCGCTTGCTGGTCACTCAGATCGAACCCGACAAAATCGGTATGCTGATTGGCCCGGGCGGTAAGAATATTCGTGCCATCCAGGAAGAAACCCAAACGGTTATTGAAGTTTCAGAAGACGGTCGCGTCACGGTCGCTGGAACCGACGGCCCATTGGCTGAAGAAGCGCTGAAGCGGGTTGAAGCATGCACCGCAACCGTGCAGGTCGGCAAGATCTACGATGGAACGGTTAGCAGTGTAAAAGACTTCGGTGCTTTTGTTGAAATTCTTCCCGGTCGCGATGGATTGTGTCACATCAGTGAACTGGCTGGCGGCTTCATCGACAACGTCAGCGATGTCTGCCACGTCGGGGATGAAATGAAAGTGCTGGTCATCGACGTCGACGACAACGATCGCGTCAAACTCAGCCGACGCCGAGCGTTGGAAGAGTTGGGACTTGAAGACGATCTGGTGCCGGCAACCGTTGGTGGCGGTGAAGACGACAGTAGCGGAGACAACTACGATTCGGATCGTGGATCGCGTTCAGGCGGTGGCGGTGGCGGTGGAGATCGTGGCCGATCCGGTGGCGACCGTGGTCGCAGCGGCGGCGGTCGCGGACGCAGCGGTGGAGGCGGCGGTGGTCGCGGACGCAATGGCGGAGGTGGCGGACGAGGCCGCCGTTAATCGTGCCGTTGGTGCTGCTTCCATGAACTGACTGACTCTGGCTGATCCAGCCAGCATGACTTAAACTGAAAACGCTCGGCGAATCGATTGCCGAGCGTTTTTCTGTTCCGGGCACTGCGATCAGTGGCAAACGACTCACAACTCGATTCTCTACGCAAGCAGTACGACGACATGGCAACCCTTGCCAAGTCGCTTGCACACGAGATCAAAAATCCGTTGTCCGTGATTCGCATGAATATGGAGTTGCTGCATGAAGATTTCGAGGCCATCGCGACTCCTGAGGCACGTCAGGCTCTGGTCAAAATTGAAACGGTCAACCGTCAATGCGAGCGTCTGCAAACGATGCTCAATGACTTTCTAAACTTTACGAAACTGACAAATCTCGAACTGGTTGCCGGTTCGTTAAATGATCAGGTTCAGCAAGTGCTGACATTCTTTGAACCGCTCGCCAATCGCCAGAGCGTCACGATTCGAACCTATTTCGACCCAGATCTTCCCAGCATCAATCTGGAACCCCAAACCTTGCACGCGGCGTTACTGAATCTGATCAAAAACGCTTTGGAGGCAATGCCCAATGGGGGCGAACTCGTGGCAAGAACACGCATCACTCGGTCAGGTGTGGCTTTGGACCTGATCGACACCGGATGTGGCATGTCCTCCAACGCCTTGCTGCGGATGTTCGAGGAGTTTTACACCAACAAGGACGGAGGCACGGGCCTTGGTCTTCCAACCGCCAAGAAAATCATTGAAGCTCACGGCGGTGTGATCAACGTTCAGAGCGAAGTCAATCGAGGCACTCAGTTCACGATCGAATTCCCAACCCCCAGACGAATCTGAATCGTTCCGCAATGAAACTCATCCGGAAGCTTGCCGACTTTCCCGAACAACTGCGTGGCGGTGCGCTGACCATTGGCAATTTTGATGGCGTTCACCGCGGCCATAAGATAATCATCGACCAATTGAAACAATTTGCAGCCGAGCAGAATGCAGCGCTGATCGTATTTACATTTGACCCTCACCCGGTTCGAATTCTGCGACCGGAACAAACGCCTCCTCCATTGACGTGGACGAACCGAAAAGCTGACTTGCTGGCGGATCTTGGCGTCGACGCGGTCATTGCTTACCCCACTGACAGAGAATTGCTTCAACTTTCTGCCAGTGATTTCTTCAAGCAAATTGTAGTAGACCAAATCGGTGCCGCTGCCATGGTCGAAGGCCCTAACTTCTATTTCGGCAAAGGTCGTGAAGGCAACACGGACCGTTTGAAATCACTCTGTCAGGAGCACCAAATTCAACTGCAGATCATGCAACCTGAAGTCGATGGCAAGGATCTGATCTCCAGCAGTCGAATACGAGATCTGATCGCTGATGGTGATGTCGATCAAGCCTGTGGAATGTTGACTCAACCGTATCGTATTCGTGGCATGGTCACTCACGGCGCGGCCAGAGGTTCAAAAATCGGCT
>CAYXWX010000141.1:0-8543 GCA_964468915.1 uncultured Pirellulaceae bacterium
TCGATCTGATCCAGCACGTCATACGGCATCAAATCCTCTTCGTCCGTTTGCTTCTGCTCGGGCGGACGAAGCTCGGCAGTCGGTTGCTGATCGTTGACCGATTTCAATTCTGGGATAGGCCCAAGCCCCAGCGGACCTGTTGTTTCCATCCATCGCAGCCAGTGACGCAGAAAGTTCTTGTCGATCCCCGCAATCGGGCTTAAGCCACCCGACGTATCACCATCCATTGTTGCGTAACCGACCGCTGCCTCGCTGCGGTTGCTGGTCGAAAGCAACAAAGCGTTGTTCAGATTTGCCAGCATCCAAACGGCCGGCGAACGAACCCGAGCTTGAATATTCTGCAGCGTGATGTCGTGTTCTTCCCAGTTCAACTTATGGCCAATCGCCTCACTGACGACTCCACGATAGCCATCGACCAGCGACTGGACATCAAATTCATAATGAGTTGCATCGACCGCGTTTGCGACATCGGCGGCGGCGTTCCTGGTGACGGATCCACTGTTGCTGGTTGATTGATAGACGGTGGTCAGGATTCGCGGCATCAACGATTCGAGATCCGCTGGAGGTTCATCAGACAAAAATGATCCCAATCGTTTGACCGCTTCTTCCAGTCCCAGTTCTTCAATCGAAAGTTTGGCCATCGAGTCAATCAGAGCCACGACGCTGGCGGAGTCACAACCGCCGCTGAGTGATACAACAAACCCGCGCGAGCGACTTTTGCGAACGTAATCGAATAATCCCAGACTGACCGCACGCGTAAACTCTTCCTCCTTGACACTTCTGCCTTCCATCCATGGTTCGGTGTAAACTTCCGGCCGTTGCAGTTGGCATGGCGGCCATGAAAACGAGGTCGACACGACATCGCTTTCGTCGCCGTCAACTTCCGGTTCGAAGCTGCCAGTTCGTGCCCGTGCCATGCGAGTCGTTTCAATGTTGACAATTGCGTCTGTCAGCAGGTGCGAGCGAAAGGAAAGTCTGGGGCCGACCGCCAGCATCTGACCACCCGAGGCAATCATCGCGTCACCATCGTAGATCGCTCGACCGGCCTCGTTGCCAATCAGGTTGGCATAGACATAGGTCACGTGAAACGAGCGGCTGCCTTCGAGCACAAACCTTTGTCGGACGTTGTGTTTGTCAAACGCAAAATGACTGGCACTCGGATTCAGAATCAAATCGGCTCCGCGTTCGGCAAGGCTGGCTCCCGGCCGTTGCCCAACCCATGCGTCTTCGCAGATTTCAAACCCAATGCGAACGCCACCGACATCGAACAACAAATCACCGATTGGGTAAGTTTCGCCATCGATTTCCAGTTCGCCCTGCACTCCTTCGGGCCACGCCTTGAACCATCGAGGTTCGTAATGAATGCCGTCGCCCGCGAGGTGTTGCTTCGCGACGAACCCCATGATCGTTCCGTTTGCCAGTAGCGCGACCGTGTTGAAAATTCCTCCCGCATAAACCACCGGAAGTCCAACGGAAACAACGATGCCCGGGGAATCGTTGGATGCTGCCGTCGCTGGAGCGATCTCATTGAGCATCCGCCACGCAAGATCATGAACGCCGGGCGCATGAAACGCGTCCTCGCAACCGTAACCTGTGATACACAATTCAGGCAGGCACAGAACCGAAACGTCTCGCTGTTTCGCGTCAGCGATTGCCGCAAGAATGTTCTCTTTGTTTTCAAGCCATGCCAGCGGAGTCTGATTAAGCACTCCGGCTGCAACTTTAATGAGTTTCATGCATCTTCCCTGTCGAATATTCTGGCCTGAGTAGCGAAGTGTCGTGCGGACATCGTTCCAGTCGCCAATCCTTCAGCGGCTTCGGCTGCCGCCAGTCAGCGCAACCACCTGTCCGGATGCGAAAGTACGATAGAATGACCCGGTTCCATTACGTTATGTTCACTCATTATTTTCGTGGACAGAACACCAATTGGCAATGATGACACAAAGTCAACCTTCACCAGCGAGTCAGCATTGAGCGGCGCCGAAAAACGATCGAACGTTCCCTGTGCGCACTGCGGCGTGGTTGTCAGTGTCGCGAGTGCTTCGCGGGCCGCTTTGGACAAGGTTCTCTGCGTAGACTGCCGATCAAAATTTCGGCCCGAACCGTCGTTGGCGGCTGAGGATTCAGACGACAGTCCGGTCCCTTTGACCGGCGAAACCATTTTGACGGTGATTTGTCGCGTTTGCCAATCGAGTTTGCTGGTCAGTGAATCGAAGGCCGGGACGCAGATCAAATGCCCTGACTGTCACTCGATGAATCTTGTTCAACAGCCCAGTGGCATGCCGAACCGGGAAACCAAGAAACGTCAATCCCGATCGAAGCAAAAACCTTTTGATCCGGATGCCGAATTGTCATTGGAGGAACCGGTCGAGCGTCCTCGGGTTGCGCCGCTGCCTGATCTTGACGACATTGCCGATGATCTGCTGTCGGCGCCGCTGCCCGAAGTCGAACCATCACAATTGGATGACAGTGAATCAGATCGCTCGCAAGAGGACGCGGATCTCACTTCGGCAAGTCAGTCGGTGACCCGGCGGCAACGCTATGAAAGAGTTCAGAAGCGAGTGATTTCTGAAGACCGAAAGAAGAAGCGCAAGCAAGCTTTGGCTCAACGCGGCAAGAGAAAGAACAAGCCCGAGAACATCGAGTCGGACTCACACGAGAATCGGCCTCGTAAAAAACGGCGGCGAAAGAAACGAACACGCAAAGGGAAACGGGATTCGCTTGCGTGGTTCAGGTCGGCATTCGGCTGTTTTCGTCAACCTTCGGTTATCGTCGGTTGGATCGTGTCGGCGTCATGCCTCGGTGGGGTGTATTCCGCAACTTCGGACTGGAGCCCACTGGCGTGGCTGGATCGTTGGTACGTGATGTTGTCTCAGTCTCCTGTCGTATTCGATATCAGGTTAATTCTGAATCTGTTGTTATTCGTCTTTGGAAGTCTGTGTCTGTATTTCTCGTGCGGTAAAAATCTGGCACTGAACGCTTTCAAAAAAGAATCAGCGTCTGAGCGCGGCGACGAACAAGTTTCAGCGTCAGGATTCTTCGTGACTTTACAATTTGCATTCGCGTGGCTTTTGGCGGGGCTACCGTTTTTATACTGGTCGATTTTATTTCTGCCATTTCAACTGTTGATTGTTCCGCCGTTGTTGGTGGGTAGCTGGCACAATCGGAGTATTTGGAAATTTGTTTTGCCGCAGGGGCTGTTCGGCAGTCACGAAGTTGCACCCGAAGTTGATGCTGAGCAGGCATCAAATCGGCGGCTCTGGTTTTCACTTTACCGATCCATGTTCGTGGCGACGGTGCTTGCCACTGGTCCTGTGATGTTGATTCGTTTGGGCGGTGCCTGGGCTTTCGTGGGCTGGCTGTTGATGATTGCGATCATGATCGGTAGCGCTGGAGTCATTGGCAGGCATTGTCGAGATCTTTCGAAATCGTTAGAAACTCCGCTATGAACGCGACGAACGACACTGATGCATCAACCGCGAAATCGGACCGTAAATCGGTTGCCTCCAAACGCAACGCGAAACGGGCATTGGCTGCCGTTTCTGAATATGTCTCTCGAGTGCTGGCGGCCAGTGCGTTGACGATGTGGGGAGCACTGAATCTGATTGTGAGCATTCGCAACCTGTTTGTCGTGCCAACTGTCGATGGCGAGGGTCCCTCAGGTCCGTGGTGGATCACCCTGGCTTTTGTGCTGGTCACCGCCGTGCTGCCCTTTCTGATCGGTTTGAACATGTTCCGACAAATCTATCAGCAAACGAAAGTTCGTTAGTCACCGCTCGTTGGATTGGTTTCCATGCTGGAGCGTTCGAATAAAACAGGCTTGCGGCTCTCCATTCTGTTACCTGATCTTTCGGAAGAGGCTCGCTGAGAAACTTGAACCAACCGCCTGACGCGAACGTGTGTCGATCGAATTCAGACAGCCGATTCCATTTGGATGTCGATTGGAGAATTGCTCGAATTCCAACTGATTGTTTTTTCTTTCCAGATTCTTCCCCTCGTCCAGCAAATCGTTGTTTTCAAGAACCGAATCGCCAACACATGACCGACCGTTTCCCTCGAAAGTCGCTGATGGATTCGGTTGGAGCCCAGATTATCCGGGTTAACCGAGACCAGTTGATCAACGAAACCCTTTCCATCGAGGTCTTTCATCACCGATGGCAGCAGATGTGAGTACAGGCCGCGGCGACGAAAATCGGTTGAAACACGGGCAGCAAACAGCCACGCCTGCTTCGGATCCAGCCGGATCCTGACGCCCAATTCGTTCTCATCAAAACACTCCGTGGCCGCCCACATGCCTGCCGCCAGTTGATTGTCAATTTTCGCGTGGTAAGCGACCAAATTCCCTGCCGAGTATGTCCGCTGAAAATAGGTCAACTGTTCGACGGCCTCGATCTGCGACTCGCTGATGCACCTTCCAGCAGAAATGGCCGCTGTCGACTCCGGCGAATCGCACTCTTCAGTGGCTGTGTTCGCCTTCTGCATCCGATAGACAACGAATCTTCTCATTCGAAACAGCCATGCGGGAATGACGCGGTTGAACAGGATTGCGATTGAATATTTCCAACCCGTTTGTCGAATTTTCTGCAGAACGCTCATGTGCCTCGCCAGAATCACAATCAATACGGTGCCAAAAGTCATTCACCGCGCTAACCAACTGAGGGAACAGTATGAAGGTTTGGACGAACCTGCGGGAGACGGCGTCAATCAATTCACGAACCTGAGTCCCACCGTTGGTGTCAAATCGATTCGAAGGGGCTCAGGCGGAGTGCCTGGTCAAACCAAGATTTTGGGGGTTGGTCCGTGAGAACCGCTTGCCCGGACCGTTGTCAGATTTGCACGGGAGATTCGAAGCCCCGAGGCTTGACGGTCAACACGGAGCAATCAACCTGGCCTAACGTCATCTCAGCCGTGTTGCCGATGAAAAAGCCGGGGATACCGGTTCTGCAAACGGTTCCCATCACTAACAATTCGGCTTTTTCTCGGTCAACGATTTCCGGAATCACCTCGCCTGGACGACCTTGGATCATGTGAACGATCGCCCCGCCATCGGTCGTAGAATCGACCAGTTCATTCAGCCGATTCCGGTGCGCAGTCGCAACATGTTCCGCGTAGATTCGAATATCTGTTTTGGACATCCAACGTTTACCACGGTTCAGGTCGCCCCCGAGCGTGTTCCAGGCATGAACAACATGAAGTTTCGCATTGTCGTTCCTGGCAATATCCTGAGCACGCTTGAGTATCTCAACGTTCAGGTTGTTACGCTGTGAATCCGTTGGATCAGGGTCGACCGCAGCGAACACGTTTCGCAGTTTGCGGCGGCGACTTGGCTTCATGGTCCAAACGGGACAAGGGCATTTTCGCATCAGATGTGTGGAAACCGTTCCAAACAGTTGCTCACGTACGCTGCTTACTCCGTCAGCCAGCATCATGACCAGGTCATGCTTCTTGGAAATAACTTGACGTATTATTTCGATGAAGGGCTGGCCGGAACGAGCGACCGTGTGGACGCGGAAATTCGTGTCTTTCATTCGACCCGCTTCCTCGTTCAGTTCGGATTTCAAATCTTCCAGCAACAAATCCTGCAGATTAACGCTTTTCCCTGCACTCGTCTCAACTACCGAATCATCGATCAAGGGAGCGACAGCCATGAGCGTTAACTTTGCTTGACTCGTTTTCAAAATCGAAGCTGCCTGGGCAAGCAACGGTTTGTCGAACGGGGCAATGACCAGGATGTTTTTGAACTGTTTCATTCCAATCAATCCGAAAATGATACGGCTAAAAGAGCTCACCAGTCGGTTAGAGCGCGTTTCGCTCGGTTTTTCAACGCCGCAGACGCTACAGTTAAGTGCAACATGCACTCGTATTCCGTTTCGACTTGGTTTTCGGGTGCCATGTTCACGCTCGCGTGAGCATGCGTTACGGACACCACGGTTTTTAGTTGTTCAATTCATGGCCATGCTGACGCGTGGCCATGGCACCCACTCCGAAAACTGAGCTGCGATCGAATACTAGCCGTAGAACGCCAAACCGGTTTCCGGGCGAGCGGGGTTACGCAATGATCGACGCTTGATTTTTCGACCAACGGCTCTTTCGGCCCTGCGAATTGCTCGTGATATGGCTTTCGTAAACGTTTCTTCTTTTACCGACACAGCGACGTCGTCCATTTTACGGAGGTGCACGATCAGCCTGCATTCTTTGTCAATGCCACCCCGGGGGCCATTGATGTCTTCGACGAACAGTTCGACTGAGACGATGTTGGAACCGAATTTTGATAGCGACGCCTCGATTCTCGAATTAGCGGTTTCAGTCGCAGAAATGCCAATTGCCTTTTGCTTGTCGGTAACGGAGATTCGCATTGTCTTCCTCTTGAAATACTGAGAACAAAACTGATGGTTAACGGCTGATGATCAGCCAGGCTACTTTGGTGACTGGGCCAGATAAACTATCCGACCAGAAAAACAATCAAGACGGTGCACGCCGAAAAAAGCCAATGTGTGGGAAACGTGACACCCGACAGTAAAATTAAAGCCTCGCGCTGCGTTTCTGCACAAGATTTGGCTATGCTTGATGATCCGGGATTTACGGTGGCGATCGATTACGACGTTTCGCTTGCGATCGAACATGAAGACCTTTCAACAAGTGTCCGCGCAAGGCGTTTGAAGTCGTGCAGCTACTTGAAACAGTGCAGCCGCTCAAAGCGGTCGCTTGTCGTGATGGCGATCGCAGTAAAGGTTGCGCGAATCCCTGAAACCACTTCAGCGGTTGCCCCACCCAAAGCATCGATGTTGCCAGCGTCTCAGCGTTGAACCACATGCTCCAATCGACTCGCCATGCTATTTTCGGCTCGATGGCATCGACTGCCAGATTCAACGCTTCCTGACAGGAAACGCTTGTCCGCCGAATAGAAACCAGCCCCACGTTCTCGACGTCAACATCGATCATGCAACTTGCTTGCTCGCACTTATCGTCAACCGAAACGTGCATGGTCGCACCACGCACGCGGTGGCTGAATCTTGCCAGCGAATACAGCAACCGATTCCTGGCGTAGGATTCTTGTTGCTCACTCAAGATGCCCTGGGCGTCTGTCAAAACAATGTTCATTCGAACTCCTCCCGCTCCTGGTTTCGTAATGCAGTTTCACCATCCAACGTGTTTTCGCTTCGTCTGTATTCCTTTAACCGGGGATTCCGAAGATAGTTTCAGTAGATAAATATGATTTTTGATATAGAATTATTCTATGTCTTCTAAAGAAGACGTGATCGTTTCGATCGGCTTTGAGAAGATTTTCCTCGGTCGTCAGGCATTTGATTCTCAGTTGAACTTGCATTCCGAAACATCCTGATCCGAACTGAGTTGATTCCTGTCAGTAGCAATCTTGACCGTTGACTTACCTTACGCGAGGCATTCTGACCTTCTGTTGGAAAGCTGACCCTTTGTGTTAATGTACGTCTCTTTCATGCAATAGATCCAATTGATAAAACGCGTTTATTGAATAGAAAAATAGAATAGGTTCTGAAAATGGATTGGCTCAATTATCACCACTTACTCTACTTCTGGACGGTCGCAAAAGAGGGAGGCGTATCGAGGGCAGCCAAGGTGCTTCACCTGTCTCAGCCGACCTTGAGCAGTCAGATCAAAAAGTTGGAGAAGACGATTGGGCATGATCTGTTCGACCGTGCCGGACGAAAAATGTCGCTGACTGATACGGGCCAGCTGGTTTATCGTTACGCGGATGAAATCTTTGGTTTGGGGCAGGAGCTTGCAGATGTCTTGCACAATCGTACGCAGGAGGACCGGTCACGATTGCTCGTTGGGGTTCAAGGCGCGTTACCAAAATTGGTCGCCTATGAATTGCTGCGACCTGCACTCGAATGTACAGACAACGAGTATCAGCTTGTGTGTTTTGAAGGCAAGATTGCAGAACTGCTTGGTGAACTTGCCATGCACCGGCTGGATGTTGTCATCGCGGATCGACCGATGACCCCTGACCTGAATGTTCGTGCTTTCAACCACTTGCTGGGAAAGTGTGGTGTGACGGTCTACGGAAATTCAAAATTGGCTCGGAAGTACAAAAAGAATTTTCCGCAATCACTGACGTCGGCCCCGATGCTGCTGCCGACTCAGAATACATCCCTTCGTCGACTGCTTGAGCAGTGGTTCGAGGAAAAAGGTATTCACCCATTGATCGCGCACGAGTTTGAAGACAGCGCGGTGTTGAAAGTTTTCGGACAGGAAGGTCACGGATTGTTTGCCACTCCCACGGCGATCGAGGACGACGTCTGCAGACAGTACTCGGTCAAGGTTGTGGGGCGCATTCCAGAGGTTGTTGAACATTTCTACGCGATCTCGATCGAAAAGCGAATCAAACATCCCGGCGTACTGCGAATTTCTCAAATGGGTCGCGAGAACCTGTTTGGCAACAGCTGATGGAGCCCGTTCGAAACTCCTTGGTGCAGAAGAATCATTCGGCTAAACTGAAGCCGCGTGCGGGGCAGTAGCTCAGTTGGTTAGAGCAGGGGACTCATAATCCCTTTGTCGCGGGT
>CAYXWX010000142.1:0-8188 GCA_964468915.1 uncultured Pirellulaceae bacterium
ACGAGACCCTCCGCAAGTAACAACCCTAAAAACGAGTTGGAACAAAGCACTAGGCCAGTAATCGACCTGATTGGCCTCTTCACCCAAGATCACGAACACATACAGATCGGTCACCCAATGGGGGGTGAATTGACTGAGGTGCTGTCAGCGATGTTGGGAGGGTGATGGAGCAACGATGTTTACGATATGGAACGCCACCTGAACCATTGGCAAGACGTGTTCAATGACGGTATCAGACACTCAAACCTTCGGCTACATGCCGGTTTCTGAAATTGTCACAAGGCTGGGCCTTTATGTCACGGGTGCCGGAACAGCGATTGTTCCGCCCAATTCCAATTACCCCCATCAGCTTCACCCCGAGCTGTACGATTTCACGTGGCGTTCCGGTCGGGTGTTGCCCGAGTTTCAATTTGTGTTCATCGCGGAGGGGCAGGGAGAGTTTGAGTCGGAAGCGACTGGCTTACAGCAGGTCAAGGCCGGGACGGTAATCCAGCTTTTCCCAGACGTATGGCATCGCTACCGCCCGGACGCATCAACCGGTTGGACCGAATACTGGATTTCTTTCGGTGGCGAGCTGATGTTCCGCTGGCATGAGCGAGGCATTTTTCGCGAAGAGTCTCCACTGGCTGTGCTGCGGCAACCTGAGGAAGCGTTGTACCAGTATCAAAGAGTCATCGATGTCGTCAGGGATCGACCTGAACATACTGCCACGCTGATGACTTCGCGTGCGATGGGAGTCATTGCCACCACGCTTGAACGAAACGCAATCGTTGCCTCGGCCGAGCCCGTTGTCGTTCCCAGTAATGACCGAATCGTCGATGAAGCGAGACGAATAATATGGAACCATAGTCATCAACGAGTGACCGTTGACATCATTGCAAAAAAAGTTGGCGTCACCCGACGTACGCTCGAACGACACTTTCGTGAACACTCGGAACGAACCGTTCTTCAAGAACTGGTTGCCTGCCGGATCCATCGCGCCAAGCGACTTCTGATTGAAACCAACGTACCGATCAAGCACGTCGCTCACTCGGCCGGATTCACTTCCGTGTCCAATCTGTGCAAAGTTTTTCGACGCGAAGTGAACCTTACCCCGGGCGAATTTCGCGAAGGCAAGACCTCTGATTCAGATGAACAAAGTCGGCCGGGACAGGTTTCCCCGCCTGTTCCATGAACGAATTTCAACCGACAATAATGATCAGGACACACGGAACTACACCTGTCGCAAAATGGCAACGATTAACGGCCCGTTGGAGCATCGATCGTTGATAAACTTGTTTAACTCCGGATTCCAATGAAAGAAGTGAGAAATGGCGACTACTAAAAACGGAACATGTTCGTCTTCGAAAATTGAGTCTGCATACTCGATTGCCAAAGAGAGATACGCTTCGTTTGGCATTGATGTCGACGATGCGCTGAAGCGACTGGAGACCCTGAAGGTTTCGATGCATTGTTGGCAGGGCGACGACGTCAACGGCTTTGAAAACCGCGATGGAGCGCTTGGCAATGGGCTTGCAGTCACCGGTAATTACCCGGGCAGGGCTCGCTCAATTGACGAGCTGAGGGCGGACATCGAGACCGCGTACTCGATGATTCCGGGACAGCATCGCTTGAATCTCCACGCCATTTACGGTGACTTTGTCGGATCGGTCGATCGCAATGAAATCGATACATCCCACTTTCAAAGCTGGATTGACTGGGCACGCGAACAGTCCGTCGGACTCGATTTCAACCCTTCCTTCTTCTCACACGACAACGCCTCAGATGGCTTTACATTGGCTCATTCCGATGCAGGGATAAGACAATTCTGGATCGAACACGGAATCGCCTGTCGACACATTGGTGCTGCAATGGGTGACGCCACTGGTAGCGTCTGCGTGAATAATTTCTGGGTCCCCGACGGCTACAAAGACCTTCCGGCCGATCGTACGGCTCCGAGACAGAGACTGGCAGATTCGCTGGATAAGATTTTTGCAGAATCGATCGATCCGAAACGGAATCTGGATGCGGTCGAGTGCAAGCTGTTTGGAATTGGCTCCGAAAGCTACGTGGTGGGGTCGCACGAGTTCTATTTAGGCTATGCGATTTCTCGAAACAAAATGCTGTGCCTGGACGCGGGTCATTTCCATCCGACGGAGGTCATCTCGGACAAGATTTCCTCGGTGCTGATGTACTTGCCGCAGATTTTGCTACACGTCAGTCGGGGTGTTCGCTGGGACAGTGACCACGTCGTCACGCTGTCAGATGAGCTTCAGGCGATCGCGCAGGAAATTGTACGTGGAAACTACCTGGATCGTATCCATCTGGGCCTCGACTTTTTCGACGCCAGCATCAATCGAGTTGCCGCGTGGGTAATCGGAACTCGCAATGTGCTCAAAGCAATGTTGATGGCATTGTTGGAACCAACTGAAAAACTACAGCAGCTCGAAGCGGAAGGCGATTTGACAAGCCGACTGGCTTTGTTCGAGGAACTCAAATCGATGCCTTTCGCAGCGGTTTGGGATTATCATTGCCTCCAATCAGACGTACCCGTTGGGATAGAATGGCTGAATCAGGTAAAACAATATGAGGATTCGGTACAGTCAAAGCGATCCAACCAGCTCGAGACGATTTAACGAGAACCGCGGCTGACGTGCCGGTTTTCTGATCCCGTTTCTATACACCATACCACCATCCCAAAATAAGATCAGAATGTCAGATTCAGAGCAGAACAGTTCGGGCGAGTTTGAAAGAGAACCGGTTCCCGATGAGGCTTTGTTGGGCTCCGGAAAATTCTGGGGAATGTACGCAGGAGAACATGCTGCCGGCACCGAATTCATGATCGGTCCATTGTTCCTCGCGGCAGGGGCCAGCCTGCAGGATTTGTTAATTGGATTGCTGCTGGGGAACATTCTGGCAGTACTGACGTGGCGATTCCTCGTTACCCCGATCGCCGTGGCCAAACGAATGACGCTCTACTACCAGTTGGAGCGTATCGCGGGCGGCGGCCTGGTCAAGTTTTACAATTTTGTGAACGGCGTGCTGTTCTGTTTCCTTGCCGGCGCGATGGTCACCGTCTCCGCCAGTGCTGTCGGGATTCCATTTGGCATCAATTATGAAGTTCCCGAGGCCACCTTTGGATTGGGAGCGCCGTCGTTTACGTGGCTGGTTATCCTTGTCGGGATCGTCATTGCGATTATTGCCGCGGCTGGGTACACCACCGTCGCACGCTTTGCCAACATCGCCGCTCCCTGGATGATTGGAATCTTCGCCGCGTGTGGCATCGTTTCGCTGGCTCAGATCGGAGCGACCGACTGGGCCACGATTTCAGAAGGCAAATGGTGGGAGGATGCGATTGAATTCGTGCAATCCAAAGAAGGCCCGAAACAATTTGGTTTCTGGCAAATTGTCGTCTTTGCGTGGCTATGCAATGGTGCAATGCACTTTGGGATGGCAGACTTATCCATTTTCCGTTTTGCCCGCAGCAGCAATGCCGGCTGGGCACCCTCCATCGGCATGTTTCTTGGCCACTACATGGCATGGATCGCCGCCGCGTTTTTGTTAGCTGCTCAGATCAAGCTGTCGCAGGATCATACCGCCAACCCCGGTGCACTCGCGTGGGGTGCACTCGGCTGGACAGGAATCATTTGCGTCGTGATTGCCGGCTGGACGACTGCCAACCCAACCATCTATCGAGCAGGCCTGGCATTCCAAGGCATATTCCCCAAAAGCTCACGGATGGTAATGACACTGATTGCCGGGGCCGTCGCCACAGTCGCTGGTGCGTTTCCGAACCTGTCCGCTCAATTACTCGGATTCGTGGGAACCTACGGAACCGTGCTGGGACCGATGGGGGCCGTGATTGTGGTCGACTACTATCTGATGAATAAATTCGGGCTGCAGGATGAACACGCACAGCGATCCGGAACCAGTTTCAACATCGCGGTACTGGTGGCGTGGCTGCTTCCTGTGGGCGTGGGACTGTACTTGATCTATGGGCAAGGCCTGTTTGCCGCTTACGCTGTCATTCCCTGCTGGTTCGCATGTGGAGTGCTGTACCTTCTGCTCAGCAAAGCAACCCAAGGCCCTTCAATCGGGAGCGAAGCATGACAAATAAGCTGCTATCTCTGGTCGCACTCGCCGTCACCACGGTTCCGTGCGTACTTTTCTTCTATTCAATCATCGGCCATGACACCATGAAATGGATCGCCCTTGGCGGAACGGTTTTGTGGTTCATCTTCACGCCAATGTGGATGGGACGTGAACCGCGAGTCACTTCGGTAGACGTAGAGTAGACTCGCTGAGAGAGTTTTTCTTGAGGAAAACACAGCAAAGTCGACGAGGCAAAATGTTCGTCGGAATTAACGCTGCCAGAAGAATTCCGAAAGGATCGCAAAAATAAAAAAACGACGCCATTCATTTGAATGGCGTCGTTTTTTGTATAGCGATTGATGTTCTGGAAGCATGACACAGAACAAAAAGTTGCGGGAGCCGGATTTGAACCGACGACCTCGAGGTTATGAGCCTCGCGAGCTACCGGGCTGCTCCATCCCGCACCGATATAGTAGCCATCGCCCGTTCCATGTCGAGTGCAAACAGCCCGTTTCAAAAATTTTCCTGGCGAATATTTTGTGGGTATCTCGTCAGGGCTGGACGAGTGATTCATCGCGATGGAAAAACCGGCTACGAAGTAAGGTTGGCAATGCTCGAACACTTGCCCGAACCACATCGTGCCTCATCGTTTTCGGCCTAGTTCCGCAAGTGCGCCTACAGCCTACTTCAGGCCACCGATCTGACGGCTGGCTTCGTAACCCGCGACACCTACCGAGCACGACAAATTCAGACTGCGAACGTGCTGCCCCGTCGGGATGCGTAGCAATTGTTCCGGATATCTGGAAGTAATCGATTCCGGCAACCCGGATGTTTCGCACCCGAAAACCAGCGTATCACCCAGCTTGTACGAAACGTCGGTGAAGGAATGCGTCGCAAAGCGGGAATACAGCCAGAGATTTGCATTGTCTGTTTCATGGGTATGTGGTTGACCGTCCTCGAATCTGGATTCGCTCAGTCGCTGAATCAAGTGCTCCCAGTGATCGACAACTTCCCATTCCAGATGCTCCCAATAATCCAGCCCGGCTCGCCGGAGCGTTTTTTCGTCGACTCGAAACCCCAGAGGCCTCACCAACCACAACTTCGCCTCGAGCGCAACGCATGTCCGCCCAACGGCTCCCGTATTCCCCGGAATTTCGGGCTGGTGGAGCACGATGTTGAATCTGGGTTGATAATTCACTCGAAAAGACGCTCTCAATGAGTCGAAATCGTAAATAATTTGTGGGGCGGCGACGAAACAGATGTTTCACGACGTGCGACATTGTACGCGGCCCATTCATCAATCAAAATGGCGTGCTCGATTTTGAAATAAGGTTACTTCGATGGTAGAAATCACGCGAAACCAGACTCGTCCGGTGAAAATCGGAACGATCACGATTGGCGCGGGGAATCCAATCGCGGTTCAGTCGATGACAGCAACAAAAACCACCGACATTATGGCGACGGTGGACCTCGTTCAGCTGATGCACGACGCCGGAGCGGACGTGGTTCGAATCGCCGTCGACAGTAAAAAAGATGCAGCGGCTCTGGCAGAAATCAGGCAGCAGACTACTGCCAACCTTTCGGTCGACTTGCAGGAGAACTACCGATTGGCCGAGATCGTGGCGCCGCACGTCGACAAGATTCGATACAACCCTGGGCATCTTTATCATCACGAAACAGAAAAACCGTGGCAGGAGAAAGTCCGGTATCTGGCCGAAATCGCGGCAAGCAATGACTGTGCAATGCGTGTCGGAGTGAATTGCGGCAGTGTGGACCCGGCAAAGAAAGAGAAGTTTGACTCCGAAGATTCGATTTCTCCAATGCTCGAATCGGCGCTCGAGCACTGTGAGTTTCTGGACTCGATCGATTTCACTCGCTACTGCGTCTCGCTGAAGGATAGCGATCCCGCCAAGGTCGTTGAAGCGAACACTCGATTTGCGAAAGCTCGCCCCGATATTCCATTGCACTTGGGCGTCACCGAAGCTGGAATGCCTCCAGACGGAGTCATTAAAACTCGGATTGCATTTGAACAACTGATCGGCCGAGGTATCGGAGACACGGTTCGCGTCTCGCTGACCGTTCCCAACAAACGCAAGGGCGAAGAGATCGAGGCTGGTCGTTCAATCATCGAAGACATCTATGCGGGCCGCGTCCGTAGCGTTGTCGACTTCAATCGTGATTCGCTAAACATCATCTCCTGCCCAAGTTGTTCACGCGTGGAAAACGAAGCCTTCGTTGATCTGGCCGAACAGGTCCGTGAGATGACCGAATACGCAAAAGATCACGCGATCACGATTGCAGTGATGGGATGTCGAGTCAACGGTCCGGGTGAAACGGACGACGCGGATCTGGGGCTCTGGTGCGGGCCAAAAGTCGTCAACTTGAAAAAAGGTACTGAAGCCTTGGGAGCTTTTGGCTACGATGAAATCCTGCCAAAGCTGAAACATGAATTGGATCAATTGATCGCCAGCAAAGCGTAGCCGGTGCCGCAAACACGCACTCGACCTTGTCAAGACGCGCGACAACGAACAGGTGACCACGATGGTCAACACACTCTTTCTTCCTGAACTGCGCGAAATGCTGGCCTCCGGTAACGGTCCGGAGATGTCCGAGTTCTGCACTGCGTTGCACCCAGCCAGAACCGCCGACTTCATGGCCGGCCTGACCAACGAAGAGCTTTGGCGAGTCCTGTCGCACGCCGATGTGGACACACAGGTTGATGTGTTTTCCTACATCCAACATCACCGCCAGATTGAAATTCTGGAAACTCAGGATCGAGAGCAACTGGCGAAACTGGTCGCTGAGCTTTCACCCGATGACCGGGTTGATCTGTTGCAGGGCGTCGACGAAGGCGTGCTGGATGACATCCTGCAAAGGATGCCAACGGAGGAACGTCGCGACTTTCTGCGTCTGAGCCAATATCCGGAGGGAACTGCAGGCGCTGTCATGACAACGGACTTCGCCAAGCTGTCAGAAACGCTGACCGTTCGGCAGGCGATGGAAGAAATCAGTCGACAGTCCGAAGATTATGAGACCATCTATTATCTGTACGTCGTAGATGATGAGGACCATCTGCGGGGACTTGTTTCCGCTCGGCAACTGTTAACTTGCATGCGCAACCCCGATCAGTTGCTTTCGGACATTATGGAAACCGATCTGATCGCGGTGCGAGTCACGGACGATCAGGAAGATGTCGCCAACCATGTGGCTAGAATGGACCTTTTGGCCATTCCCGTCGTTGGCCCTGAACGTCGCATCCTTGGCATTATCACCCACGACGACGTGATCGATGTGATGCGAGAAGAAGCCACCGAAGACGCTCACCGCAGTGGTGCGGTGGACCCACTGGACGAATCGTACCTGCAGACCTCAGTGCTGACACTGACATGGAAGCGAGGCATCTGGCTGGCAGTGCTATTCTTTTTTGCGTTGATGACAGCCATCGTGCTGGAACGGTACGAAACAACACTCGAGCAATGGGTATGGCTGGCCGCGTTTATTCCGCTGGTTATCAGTAGTGGAGGAAACTCAGGCAGCCAGAGCGCGACGCTGATTATCACCGCGCTTTCGCGAGGGCATATCACGTTGCGTGATTATCGTCGCGTTGTTTACCGCGAACTTGCGATGGGTTTGCTACTTGGATCGGGCCTGGCGTTGATGGGTTATCTCGTCTGCCCATTCTTCGTGCCAACCGAACAAGACCTTGGCCCCTACGCGCTTGCCGTCGTGCCGCTGACGCTGTTGCTGGTGGTGCTATGTGGCACATTGACCGGTTCGATCCTGCCTCTTTTGTTTGAAAAACTCGGTTGGGACCCGGCGATGATGAGCAATCCTTTCGTCGCGGGCATCGTCGACATTCTTGGGATTCTGATCTACGTGACCGTGGCGATTCGACTGCTCAACCCGGTTTAAAAAACTTTGGCGGAACCTTCGAGCCGAACCAAAGCCAGACGCGGTTGACCTCGCAAGCACCGTGGCGACCGGCGTGTTGATGTGGTGGCCAACGTAGTTTTGATGCCGAAAACGAAACCCGAAACATGAGTGAGGGCCAAAGGATCCCTCGCTGACGCAGCACGTTGTGATTAGAGCGCGTTTCGTTTAAGTCTAGCGGCTTTTC
>CAYXWX010000143.1:0-8166 GCA_964468915.1 uncultured Pirellulaceae bacterium
AGTTGCTCTGCCTGCTCGGGATGGCACTGACCGTAGGCTTCGCAGAGCGCCAGCGCGGAAATCGCGTGGTTGTAAACACTCGGGCTGCCGATGGCTTTGCCGAAGCCATGACGTGGGATGGGCACCCCGTTGGGTGCCGTCATCGCAATCAAGCCATTTGCTTTCTGCTGTTCGGCAATGAAGTTCAATGCATTGCCAAGCTGTTCTTGATACTTGCCATTGGCTGGGTTTTCTCCCTGAGCCATGAATGCCATCAAGCACAACGAAGTGATGCCCGGTTGTCCCGAATCCAATGTGTCAAATGATCCATCTTTTTTTTGTTGTGTTGCCAGCCATGCCAAGCCTCGTTCGACCGACGCATCAACTTCTTTCCAAGTCGCACGATCGAGCACACTGGCTTGCGGATTGGCAAGTGGCTCGGGTGCGTCTTGAGCCACTGCGGGTCGTGTCAAAATGAACGGCACAATTACGAATAAAACTACACGGATAGAGTTCATTGATGTTACTTTCGAATCATTTTGTGTTGAATCGGATCAAGTCTTTGATTACCGCTGAAAAATTGGTAAAAGCTGATTGGGGGCACTTAGCGAAAGCACGCACAGAGCAGTCGTGTAACGATTTCCGAATTTGTTATCTGACTGATCGCTTTCGGCTGGCCACGAACCGTCTGGTTGCTGATTCGCCAGAATGGCTTCCACGGTCGAAGGATAAAACTCACGCCAATGACGACCACCCAGTTGATACATGGCCTGACAACAGGTCAGCAGGCCGTAATGGTAGCGATCGCCGTGATGCTGACGTGGGTGGAATTTTCGGGTGGCATTGTATTCGTTGAAATTGTTTTTCAGGATCCAGTCACCGGTTTGAGTCGCCATTTGAGAGTCGTGTTTTCCTGCGTGCGCCAAGGCCAGAATACCGGCTCCTGCCATGCCACGAGTAAAATGTTGGTCGCTGCCGGCAAGGTAAGAAAAGGTGCCGCGTCGTTCGTCGAAGCATGTCTCGATGTATCGCACAGCTTTGTCGATACTTTCTGCCGGAACATCAAAGCCTCCGTCTCGAGCTGATCGCAGGAACATCAACTGCCAGCCCGTGATCGACAAATCGGCGTCTGACGATTGTATTGTTGTCAAATATCGCCACCCTCCTTCTTCGGGTGTTTGATCCTGCCACGCCAGCATTTCGAGCGTCGCGTCGATCGCCCGTTCAATCACGGGTTTCAGATCTTGCGTTTGTTTTTCGCTTCCCTGACCGTAGACTTCCGCCAGCGCCAGCGCCGAAAGCGCGTGGTTGTAGACAATGGCGACGCCTGCTTCCAAAGGTACTCGACGGGTTATGGCAGGCCCACGAGTTCCCAGACGAGCGATGAGCCCGTTCGGCTGTTGTTGTGCGCCAATGTAGTCAACTGCTCGTTGCAGATTTTCACCGTACTTGCCATCGCCGACGTTGTGACCTTGAGCCATGAATGCCATCAGGCAAAGAGCCGTCACGCCGGGCTGACCCGTACGAAAAGTTTCGAATGAGCCGTCATTATTCTGACCCTTCGCTAACCATTCGAGCGCTCGATCGACAGACGCATCGACTTGTCTCCACTGTTTTACGGAAAGAATGTTGCGGTCGGTTGGTGGGGAAGGTCGCCGCTCCTGCGCGAATGCCAATCCAGTAACATGACTGACAATCAGTAGTGACGCGAGAAACTTCATCGGCTTGTTCTGAACTTTATCGTTGAAAAATGGGTAACAGCTGATCGGAAACACTTAACGAAAGCACGCACAATGCTGTCGTGTAGCAGTTGCCGTAAACTCGGTCGGTAGGTTCAGCAGGCCACGAGCCATCTTCCTTTTGCGCACCGAGAACTGCATCGACAACAGGAGGATAGAATTCCTTCCAGTAGCGGCCACCCTGTTGATACATTGCCTGCGTGCATAGAAAGACTCCATAGTTGTATCGATCGTCCTGCCACGAAAGTTGACAAGCCGGTTCGTGATTGAACTTTGTGAAGTCTCGTTCCAGAATCCAATTGCTGGCCTGAGTCGCCATGTCAGACTGGTGCTTACCGGCATGCGCCATCGCAAGAACTCCAGCCCCTGCCATCGCTCGGGAAACGGATCGCGTGTGACGAGAGCAGTAACTAAATGATCCTTCCTGTTTTTGAAAACACTTTTCGATGTAGGCGACCGCCCAGTTGATGTTCTCTTGAGGAACTTCGAATCCAGCGTTTCTGGCTGAGCGAAGAAACATCAGCTGCCAGCCAGTGATGGATAAATCGGAATCGTCGCTGTAGGGCTTGCCAAGATAACGCCACCCGCCCTTGTCCATTCTGTGCTTGCGCCAGTTTTGCATTTCCAGCGTGGCGGAGACGGCTCGTTCGATGACGTCGATCAATTTGTCGGCCTGCTCCTTTTCGCATTCGCCATAGGCCTCGGTCAGCGCAAGAGCCGCGATCGAATGGTTGTAAACTGCGGGAAGATGTTCTTCGTGCTGCGAATTGGGCACTCGTGGAATTGGAACCTTGTTCGGTGCGATGGTAGCCAGTAAACCGTTTCGTTTTTGTTGAGCACAAATGAAATCGATTGCCTTGGAGATCGCTGGCCCATATTCGGCATCGGCAGGCGTTTTTCCTTTCGCCAGAAAAGCCATCACGCAAAACGCCGTGACGCCCGGCTGTCCTATTTCAATGGTTCGAAAAGATCCGTCCGCATTCTGTTGAGTCGCCAGCCATGCGAGACCTTGTTCGACCGAGTCGTCTACTTGGTCCCATTTGTTGGAATCAAGAACTCGGATGTTGGGTACCTGTCTCGCTTTCGCTCCGGTTTGAGCGATCAGTGTGTTCACTGAGAAGATGGTGGCTGACACAAACAGAAGTAGCACATTCAATTTCATGGTTCAAAATCCGTCTGTCCGATTCGTACGTTCGGCCCATCTTTTCGCACTTTTCGTCGCTTTATAGCCTGCAAACACTCATTTAGAACACGCACGCGGCGAAAAATACAAGCAAATGGGGCTTTTCCAAGCGTGAAAATGGGCTCCACCGAGACTTTACCAGCGAATGATTGAATCTCCATAAAGTGGAAGCAGTCCAAAGCTTCCGTTATTTTGGAACTGAATAAAACGCGAAACTCAAGCAATCGCTTCCCGCGGGCCACAGTCAAACAGGGAGCACAAGATCGGGCAGAATGCACTTCATTCCGAGCAGAAAAAGATGAAGGAAGCCGAGGACCATCAGTTACCCTCGGGTTGCGACGCGACCGATCCAGCCGTCTGCGCAGATTCATCATCGAGCGCGATTGCGTCGGATGCTCAGTTATTGCGTTTGATGCAGATGGGAGACAGCGCTGCGTGGCAACAGCTGTATCAGCGATATCTTCCGTCCGCATGGCGTTTTGCCTGGCAGTTGGTTGGTGACCGACAGGTGGCAGAAGATCTTGTGTCAGAAAGTTTGTTGGCACTGTGTCGAAAGTCCAGCGAGCTGGATCCCGAAACCACCAAACTGTTCGGCTGGCTGAGAGGTGTGATTCGTCACAAGGCGATGGACCATCATCGTGCCAAAGCTCGCTCGAATGTGGCAATGAATCAGCGAGCCAATCTGCAAAGCGTGATTGAAACAGAGAAACACTCGGATAACCGACCGTCCGATCGTCTGGAGCGAACCGAACGAGCCAGCGATGTGATGGCGGTGTTGGAGGAACTGGACGAAACGAGGCGTCAGTGTCTGGAATGGAAATATCTTGACAAACTATCTGTGAGGGAAATGGCCACGAGGCTCGACCTGACAGAAAAAGCGGTCGAGTCCATTCTGTATCGGGCTCGGTTGGAATTCCGAGAACGTTTCGAACGCCGGGAACAAACTCATCAATCTAGTACGAACCACTTTCCAAAAGATCCCATCGAGCCGACAGACAGGAGCTCGATCCAATGAACCACGAACAGAAACAACCAGACAACTTTGACCCGGACGATCATCAGGCTGTTGATCGTGACCGGCAGGAAGATGCTCTGAGTCAGCAGCTGAGTCAGCAGTTTACTCAGCAGTTCTTTGATTCACTGGAACCGATTCAAACACCGGACGATCAGTTTGTTGATCGATTGTGTCGTCAGCTGGACGAAGAATACGAAGCCGTCATGGCGACGTCTGAACCATCGGGTCGCAACGGCTTCGGTCATGATTCAGATGCTTCGGTGGACCGACGAGTATTGAGATCGTCATTGTATTCAGATTCAGAGAATGGTCGACCGGATGATTCATCGCCTCGATCACGAATGATTTCGCGTTGGTTTGGGGGATTTGTCGCGGCAGCTGTGCTGCTGGGGTTGTTTTCTTTCTGGACTGTTCAGCCGATAACATCGTGGGCGGAAATGCTTGAAGCGCTAAAGTCGGCGCCATGGGTGCAGACCGATTCCGGTCGAACCAGCAGTTGGATTTCCGCGTCGAATCAGATTATGGCTCGGCGCGATGCGAATCAAACGTGGTTTGCATCGGGTGATTCTGGAATGAGGATGAATTACGTTCGAGACGAGGCGACGATTTATCAAACTGAAGCGGAGGATTCGTGGCGGCCGCTGGATGATCAGTTGTTTGCATGGCTTGCCAACAGTGCAGGGGGAGTGGTTGATTCGAGTGCAGACTGGCAAATCGTCTGGGAGTCTGCCATCCGCGTGGATGATGAGAGAGGTCGATGGTTGAAGCTGACGTTAGTTTTTGAATCAACCGATTCGAAAGCACAAACGTTTACGGCGGTTTTCACGATCGATCCCGAAACCAGAATGCCGGTTTCCTGTCAGGTGCGCGAGGGAACGTTCCGAGTTGAGGACTCAATGGATGCTGCCACATGGCAATCAGTCAGTTTTGATTACCCAAGCGGGGGTCCAACCAACATTTTCGATCTTGGTGTGGCTGCCGGGACTCCGATCGTTCTTGCAGGCATGGATTCGAAAGCCGGGTTGGTCAGCACCAATGTTCCGTCTGATTCGAACGAAGTCGTTGCTAATCAACTGGCGATGATTGAGCCCGAAGTTGCACCAGATCTATTCGTTAAACCCGATCAGGCACCAGAAAAGAAACCGGAAACGTCTGAATCTGAGAAAACCGACCCGGGATCGGCCGGCAAAGAGGGAGCAAACAACGAGTCAACTTTAATTGCCGCCAAAGAACGTGAGCCAGTTTCGTTTGAGCCTGAACCACTGGCCGCTGCGACAACGGTGCCGATTGTTCCGATCCCCTCGTCATCCATGGCGATGACATCGCGAGTCGATCGGTTGCTGGAAGATCTGTGGCAGGAAAAAGAAATTGAACCAGTCGATCTGGCTGACGATGAGACCTTTCTTCGTCGAGTTTACTTGGACGTGATCGGACGAGTTCCAACCGTTGGTGAATACAACCAGTTTTTTAATCTGGATCAGGAGAATCGCCGCAGTGAATTGATCGATCAATTGCTCGACAGCCGCGAGCACGCTTTGCATATGGGCGGAATCTGGAAGCGCGTGCTGGTTCCTGATGATGAAACAGCGATTTCTCGACTGGGCGGTTCCGGAAAACTGGAGCAGTGGCTTTCAGATGCTTTTGCCGAGAATCTGCCTTATGACGAATTGGTTCGGCGACTGTTGCTGGCCGAAGGTCGAGTCAACGAATCCGGTCCGCTATTGTTCTACGCAGCCGCGAAGATGAATGCTGAGGAACTTGCGGCGCGGACTTCGCGAACGTTCCTGGGAATGAGAATGGAGTGTGCAGAGTGTCACGATCACCCGTTCGATCATTGGTCGCAGAAAGATTTCTGGGGACTGGCGGCATATTTTGCTCAGATCTCGCGTCCTCAAGGCAAGATCGAGATGGTCAGTCCGGTTTTACGAGTTCGCGATGCAGATTTCGGAAGCGTCAAGTTGCCCGAAACGGAGACTGTTGTTGAGCCCAAACTTCCGGTCAGCCTGCACGGCGGACACGGGATGACTCAGGCCGACATCGATGAACTGAAAGAAGCAGAGGTGACGGGTGGTTCTCGCCGTGAGCAATTGGCTTCCTGGATCACTCATCCGAAAAACAGCCATTTCGCTCAGGCAACCGTCAATCGAATCTGGGGCCACCTTTTTGGCCAGGGACTGGTCGATCCGGTAGACGATATGGGAGGCCACAATATTCCGGACAGCCCTCAGTTACTCAATCAGCTTGGGCGTTACTTCGTTCAGTCAGATTTTGATGTGCGAGAACTCATGCGAGTGTTGATCAACAGCCAGGCATATCAGTTGTCCAGCAAGAACAACCAGGAATCTAATTCGAAGGATGTGAGATATTTTGCTCGGGTTCCACTTAAACCACTCACTGCTGAACAGCTTTACGATTGTCTCGCGACTGCAACGGGTAGAGCGGATTTGGGCAGTCATTTCAATCGACCGATGAACCTGGCGATCGCATCGAATGTGGATCGGTTTTCTGATCCCGGTCGAGCCGCGTTTCTTGCTCAGTTCCGCACGTCGATTGATCAGCGTACCGACTACCAGGCAGGAATTCCTCAGGCGTTGATTCTGATGAACGGGCCAATGATTGCGTCCGCTACGACCGACGCACCCAAGGGAGTTTTAAGAAGTCTTTCAGCGCCATTTTTTGATGACTCAACAAGAATCGAAACACTTTTCGTTGCCACGTTGTCTCGGAAACCGACTGACGATGAGAAGTCGCGTTATGCAGAGTTTCTGCGAGGCCAGGCAGACAATACAGGAAAAAGTGAGACGCTGGGTGACGTGTTGTGGGTTCTGATTAACAGTGTTGAATTCACGATGAACCATTGATGATTGTTGTAGCGCCTTCAGGCGTTCCAACGAGCAAGGGTAAGACGCCTGAAGGCGTTACTACAAACGGGAGTATAAAATGCACCGCCGAACATGGTTGAAATCAGCCGCTGCCGGAGTCTGCACCGTTTCGGCAAGCGGTTGGATGCCGACATTCGCCAACCGAGTTGCTACCGATCCGAATCGGCGTCGTCACTGTATTGTGCTCTGGATGGGCGGAGGCCCGAGCCAGATGGATACCTTTGATTTGAAGCCGGACCATGAAAACGGTGGCGAGTTCAAAGAGATCGCCACGAACGTTCCCGGAATACGAATCAGCGAGCATTTGCCGAAGTTGGCACAACAAGCCGACAAGCTGGCCATCATTCGAAGTCTGAGTACGAAAGAGGGTGATCATACTCGCGGCACCTACCTGATGCAGACCGGTCAGCCACCGATGGGCCCGATCAAATATCCTTCGATGGGTAGCGTGTTTGCCAGAGAATTGGGTGACAGAAAAGACGCGCTGCCGAACTTTATCAGCGTTGGCCAAGGCAGGCTGTTTTCCGATTCGTCGACAGGTTCGGGCTTTCTGGGTCCTCGCTACAGTCCGTTGCGAGTTACTGGCTCTGGTGGCCAGTTTCAGCGCCCCGGCAATGACTCTGAACAAAACGACGCATCAAGTTTTGCAAGCATGAATATCCCTGGGTTGAAACCGCCCGCAGGGATCGATGCTGATCGCGTGAAACGACGTTTGGAATTGCTGAAAATGCACCAGAGTTCTTTTATCGGTCAACATGTTTCGCCCGCCGCACTCGCTCATCAGACCGTCTATGAAGGAGCCGTTCAGTTAATGAACGGAGATTCGGCTGCTGCATTCGATTTGTCCAAAGAACCCGAAAAACTTCGACGTGAATATGGCGAAGGCGTGTTTGGCCAGGGTTGCATGCTGGCAAGGCGATTGATCGAACATGGTGCCGCGTTCGTCGAAGTCAACCTTGATAGCTCAACAACTGCCAGCGTCGGTTGGGACACTCATTCAAATATTTTTGAGTCCGTCCAGTCTTTGTCGGAAGAACTGGATGCGGGTTGGGCCACGTTGATGCGGGATCTGGAAGATCGTGGTCTGCTCGAATCCACCACCATTTTGTGGATGGGTGAATTTGGTCGTACGCCGGGTATCAACAGTCAGGGCGGGCGCGATCATTTTCCTCAAGCATGGTCCTGTGTCATGGGAGGTGGTGGCATTGCTGGCGGTCAGGTGTACGGCCGCACCAGCGAAGACGGCATGCACGTCGAGGAAAACAAATGTGGTGTTGGCAACGTACTGGCGACCTTGTGCTCGGCGTTGGGAGTTGATCCGTCGTCTCAGCATGAAACGGACACTGGCCGACCCGTTGCAATTGTCGA